>NZ_JBAJNS010000001.1:4994375-5300000 GCF_037911585.1 Streptomyces sp. GSL17-111
GCTCCTCCCGCGGACGAGCTGGCCGTCGTGCAGATCGAGCACAGCCGGCGCACCGTCTTCGTCCGGCGGGACGACATCCAGTTCGCCGAGGCGCACGGCGACTACGTGCGGCTGCACACCGCCGACGGCACCCACCTCATCCGGCTCTCCCTCTCCTACCTGGAGGAGGTGTGGGCGCCCGCCGGATTCGTCCGCGTCCACCGCGGCTACCTCGTCGCCGTGGGCTGGGTACACGACCTGCGCGTCACCAGCTCCGCCGGGCTGGTGGCCGCCACCCCGGCCGGGGACGTGCCGGTCAGCCGCCGCCACGCACGCGGTCTGAAGGAACAGCTCATCGAGGCCGCCCGCAGCGGGCAGCTGGGCCGGGCCGCGCGGTGACCGGCCCCCGGCGCGTGCGGGTCACCAGCCCGCAGACCCGCATCGCCCTGGCCCGGGGCGTGCGCGGCGTCCGGCGTCCGCTGCCGCTGCCCGGCCCGGCCGACCCCGCGCTGGCCCGTCGCGTCTTCGTCGCCCAGCGCCGCGCCGCCGTGCGCACCGTCGCCCTGCTCGCCCTCGTCCTGTTCGGCACCAGCGGCCTCATCGCCGCCCTCCCGGCCCTGGACCGGCTGACGGTCGGCGGTGTCCCGCTCTCCTGGCTGGTGCTCGCCACCGCCACCTATCCGCTCCTGCTGCTCATCGCGGCGCGGCACGTGCGGACCGCCGAGCGCACGGAGGACCGCCTGCGGCCCCCGCCCGCCCGCACCGGGGACGGCCCGGACGGTGCCACCGGGGACGGCGGCCCATGACGCGCGCGACGACGGGCGGGCCCGCGTGACCGGCCTGCTGGCCATCGGCTTCCTCATCGCCGCGAGCCTGGCCATCGGCGTGTACGGCGTGCGGGCGGCGCGCACCACCCCCGACTTCCTCGTCGCCTCCCGCCGGGTCGGTAGCGGCTGGAACGCCATGGCCATCGCGGGGGAGTACGTCTCCGCCGCCTCCGTGCTGGGCCTGGCCGGGCTGCTCCTCAAGGACGGCATCGGCACCATGTGGTACGCCGTCGGCTTCACCGCCGGGTACGTGGCCGTGGCCGCGCTGGTGGCCGGTCCCATGCGCCGCTCGGGCGCCTTCACCGTCCCCGACTTCGCCGAGTACCGGCTCGCGTCCACCAGTGTGCGGCGGCTGTGCGGGCTCGTGGTGCTCGTCATCATGTGGCTCTACCTGGTGCCGCAGTTCAAGGGCGCGGGTGTGGTGCTCCAGCTGGTCAGCGGTACACCGTACTGGGTGGGCGTGGTGCTGGCCGGGCTGGTCGTCAGCGGGTCGATCGCGATGGGCGGGATGCGGTCGGCGACGTACGTGCAGGCCTTCCACTACCTCGTGAAGCTCGCCTTCATCGCCGTGCCCGCCGTCTTCCTCGTCGTGCGGGCGGGAGCGGACACCCGCGCGCGGGCCCTGGAACCGGTCACCGTCCCCGACGGCTGGAGCCGGCCGCTGCTCGACATCGGGGACGCCGGGTACCCGCTGCTCAGCACCTGGTCCGTCCTCCTCGCCACGACGCTGGGCGCGGTCGGGCTGCCGCACGTCGTCATGCGCTTCCACACCAGCGCCAGCGCGCGGGCGGCACGCCGCGTGGCCGTCATGGTGATCGCCCTGCTCGGCGTCTTCTACCTCTTCCCCGTGGTCTACGGCCTGTTCGGCCGCGTCCTGACGCCGCACCTCGTGCACCAGGGCGCCACGGACACGGTCGCCGTCGTCCTGCCCGGCGAGGTCGCCCCCGGCACCCTGGGCAGCCTGCTCACGGCCCTCGTGGCCGCCGGCGCCTTCGCCGCCTTCCTCTCCACGTCCTCGGGGCTGCTGCTCGCCCTGGCGGGCGGGCTCTCCCACGACCTGTTCGGCAGCGGCCTCTCCCGGCTCCGGCTGGCCGTCGCCGCCGGAGCGTTCGTCGCGGTGCTGCTGTCCCTGCCCGCCGCGCACGTCGACATCAACGTCATGGTGGGCTGGGCCTTCGCCGTCGCCGCCTCCACCTTCTGCCCGCTGCTGGTCCTCGGCATCTGGTGGCCCCGCCTCACCCTGCCGGGCGCGGTCTGCGGCCTGGTCGTCGGCGGCGTCTCGGCGACGGGCGCGGCGCTCGCCTCGGTGGCCGGTACGTACGCCTCCGGCCTCCTGACGGTCCTGCTCGCCCAGCCGGCGGCGTGGACGGTCCCCCTGGCGTTCGCCACGATGGTCGGCGTCTCCCTGCGCTGGGGCTCACCCCCCGAGGGCGCCACCCGCGCCGTCCTGCGCCTCCACGCCCCCTGACGTCCGCCGTCCCGCCGTGCCACGCGGCGGTGCCCCGGCCGACGGGGTCGGCCGGGGCACCGTGGGCGCGGGGGCGGGGTGGGTCAGTGGTCGCCCGCCGGTTCGGCGCCGGCCCCGGTCAGGGCGCGGACCTGGAGCTCCGCGAACCGCCGGGGGTCGCGCTCGTCGGAGAGCAGCGTCCCGACCACCGCGCACAGCAGCCCGAGCGGGATCGACACCAGGCCCGGGTTGGCCAGCGGGAACCAGGCGAAGTCGGCGCCGGTGACGAGTGCCTTCTCCGAGCCCGACACCACGGGGGAGAAGATCACCAGTCCCACCGCGCTGATCAGACCGCCGTAGATACCGGCCACCGCGCCCTGCGTGTTGAAGCGCTTCCAGAACAGGCTCAGCAGCAACGTCGGCAGGTTCGCCGAGGCGGCGATGGCGAAGGCCAGCGCCACGAGGAAGGCGACGTTGAGACTCTGCGCGAAGATGGCCAGCACGATCGCCACCGCTCCCACGCCGAACGCCGACATCCGGGCGACCCGCACCTCGTCCTGCTCGGTGGCCTTACCGCCGCGCAGCACGCTGTTGTAGAAGTCGTGGGCCAGGGAGGAGGACGACGCGATGGTCAGGCCCGCCACGGTGGAGAGGATCGCCGCGAAGGCGACCGCCGCGATGATCGCCAGCATCACGGCGGCCAGCCCCGAACCGCCGAAGTGCTCGCCCGCCGCCTCGGCGAGCTGCGGCGCCGCCGTGTTCCCCGCCGCGTCCTGGGCCGTGATGGCCTCCTTGCCCACGAGGGCCGCCGCGCCGAAGCCCAGGACCAGGGTCATCAGGTAGAAGGTGCCGATGAGCCCGATGCCCCAGTTCACCGACTTCCGGGCCGTCTTGGAATCGGGGACGGTGTAGAAGCGGATCAGGATGTGCGGCAGCCCGGCTGTTCCGAGCACCAGGGCGAGGCCCAGGCTGATCATGTCCAGCTTGTTCCACAGCGTCTGGAGCGCGTCGCCCGGAACCTCCGTGCCGAAGCGCAGCCCGGGTTCGAGGAACGACTGTCCGGCTCCGCTCGCGCCCGCCGCGTCGTTCATCAGGGCGCCGAGGTCGAAGCCGTAGACGCCCAGCACCATCACCGTCAGCAGGAACGCGCCGCCCATCAGCATCCCGGCCTTGATGATCTGCACCCAGGTGGTGCCCTTCATCCCGCCGAAGGTGACGTAGACGATCATGAGGATGCCGACGACGACGATCCCGGCGATCTTGGCGGTGTCCGCGTCCATGCCGAGGTACGTCTCGCCGGGGGCGATGCCGAGCAGCAGGGCGATGAGCGCGCCCGCCCCGACCATCTGCGCGAGCAGGTAGAAGACGGACACGGTGAGGGTCGAGACGGCCGCCGCGGTCCGGACCGGCCGCTGTTTCATGCGGTAGGACAGCACGTCGGCCATCGTGAAGCGACCGGAGTTGCGGAGCAGTTCGGCGACGAGGAGCAGGGCGACGAGCCAGGCGACCAGGAAGCCGATCGAGTAGAGGAAGCCGTCGTAGCCGAACAGCGCGATCATCCCCGCGATACCGAGGAAGGAGGCGGCGGACATGTAGTCGCTGCCGATCGCGAAGCCGTTCTGCAGCCCGGTGAAGCCGCGCCCGCCGGAGTGGAAGTCGGCGGCTGACTTCGTCTGGCGGCTGGCCCTGACCGTGATGATCAGGGTCACCGCGATCATCGACACGAACAGCAGCAGCGTGATGGCGCGGCTGGAATCGCTGGTCTCAGCGGCGAGCATCATGCGGAACGCTCCGAATCCTCGGGGGCGGTACGGCCGGCGGGCACGGGCTCCTGCCCGTGCAGCTCCTCGCGCAGGGAGTCGGCGAGCGCGTCGAGCCGCCGGCCCGCGTAGCGGGAGTACAGGACGGCGATGCCGAAGGTGCTGACGAACTGGAGCACGCCGAAGACGAGCGCCACGTTGACGGTCCCGAACAGCACCGTGGACATGAGGTCGCGTGCGTACGCGGACATCAGCACGTACAGCAGGTACCAGGCGAAGAAGGCGACGCTCATGGGGAAGACGAAGACCAGTAGCCGTCGCTTCAGCTCAAGGAAGCGCGCGTCGGTGTGCATCGCTACCGTCCGTTCCGCCCGCTCCTCCTCCGGTGAGCGGGAGTGCGGTGGGTGATCTGTCGGCATGAACGCCTCCTCGGCAGGGGGAACTGGGGGGAAGGTAAGCAGCGTCACAGCACGGGGGAAGCGGCACTCCGGTACGTGCGGTGAACGTTCCGGGCGCGCGACAAGCGGTACACCTCCGTGCGACGACCGGTCCGAAACCACGCCCAGCGGTCGTCAAGCCGCCCCCGGCCGTCGTCCCTTCGGGGGAAATGCGGCGCCGAGCGCGGGCGAAACGGCCGCACGGTCGTTGGCCCGGGTGTGATGAGCCACAGCAGCCAGGAGGGAAGCCGCCCCGCCGTCGCGCGGCTGCGGGAGCAGCGCGAGCGGGAGCAGGCGTCGCAGAAGCGCAGGCGCGGACTGAAGGCCGGCCTCGTCGCCGTGGGCGTACTCGCCGTCGTCGGCGTGGTGGGTTACGCGGCGGCCGGCGGCTCGCAGGAGAAGGGCGACGGCAAGGCGGCGCCGCCCGTCACCGAGGGCAAGGGCAAGGCCCCCGTCACGCTCACGATCTACGAGGACTTCCGCTGCCCGGGCTGCGCCCAGTTCGAGCTGGCGTTCAAGGACACCGTCCACGAGCTGACCGACGAGGGGAAGGTCCGGGTCGAGTACCACCTGGTCTCGATCATCGACGGCAACATGGGCGGGAACGGTTCGAAGTACGCGGCCAACGCCGCGCACTGTGCCAAGGACGCAGAGCTGTTCACCCCTTACCACGACCTGCTCTACGCCGAGCAGCCGCCGGAGCAGGAGGACACCTTCGCCGACAAGGACCACCTGATCGAGCTCGCCGGTGAGATCCCCGGCCTCGACAGCCCCGAGTTCCGCTCCTGCGTCCAGAACGGCACCCACGACACCCGGGTGACGCGCACCAACGACGCCTTCACCGCCTCCGAGTACAACGCCACTCCGACCGTCCTGCTGAACGGCGAGAGCCTCTACGGGGACCCGAACGACCCGCTCACCCCCGAGAGCCTGCGCGCCAAGGTCGAGAAGGCCGCCGCCGACGCCGCGTGACGCACGGGTGCGGGGCCCGGGCGGTTACCGCCTCCCGGGCCGGGCAGGGTAGCGTCTGAAGGGCCATGGACATCCTCGCGTCTATCCCCAGCCCGTCGAGCGGTGAGATCGAGCTCGGCCCGTTCCCGCTGCGCGGCTACGCCGTGTGCATCATCCTCGGCGTCTTCGTCGCCGTCTGGCTCGGTGGCCGGCGCTGGGTGGCGCGCGGCGGCCGTCCCGGCACGGTCGCCGACGTCGCGGTGTGGGCCGTCCCGTTCGGTCTCGTCGGCGGACGGCTGTACCACGTCGTCACCGACTACCAGCTCTACTTCGCCGAGGGCCGCGACCCCGTCGACGCGCTGAAGATCTGGGAGGGCGGCCTCGGCATCTGGGGCGCCGTCGCGTTCGGCGCGCTCGGCGCCTGGATCGCCTGTCGGCGCCGGGGCATCCCGCTGCCCGCCTACGCCGACGCCGTCGCCCCCGCGCTCGCCGTCGCCCAGGCGATCGGCCGCTGGGGCAACTGGTTCAACCAGGAGCTGTACGGCCGGGCGACGGACGTCCCGTGGGCCGTGGAGATCGACAACGGTACGCACGAGGGCACGTTCCACCCCACGTTCCTGTACGAGTCGCTGTGGTGCCTCGGCGTCGCGGCGCTCGTCATCTGGGCCGACCGCCGCTTCCGCCTCGGCCACGGCCGGGCCTTCGCGCTGTACGTCGCCGGATACACGGCGGGCCGGTTCTGGATCGAGTACCTGCGCATCGACGAGGCGCACGAGATCCTCGGCCTGCGGCTGAACAACTGGACGTCCCTGCTGGTGTTCCTGGCGGCGGTGGCCTTCATCGTCGTCTCCGCCAAGCGTCGCCCGGGCCGCGAGGCCGTCGTCGAGCCCGACCCGGACGGGGTGAAGCCCGCATCCGACGCCGAAACGCTGTCGAAGGACACCCCCGCGAAGGACACCCCCGCCGACGGCACCTCCGGGGCGACCTCCGGCAAGGACGCCGCTCCGGACCGCGCGGCCGACGCGGCGTCCGACGCGGCGGGGCCTTCCGGCCGGGCGTGACCGGATGCCGGTGAGGCAGGTCAGTTCGGCCTGCCTTGCTGGCGGCGGCCCCGGCCGCCGCCTACCGTCGGACGTGTGTTGCCAGGAGAGCGGCCCCGCGTTCACACCCACCGCGACGTCAACGGCGGGTGGCTGCGTCCGGCCGTGTTCGGCGCCATGGACGGCATGGTCTCCAACCTCGCCCTGATCACCGGCGTCGCGGGTGGCTCCGTCGCTCCGCAGACCATCGTCCTGACGGGCCTGGCCGGGCTGGCCGCCGGTGCCTTCTCCATGGCCGCCGGGGAGTACACCTCCGTGGCCTCCCAGCGGGAGCTGGTCCTGGCCGAGCTGGACGTGGAGCGGCGCGAGCTGCGCGAGGACCCGGAGGGCGAGCAGCGGGAGCTGGCCGCACGCTACCGGGCGCGTGGGGTGGCCGGTCCGCTGGCGGAGGAGGTCGCCGAGCAGCTTTCCCGCGACCCCGACCAGGCGCTGGAGATCCACGCCCGCGACGAGCTCGGCGTCGATCCGACGGACCTGCCGTCGCCCCTGGTGGCCGCCGTCTCCTCGTTCAGTGCCTTCGCGCTCGGTGCCCTGCTGCCCGTCGCGCCGTATCTGCTGGGCGCGACGCAGGTGTGGCCGGCCGTGACGCTGGCCCTCGTCGGGCTGTTCCTGTGCGGGGCGGCCGTGTCGAAGGTCACCGTCCGTCCCTGGTGGTACACCGGGCTCCGACAGTTCATCCTGGGAGGGTCCGCCGCCGCGGTGACCTACGTCCTGGGATCGCTCCTGGGCGCCGCGATCGGCTGACCGCGCTCGGTGACCCCGCGCTTCCGTGGAAGGTTTCACGTTTCCCAGCGGTTTCAGAATCGTGGGCACCGGGCAGAAGCGCATAGCGCTGCGAGCAATGACGCCCGCACCACCCCCCCGCGTGAGCAGGGGCAACACCTCTTCCGCAGAGTACGGACCACCCGTTCGGCGTCCGTATGGTGGACTCGGTTATCCACTTTCCGGGAAACTGACCATCATGTAATCTGCACGAAATTTTGATCGCAGAGGGCCAACGTCGTCCCTCGGCACTTGTTCATGCCACGACGACGACGGGAGAGCCGATGCGTGCAGCGTCTATGGCGGCCCACCCTGCCAAGCAGGGGTTGTACGACCCCCGAAACGAGCACGACGCCTGTGGTGTCGGCTTCGTGGCCACCCTCACCGGCGAAGCGAGCCACCGGCTCGTGGAGCAGGCGCTGACCGTTCTGCGCAATCTCGAGCACCGTGGCGCCACCGGCTCGGAGCCGGACTCCGGTGACGGCGCCGGCATCCTGGTCCAGGTCCCGGACGCCTTCCTGCGCGAGTCCGTGTCCTTCGACCTGCCCGAGGCGGGCGGCTACGCCGTCGGCATCGCCTTCCTCCCCGCCGACGAGACCGAGGCCGAGGCCGCCGTCTCCCGGATCGGCGCGATCGCCGCCGAGGAGGGCCTGACCGTCCTCGGCTGGCGCGAGGTGCCCGTCGCGCCCGAACTGCTGGGCAACGGCGCGCGCGCCACCATGCCGCAGTTCCGCCAGCTCTTCGTGGCCGACGCCGCCGGGAACGGCGCCCGCCCGCGCACGGGTCTGGAGCTGGACCGGTTCGCGTTCCTGCTGCGCAAGCGCGCCGAGCGGGAGGCCGGGGTGTACTTCCCCTCCCTGTCCGCGCGCACGATCGTCTACAAGGGCATGCTCACCACCGGGCAGCTGGAGCCCTTCTTCCCGGACCTCTCCGACCGGCGCTTCGGCTCCGCGATCGCCCTCGTCCACTCGCGGTTCTCCACGAACACCTTCCCGAGCTGGCCGCTGGCGCACCCCTACCGGTTCATCGCCCACAACGGCGAGATCAACACCGTCAAGGGCAACCGCAACTGGATGCGCGCCCGCGAGTCCCAGCTCGTCTCCGACCTCTTCGGCGGCGAGAGCCGGGACCTGGAGCGGATCTTCCCGATCTGCACCCCCGACGCCTCCGACTCGGCCTCCTTCGACGAGGTCCTGGAGCTGCTGCACCTCGGCGGCCGTTCGCTGCCGCACTCGGTGCTGATGATGGTCCCCGAGGCGTGGGAGAGCCCCGAGTCCCGGGAGTCGATGGACCCCGCCCGGCGTGCCTTCTACGCCTACCACTCCACGATGATGGAGCCCTGGGACGGCCCCGCCTGCGTCACCTTCACGGACGGCACCCAGGTCGGAGCCGTTCTCGACCGCAACGGTCTGCGTCCGGGCCGCTACTGGGTCACCGACGACGGCCTCGTCGTCCTCGGCTCCGAGGTCGGCGTCCTGGACATCGACCCGGGCAAGGTCGTCCGCAAGGGCCGCCTCCAGCCCGGCCGCATGTTCCTGGTGGACACCGCCGAGCACCGCATCATCGAGGACGACGAGATCAAGGCCGCCCTCGCCGCCGAGCACCCCTACCAGGAGTGGCTGGAAGCGGGCATCACCGAGCTGGCCGACCTGCCCGAGCGCGAGCACATCGTGCACACCCACGCCTCGGTCACCCGCCGCCAGCAGACCTTCGGCTACACCGAGGAGGAGCTGCGCGTCCTGCTGGCCCCGATGGCCCGCACCGGCGCCGAGCCCATCGGCTCGATGGGCACCGACTCGCCCATCGCCGCGCTCTCCGACCGGCCGCGGCTGCTGTTCGACTACTTCACCCAGCTGTTCGCCCAGGTCACCAACCCGCCGCTGGACGCGATCCGCGAGGAGCTCGTCACCTCGCTGATCTCCTCACTCGGCCCGCAGGGCAACCTGCTGGAGCCGACGTCCGAGTCCTGCCGCAGCGTGACGCTGCCGTTCCCGGTGATCGACAACGACGAGCTGGCCAAGCTCATCCACATCAACGCCGACGGTGACCGTCCCGGCATGAAGGCCACCACCCTCTCCGGCCTGTACCGGGTCGGCGGGGGTGGCCCGGCCCTCGCGGACCGGCTGGAGGAGATCTGCCGGGAGACGGACGCCGCCATCGCCGGTGGCGCCCGCATCATCGTCCTCTCCGACCGGCACTCGGACGCCGAGCACGCCCCGATCCCGTCGCTGCTGCTCACCTCGGCCGTGCACCACCACCTCATCCGCACCAAGCAGCGCACCCAGGTGGGGCTGCTGGTCGAGGCCGGCGACGTGCGCGAGGTCCACCACGTCGCCCTGCTGATCGGCTACGGCGCCGCCGCCGTCAACCCGTACCTGGCCATGGAGTCGGTGGAGGACCTGGTCCGCGCCGGCACGTTCCTGGAGGGCGCGGAGCCCGAGGCGGCCATCCGCAACCTCATCAAGGCGCTCGGCAAGGGCGTGCTCAAGGTGATGTCCAAGATGGGCATCTCCACCGTGGCGTCCTACCGGGGTGCCCAGGTGTTCGAGGCCGTCGGCCTGGACGAGGAGTTCACCCGGCAGTACTTCAACGGCACCGCCACCAAGATCGGCGGCGCCGGGCTGGACGTCGTCGCGAAGGAGGTCGCGGCCCGGCACGCCAAGGCCTACCCGGTCTCCGGCATCTCCGCGACCCACCGGGACCTGGAGATCGGCGGCGAGTACCAGTGGCGCCGCGAGGGCGAGCCCCACCTGTTCGACCCGGACACCGTCTTCCGGCTCCAGCACTCCACCCGCGAGCGCCGGTACGACATCTTCAAGCAGTACACGCAGCGCGTGGACGAGCAGTCCGAGCGGCTGATGACGCTGCGCGGCCTGTTCCAGTTCGCGTCCGGTCGCGAGTCGATCCCGATCGACGAGGTCGAGCCCGTCTCGGAGATCGTCAAGCGGTTCTCCACCGGCGCCATGTCCTACGGCTCCATCTCGCAGGAGGCCCACGAGACGCTGGCCATCGCCATGAACCAGCTCGGCGGCAAGTCCAACACCGGCGAGGGCGGCGAGGACCCCGAGCGGCTCTACGACCCCGCCCGGCGCTCGTCCATCAAGCAGGTGGCCTCCGGCCGCTTCGGCGTGACCAGCGAGTACCTCGTCAACTCCGACGACATCCAGATCAAGATGGCCCAGGGCGCCAAGCCCGGTGAGGGCGGCCAGCTGCCCGGCCACAAGGTCTACCCCTGGGTGGCCAGGACCCGGCACTCCACGCCCGGGGTCGGCCTCATCTCGCCGCCGCCGCACCACGACATCTACTCGATCGAGGATCTGGCACAGCTGATCCACGACCTGAAGAACGCCAACCCCAAGGCGCGCATCCACGTCAAGCTCGTCTCCGAGGTCGGGGTCGGCACCGTCGCGGCGGGCGTGTCCAAGGCGCACGCCGACGTCGTGCTGATCTCCGGCCACGACGGCGGCACCGGCGCGTCCCCGCTGACGAGCCTCAAGCACGCCGGCGGCCCCTGGGAGCTGGGGCTGGCCGAGACGCAGCAGACGCTGCTGCTCAACGGCCTGCGCGACCGCATCGTCGTGCAGACCGACGGCCAGCTCAAGACCGGCCGCGACGTCGTCATCGCCGCGCTGCTGGGCGCCGAGGAGTTCGGCTTCGCCACCGCGCCGCTCGTCGTCTCCGGCTGCGTCATGATGCGCGTCTGCCACCTGGACACCTGCCCGGTCGGCATCGCCACGCAGAACCCCGTGCTGCGCTCGCGCTACAGCGGCAAGGCCGAGTTCGTGGTGAACTACTTCGAGTTCATCGCCGAGGAGGTCCGCGAACTGCTGGCCGAGCTGGGCTTCCGGACCCTGGACGAGGCCATCGGCCACGCCGAACTGCTCGACACCTCGCGCGCCGTGCACCACTGGAAGGCGCAGGGGCTGGACCTGGCTCCGCTGATGTACGTGCCGGAGCTGCCCGAGGGCGCCGTGCGGCACCAGGTCGTGGAGCAGGACCACGGGCTGGAGAAGGCGCTCGACAACGAGCTCGTCAGGCTCGCCGCCGACGCGCTGGGCGCCGACAGCGCCGAGACCGCGCAGCCGGTGCGGGCCCAGATCCCGATCCGCAACGTCAATCGCACGGTCGGCACCATGCTGGGCCACGAGGTGACGCGGAAGTTCGGCGGTGCCGGACTGCCCGACGACACCATCGACATCACCTTCACCGGCTCGGCCGGGCAGTCGTTCGGCGCGTTCGTGCCGCGCGGCGTCACGCTGCGCCTGGAGGGCGACGCCAACGACTACGTCGGCAAGGGCCTCTCCGGCGGCCGGATCGTCGTCCGCCCGGACCGGGGCGCCGACCACCTGGCGGAGTACTCGGTGATCGCGGGCAACACCCTCGCCTACGGCGCCACCGGCGGCGAGATGTTCCTGCGCGGCAAGGTCGGCGAGCGGTTCTGCGTCCGCAACTCCGGCGCGACGGTCGTCTCCGAGGGAGTGGGCGACCACGGCTGCGAGTACATGACCGGCGGTGCGGCCGTCGTCCTGGGCGAGACGGGCCGCAACTTCGCGGCCGGCATGTCCGGCGGCGTCGCCTACGTCATCGACCTGGACGCCCACAACGTCAACCGGGAGCTGGCCGGCGCCGTCGAGGAGCTGGACGCCGACGACCAGCGCTGGCTGCACGACGTCGTGCGCCGGCACCAGGAGGAGACCGGCTCCACCGTCGCCGAGAAGCTCCTCGCGAACTGGGCCGAGGCGCTGCCGCGCTTCCGCAAGGTCCTCCCGTCCACGTACAAGGCCGTGCTCGCCGCCAAGGACGCCGCCGAGCGGGCCGGACTCACCGAGTCCGAGACCCACGAGAAGATGATGGAGGCGGCGATCAATGGCTGACCCCAAGGGCTTCCTGACCACCGACCGTGAGGGTGCCAGGACGCGGCCGGTCGAGGAGCGGGTCAAGGACTGGAACGAGGTCTACGTCCCCGGCTCCCTGCTGCCGATCATCAGCAAGCAGGCCGGCCGGTGCATGGACTGCGGCATCCCGTTCTGTCACAACGGCTGCCCGCTCGGGAACCTCATCCCCGAGTGGAACGACTACGCGTACCGCGAGGACTGGGAGGCCGCCAGCGAGCGGCTGCACGCGACGAACAACTTCCCGGAGTTCACCGGGCGGCTGTGCCCGGCGCCGTGCGAGTCCGCGTGCGTGCTCGGCATCAACCAGCCCGCCGTCACCATCAAGAACGTCGAAGTCAGCATCATCGACAAGGCGTGGGACAACGGTGACGTCACCCCGCAGCCGCCCGAGCGGCTCTCCGGCAAGACCGTCGCCGTCATCGGCTCCGGCCCGGCCGGGCTGGCCGCCGCCCAGCAGCTGACGCGCGCCGGGCACACCGTCGCCGTCTACGAGCGCGCCGACCGCGTGGGCGGGCTCCTGCGGTACGGCATCCCCGAGTTCAAGATGGAGAAGCGCCACATCAACCGGCGCATCGAGCAGATGCGCGCGGAGGGCACCAAGTTCCGCACCGGGGTCGAGATCGGCCGCGACCTGAGCGCGACGGACCTGCGCCGCCGCTACGACGCCGTCGTCATCGCCGCCGGCGCCACCACGGCGCGGGAGCTGCCCGTGCCGGGCCGCGAGCTGAACGGCGTCCACCAGGCCATGGAGTACCTGCCGCTGGCCAACAAGGTGCAGGAGGGCGACTTCGTCGCCCCGCCGATCACCGCCGAGGGCAAGCACGTCGTCGTCATCGGCGGCGGCGACACCGGCGCCGACTGCGTCGGCACCGCCCACCGCCAGGGCGCGGCGTCCGTCACCCAGCTGGAGATCATGCCCCGGCCGGGCGAGGACCGCGCCCCGCACCAGCCGTGGCCGACGTTCCCCATGCTGTACAAGGTCACCTCGGCCCACGAGGAGGGCGGTGAGCGGGTCTACTCCGTCTCCACCACCCACTTCGAGGGCGACGAGAACGGCGACGTGCAGTGGCTGCACCTGATCGAGGTGGAGTTCGTCGACGGCAAGCCGACCCAGAAGGAGGGCACCGAGCGGCGCATCCCCGCCCAGCTGGTGACCCTGGCCATGGGCTTCACCGGCACCGACCAGGAGAACGGCCTGGTCCGGCAGTTCGGCCTCGCCATGGACGAGCGCGGCAACATCAACCGCGACGCGGACTACGGCACCAACATCGACGGCGTCTACGTCGCCGGTGACGCCGGGCGCGGCCAGTCGCTCATCGTGTGGGCCATCGCCGAGGGCCGCTCCGCGGCACGCGGCGTGGACCGCTACCTGACCGGCAGCAGCGCGCTGCCGTCTCCCGTCAAGCCGACGGACCGGGCTCTGACCGTCTGAGCCCGCCTCCTCGGCGACCGTTGTCCCGTACAACGGCGTGCGGACACCGCCGAAGGGCCCGCCCCACCCCCGACCGGGTGCGGGCCCTTCGGACTCCGGCCCCGGGCAGGGGCCGTTCCTACGCCCAGGCCGGGCCACGCACCACGCGATGGCGCGAACGGCCCCTCCTGGCCTCCTCCAGCACCCGCTCGGGGTCCAGCCCTCCGGGCAGGTTCTGCGCCGACCGCTCACCCGGCCCGGTGGCCACCACCGTCCAGCGCCGCGTGGCGACGCCACAGCCCCGCGTCGCACGCGGCCCTGTGGGCCGACGCCAGCCCGGCCGCCGTCAGCGCCTGGGTCCACGCCTCGGCACGGGCCGCGAGGATGCGGTACCGCTCCGGCGCCGAGCAACGCGCGTACTCCTCCTCGCGCGGGGCCGTGCGCTCCGGGTGCGGGTCGGGCCACGGGGGAGTGGCGGCCCCCGTCACGGCGAAGCGGTCCGCCACCGCCGCGAGCAGCGCATGCGTGTCCATCCCGCGAACCTGCGGCCCGCCCGGTGGGCGCTCAACGGCATATCCCTCCGCACCGGGAACCGGAACGGAACCCGCCGCGTCGAACCCGCACCCGGCGAGGAGGAAACATGCGACACACCCGCAGCAGGACCCGGCGCACGGCAGTAGCGGTCGTTCTGGCGGTCACCACCGCCCTGACCGCCTCCGCCTGCGGTGACGACGGCTCGAACCAGAGCGACAGCGACTCGGTGAAGACGTCGGAGCAGTCCGAGCAGCCCGAGGAGCCGAAGGAGCCCGACGACTCCGACGGCTCGAAGGACGCGGGGCAGGACGACGGGCCCGGCAAGGACGCCCCCGGCGAGGACGGCGGGCCGGACGGCGTCCAGGGCGAGGACGGGGAGGCCCCGACGAAGCCGAAGAAGGACGACCAGCCCTTCAAGCCGAGCGGCGACACCCCCTTCGAGAAGCGGGCCGACGCCATCGAGCACTTCTGGCCCAACGTGGAGGCCGCCGACGGCCGGGCCACCGGCTCCGACCTCCAGCCCGTGCCCGCCGCCAAGAAGGCCAAGGCCGCCGACACCCTCACCGTGACCGTCGGCTACGGCGCCTGCGACGCCGACCACGGCGTGCACGTCGCGGAGTCCGACGACCTCGTCGTCCTCGGCGGCTGGCGCGAGGAGGGCACGGCGGAGGCCTGCACCGAGCAGCTCCTCACCGAGAAGGTGACCGTCGAGCTGGACGAACCGCTGGGCGACCGCGCGGTCGTCGACGCGGCGACGGGCGAGACCCTCGTGACGCCCACCCTGACCCTGGAGTGACCCACCGGGTCGGCGGCGGGCCGCGCCTTCAGCGGCCCGCCGCCGTCGTGCGTCCGGGCACGCACACCATCGCGACCACCGCCGCGCACCCGGCGGCCACGGCGATCGGGACACTGACCGCCACCTCCAGCAACAGCCCACCGGCCGCCGCACCGGCGCCCAGGCTCACCACCGCCAGGGCCCAGTTCCGCCGCTCCGCCCGGGTGCCGTGCCCCTCGCGGAACAGCCCACGAACGCCAGCAGCGCGAGCCCCGTGGTCGTCACCGCGAGCTGTTGGCTCACCCGCCGGCGCCAGCCCGAGGAAGAGCACGTTGCCCGTCGTCAGGGCGCAGAAGACCCGGCCGAGCGCGAGGAAGCCCACGACGTCCACCATCCCGGACGTCGCGGTGAGCACCAGGAGCCCCGCGAGTACGCGCGGCCGGGGCGGACCCGTCACGGCGCCTCCTTCCCCACCGACCGTCGGGCCGGGCATCGGCCTGGCACGCACCCCTGCCCCGGCTCCCGCCCGGCCGGGCCGCCCTCACCGGATCGGGGGGCGTGTCGGTCGGGTGAATGGCGGCGGCAGCGCATGACCCACCGCGCGAAATCATATGAAATGACGCACAGTGGCAGTGTCGCCCACGGTGTCCGAGGCGGCACTGTACGGAGTGGACGCGTGAGGAGCCCGGCCCATGAGGAAGTGCCTCCGGCGGAGTGCCGCCGCCCTGGTCACCGCCCTGTCGCTCACCCTGGCGGCCTGCGGCGGTGGCGCGGCCGACGACGACGACACACTGACCGTGTGGATCATGGAAGGTACCAACCCCGACTCGAAGCCCTTCTTCGCCGAGGTCGGCCGCGCCTTCACCGAACGCACCGGCGCGGAGCTCGACGTCCAGTACGTCCCCTGGCCCGACGCGCACGACAAGTTCACCAAGGCGATGGCGGGCGGCACCACGCCGGACGTCGCCGAGGTCGGCACCACGTGGACGGCCGAGTTCGCCGACGCCGGAGCCCTGGCCGACCTCACCGACCGCAGCCGGGACGCGGGCCTGGACGAGGACATGGTGCCCGCCCTGCGCACCGCCGGGACCTACGAGGACAAGCTCTACGGCGTCCCCTGGTACGCCGGTGTGCGGGCCCTCCTCTACCGCGAGGACGTCTTCGAACGGCACGGGCTCGCCGCCCCCACCGACTGGCCGGAACTGCGCGAGGTCGCCCGCACGCTGAAGCGCGAGGAACCGGACATGCTGCCCTTCCCCGTCGTCGGGGACAGCGAGTACGTCCTCGACGCCTTCGTCTGGGGCGCCGGCGGAGACCTCGCGACCCAGGGCGGCGGCGGCTGGACGTCGGCCATCAGCGCCCCCGCCTCGCTGCGCGGCCTGGAGTTCTACACCTCCCTCGCCACCGAGGACGGTACCTCCGCCGAGGCCGCCACCACCTGGGACGAGGCCGACCTCGTCGCCGGGATCACCGGCGGCAAGGTCGCCATGGCCGTCGCCGGAAGCTGGACCCCGGCCACGATCGTCGCCGACAGCCCCGAATTGAAGGGCAAACTCGCCGCCGCCCCCATCCCGGGCCCGGAGGGCGGCATGAGCCCCTCCTTCCTCGGCGGCTCCCACCTCAGCGTCTTCAACGCCGCGCCCGACCAGGACCTTGCCTGGGAGTTCGTCGAACTGATGACCTCCGAGCGCTACGCCGCCCGCTGGGCCGAGCAGTCCGGCTACTTCGCCGGACGCGCCTCCCTCGTGGAACAGGCCGCCGAAGAGGGCGGACCGCTCGTCGCCCCCTTCGCCCGGCAGATGCGCGACGCGGGCCGCACCGTCCCCGTCACCCCCGCCTACGGGCAGATCCAGGGCAAGAAGACGCTCGCCCAGATGATGCAGTCCATCCTCAGCGGCAGGAAGAGCGTCGAGGAGGCGGCCCGCGCCGCCGCCGCCGACATGGACCGGTCCTTTGGCCACTGAGACCCCCGAGGCCCCCCGCACGGCCGAGGACCCGCAGCGGCCCGGCGGGCCCGCCCCCGGACGCCGCCCGCCCGGCCCCCGCGCCACCGCCGCCGCCCGCGCCCGCAGTGCCCGCGCGGCCCGCCGCCGTCGACGGGCCCGGCCCTGGCTCCTGCTGGCCCCCGCGCTGCTGGCCGTCGGCGCGCTCCTGCTGTGGCCGCTGGGCCGCGTGGTGTGGATGTCCTTCCAGGACTACGGCCTGCGCGAGATCGTCTCCGGCCGCACCAACTTCACCGGCACCGACAACTACGCCGAGATCCTGGGCTCGTCCTACCTGTGGACGACCGTCCTGCCCAACACCGTGCTGTTCGCCACCGCCTGCGTGGTCCTCACCGTCGTCCTCGGCACCCTGGTGGCGCTGCTGCTCCAGCGCCTCGGCCCCTTCTGGCGCAACCTCACCGCCGGCACGATCATGATGGCCTGGGCCATGCCCGCCGTCACGGGGACGTACGTGTGGATCTGGCTGTTCGACCCGCTGAACGGCGCCGTCCTCCAGACCCTCGGCGGACTCGGCCTCGTCGACCCGGCCGCGACCAACTGGTTCACCGGACGGTTCACCTTCTACGCCATCGCCACGCTCAACGTCGTCCACCACGGCTTCCCCTTCGTCGCCGTCACCGTCTTCGCCGGACTCCTCACCATCCCCCGCGAACTGACCGAGGCCGGCATCGTCGACGGAGCCAACGCCTGGCAGCGGTTCTGGACGATCACCGTGCCGTCCATCAAGCCCGTCTTCCTCGTGGTGGTCATCCTCTCCACCATCTGGGACTTCAAGGTCTTCGTGCAGCTCTACCTCATGCCCGGCGGCAACGGCGCCAACCCGCAGGTGCTCAACCTCGGCGTGTGGTCCTACGTCGAGTCCTTCGCCCAGCGCCAGTACGGCATGGGCGCCGCCATCGCCGTCCTCCTCACGCTGCTCCTCCTCGGCATCACGGTCGGCTACGTGCGTGCGCTGTTCTCCGAGGGCGGCGCCGAGAAGGGAGACCGCCTGTGACCGCGAACCCGGCGCGCCCGGTCAGCCCGACCCGCGTCGGCCGCCCCGGCCGCGTCGGGACGGCCGTCGCCACCGCCGCCCTGCTCGCCTTCACCGTCCTGCCCGTCTACTGGATGGTGACGTCCGCCGTCGACCCCGGCGCCAACACCCGGGGCGCCGACCCGCTGCCCTCCGGCGTCACCTGGGACCACTTCCGCTTCGTCCTCGACGAGGGCGGCTTCGGCCGCTTCCTGCTCAACTCCGCCCTCGTCGGCGCCGGGACGATCCTGCTCGCCGGGCTCCTCGCCCTGCTGGCCGCCGTCGCCGTGGCCCGGCACACCTTCCGGCTCCGGACGGCCGTCCTCGTCATGGTGCTCATCGTCCAGATGGTGCCGCTGGAGGCCCTCGTCATCCCGCTGTTCGTGCAGATGCGCAACCTCCAGATGCTCAACAGCCTCCTCGGCCTGACCGTCGTCTACCTGGCCTTCTCGCTGCCGTTCGCGATCTGGATGCTGCGCGGCTTCGTGGCCGCCGTCCCGCAGGAGGTCGAGGAGGCCGCCTACCTCGACGGCTGCACGTGGCCGCGCATGTTCCGCTCGGTGCTGCTGCCCCTGGTCGCCCCCGGCCTGGTGGCGACCAGCGTCTTCTCCTTCATCGTCGCCTGGAACGAGTTCGTGTTCGCCTTCACCTTCCTCCAGGACGACGCCAAGTTCACCGCCGCCGTCGGGCTCCACCGCTTCTTCGGCCAGCACGGCAACGACTGGGGGCCGGTCATGGCGGGCTCCACCCTCATCACCCTGCCCGTCCTCGTCTTCTTCGTCCTCGCCCAGCGCCGCCTGTCCGGCGGGCTCGCGGCGGGCGCCGTCAAGGGCTGAACACCGACGACCGCGCACTACAGTTGACCGCGTGACGGCTGACCGGGTCGAACGCGGCTTCCCCCATCTGGACACCGTGCGCGCGGCGCTCACCGCGCTGTACCGCCGCCTGTCCGCCGACGGCGTCGCGCAGTTCGACACCAGCCTGCAACCGGCGGACGTCGCCATCGACGCCGACGAGGAGCTCTATGCCGCCGTGCAGCGGGTGGCCGCCGCGGTCGTCGCCCAGCTCCACCTGCCGCAGGCCCGGATGATCGTCGGATTCCGCGACATGGAGCACGCGGCGACCGTCGAGCTCGAAGCCGGACCCGAGTACTTCATCGAGCTGAACGCCCGCTTCAAGCAGCACCGCCGCGACATCGGTGCCGCCCTCGCGCACGAGATCATGCACGTCGCCCTGCACCGGCTGGACCTCACGTTCCCCGGCACCCGCGACAACGAGATCCTCACCGACACCGCCACGACCTACCTCGGCGCGGGCTGGCTCCTGCTCGACGCCTTCCGCCAGGACGCCGTCTCCTCCCAGAAGCTCGGCTACCTCACCCCCGAGGAGTTCGGCTACGTCCTCGCCAAACGCGCCGCCGTCTTCGCCGAGGACCCGGCCGTCTGGTTCACCAGCCCCCAGGCGTACGACGCGTACACGGCCGGCCGCAAGGAGGCCGAGGCCGACGCGCGCCGCCCACCGCTCGCCGCCGCCGGCCGGCTGGCCCGGCACCGCTACGCCCACGACCGCCGTCGCGGCCACGCCCCGTCCGGCGCGCCCTACGCCTTCACCCCCGACGTCCCGTCGCGCGTCTCCTTCGCCTGCCCCACCTGCTTCCAGCACCTCCGGCTACCCGCCGGACGCGGCCCCCTCCGCGCCCGCTGCGCGGTCTGCGGCGCGGAACTGGCCTGCGAGACCTGAAGCCGCCGAGGAGGTCCGGGCCCGAGGGTGATGTCTGGGCGAGGGGATCGACGTGCGCTACGGTACGGGTACGTACCCGTACCCATGTCCGTCGTAGGAGTCTCCATGTCTGACGCGAACATCCGCATCCCCGAGGAAGCTCGCGACCGACTGGCCGCCATAGCGGCTGCGGAGGGCCTGTCGCTGCGCGCCTACCTGGCCCGCCTCGCCGAAACCCTGCTCACCCCGGAGGAGCGGTCCGCCCGCGCCGAGCAGGCCCGGGCCGCGCTGAAGAAGTGGAACGGCTACGCGCCCACCGCCGCTCAGGAACACGAACTGGACAGCACGTTGGACCACCGCCTGGCACAGGCGGCCGCCCGGTGAGCGATGCTCTGCACATCGTGCTGGACGACACCGCGATGGTGGCGGCCGGTCGGGGCAACGTCCTGGCCTCGCGCCTCATCCACCGCGCCCACACCCAGGCCGGCTGGTACCTGTACGCCCCCGCGTGCGCGCTCGTCGAAGCCGATCGGGCCCGGCCCGGCACGGCGGAACACCTCGCCGCACTCCCGGGGGTCACTGTGCTCGACCTGGACCTCGCGGCTGCCTTGGTCGTGTCCCGGCACGCCACCTGGGCGGCCGCCCATTGCCAGTACGCGGCCCAGCCGACGCCGGAACGCCCCGACGGGGCGGTCGTCGCCACCGTCGCTCTCGACCGGTGGATCGGCGAACCGGTCCGCGTCCTCGACCTCACGCCGTGACCTGGCTCCGAGCGTGTCAGACCCGTGCGTCGGTTGCGAGTGCGGTGAAGGCGGTCCATGCGGCGGGGGAGATGGTGAGGTGGCCGCGTGGGGTGTCTTTGGAGTCCCGGACGTGGACGGCGTCGTGGTCGGCGGCGACCTCTACGCAGTTGCCGCCTCCGCCTCCGCTGTAGCTGCTCTTGAACCAGGGCAGTTCCGTGCTGCTCATCGTGTGTTCCTCGTGCCGGTGTCAGACGCGTGCGTCGGCTGCGAGGCCGGTGAAGGCCGTCCAGGCGTCGGGGGAGACGGTGAGCGGTCCGCGTGGGGTGTCCTTGGAGTCCCGGACGTGGACGGTTTCGTGGCCGACGGCGACCTCTAC
The DNA here is from genome assembly GCF_037911585.1 of Streptomyces sp. GSL17-111. Taxonomy (NCBI): domain Bacteria; kingdom Bacillati; phylum Actinomycetota; class Actinomycetes; order Kitasatosporales; family Streptomycetaceae; genus Streptomyces; species Streptomyces sp. GSL17-111. The sequence goes on from NZ_JBAJNS010000001.1 coordinate 5,015,107, forward strand.
GCAGTTGTCGCCGGAGCTACCGCTGTAGCTGCTCTTGACCCAAGTCAGTTCCGTGGTGCTCATAGCGCTCCTCGCATCTGCTCCAGCAGGCTTACTGTGGCTTCGCGGCCGAGAGCCTGCGACCGCAGCTTGCCATAGCGCTGGAGCATTGCGCTGACGTCCTTGGGCGCTGTGATCAAAATGCTCGATTGTTGGCCTTCGGAGTAGCCCACCCACTCGTGTTGTGCAGTCTCCGCGAGGTACATCAGCCCGTCGATTCCCGCGTGCTCATACTGGCGAAGCGGCATGACTTGGATCTCGATGTTACGCAGCTCGGTCGCCTCCAGCAGGTGATCCAGTAGCTGACGCTGGACCTCCGGGCCCCCCATCCAGCGTTCAAGGAGAGCCTGCTCGACAATGAAGCTGAAGGCTGTATTCGGCCGCTCTGCCAGGAGCTGCTGTCGCTCCAGACGTGCCGCGACCTGGTGCTCTACCTGGTCCTCGGACAAAGGTGGCAAGCGGCGTTCGAACGCGGCCCTGATGTACGACTCCGGCTGCAACAGCCCTGGAATCGCCCGGCACTCGTAGGCGTACAGCGACACTGCCTCTTCCTCGATGCCCGCCCACTGGCGGAACCAGGACGCCAGGCCCGCCTTGCGGGTGAGGCTCTTGGCGGCTGCTGCGAGGACCCGGGCAGCGGAGGCACCGAGCACCGATTCCACGCGGTCGAGCAGGTCTCTCGGCGGGAAACGCTTGCCCTGCTCGATCTTGGCGATGTACGCCACCGAGTACCGGACCAGGGGAGCGAACTGCTCCTGTGTGAGCCGGGCTTCGTCCCGGAGCGCCTTGAGGACTGCCCCGAACGTCTTGAGGCTGTCCGACAGTTCTGGCTCACCGCCGTTGCCCCAACCCTCGCCCGCACCGCCGTTGTCCGTCGCCATCGCAGCCGCCTTCCCCTGTACCGGTCCCCGTTGCGTGCCGTACCGTGCGTCGCCCGTGCTGCGTCACGCACGACTGATCCATGGTCACGCACGGTTACGCACCCGGTCCAGCGGGTGAACCGATACAAGCGATTCTGTATGGGTGCCGGACCTGCCGACGGGATGTCGTCCCACAGCAGCATCAACCGCATGCAAGCCCCTCACACGCCCAGCGTTCCCTCGGTCCGCAGCTTCGCGCAGCGCTTCTCGGCGACTCGGCGCGGTGCGCGTCTTGCTCGTCTGCTGGTCGCGCATCAGCTCACCGCGTGGGGACACCCATACGGGACGTCGACGCACGACGCGGTCACGCTCGTCGTCGGCGAACTCGCCGCGAACGCCGTCCTGCACGGCCGTGTTCCGGGGCGGGACTTCGCGCTGCACCTCACCTGGGACGCCCGTGACGGCGTGATCCGGGTCGAGGTGTCGGACACGCACCCGGCTCAGCCGACGCGCGTCGTTCCGGCGTCGGGCGAGGACCACGGCCGGGGACTGGTCCTCATCGAGGCGTTCGCCACCCGCTGGGGCGTCCGCGACCGTGTCGGCCCCGGCAAGACCGTGTGGGCCGAATGCGCGCTCCCGAACAGCCCTGACCTGCCCTGACGCGGGCCCATCGTCGGACCTGTCCCGGTTAGTTCTCCTCCGGCATGGGTGCCGGGTCGGCGTCCCTCATGCGCTCCTCCGTCCAGTACTCCTCCACATCTGAGGGGTGCTCCCGGACCTCGGAGGTCGAGGTGTCACCGGGCGGGGTGGGTGCGGGGTCGGGTGACTGGCCGGCGCGCAGGGCTACGACCGTCGCGACGGCTCCGGCCACGCCGATGATGAGAATGAGCTTGCGCTGTGCGGAACGCTTCACGATGCCGGCCTCCCGGAAGACGTGACACTGCGGGCGGCGCCCGCCCACTCAGCCTAACCACGGCAGCGCGGCGGGCGCCTCCAGCGCATGGCTAGGTGGCCGAACCCTGGTCGTCGAACATCTGCTTGACGCTGTCCCCGAAGTACGGGCTCTTGTTCCAGCCGTCGCCGTTGACGGTGCTGGTGACCCCATTGGTGTAGCCGAGTCCGGAGGAGTCGTCGAACTCGCGCATCCACGGGCCGCCGCTGGATCCGCCCCCGAAGTCACATCGAAGCTGGATCTTGCCGTCGAAGACGCTGACGCGCTCCGTTGTGCCGGTGCAGTACCACTGGCTCTGCCCGTTGTCCCGGTTCCCGGGATAGCCGTTGACGGTCACGTCCTGCTCGCGGGAGTAGTTGTAGCTCAGCCCGTTTCCACCGGTCACGTTGACGAGCTTGTCGCCGTCGCGCGGCCACGTGGTCACCATCGCGACGTCCCAGTCGAGGTCGCTGTCGTTGATCCAGCCGTTGAACGCCCGGAACTCCTTCGCCGCGAAGGTTCCGTAGGGGCGGTTTCCGTCCCGGTACCTGGGAACGTAGGCCCAGTTGCGCATCCAGTCACCGCCGTCACCGCCGTGCACACAATGACCTGCCGTGATGACCATCTGCTTCGACGCGCTGTTCAGCGCGCTGGCCGAACAGACGTAGTCACGTCCGTCGGAAGGGTCGGTGAAGAACACCTTGCCGGCGACGGACGTCTCGTAGAGAGCCGTCCGTATCTCACCGGAGGCAGGCGCAGCAGGCGGGGTGGAACCGGCGGTGCCGGACGCTTGAGGCGCCTGCTGCCGGTCGTGGCCGGACTCGCCGTGGCCTGCGGCGTCGACGGACACCGGGCGGGCGTTGCGCATCCGCTCCGGCGTCCAGTAGTGCTCGACCGCTTCGCCGGCCGACGTCGAGTTCACCCGGGCGCCCTCGCTCGTCGCCGCGAGCGAAGTCGTGGTCGCTCCCGGCGTGGACGGCTTCGTCTCAGCCGGAGGAGTGTGTGCGAAAGCGGAACTCGTGGCGACCACGAGCAGGGCCACGGCAGTGGATAAGCCCCACACCGTACGTCTGTACAGGGTCACTGTGGTGTCGCTCCCTCAGTCATGGAAGACGCGCTGTGCCTTGACTCGGCGAGGCTAAGCTCGTGCGAAGGATGCGGGAAGACCGCCGAGGACACTCTTGCGGGGACAACGGGGCGGAGCGGATTCCGATTCGCGTCAGGCTGTCGGCAGCAACGGGAAGGGCCACCGCCTCTCTTCGGGAGCGGCACCGACGCACTCGCTTCCGGTTCCCACCTCCGCGTGGTGCACGTCACAGTCACACGTCCGCGACTGGGCGGCGGGATGAGGGGTCCCGGGGTGGATGTGAGCCAGCGGTCGGCGGGGGCGCCTAGCCTGTGGCGCATGGGCGGGAGTTCGGGTGGGGCGCTGGACGCGGGGACGGCACGGTCGGTGCGGGAGCTGTTACGCGCCCACCGGGCCGAGCGGACGCTGGAGGACGCGCACCGGGCCGCCGTCGAACTGGGGCTCGATCCGCCGTCGGTGGAGCAGTTGCGCGGGCGGCGGCGCAGCCGGGGCGTGAGCCAGCAGCAGGTGGCCACCCTCCTGCGGTACACCGAACGCCGGTACTGGGAGTGGGAGTCGGGCCGGGAGCGCATGCCCGCCCCCGTGGCGCAGCGCGTGATCGCCCTGCTGGGCGTGGACGAGCGGGCGGCGCGGTGGTTGCTAGAACTGCTGCACCCGCTGCCCGTCCCCGTCGGTGAGCCCGACCCGGCGTGGCGCGCGCTGCTGCACATGGTGCCCGCGCCCGCCTACCTGGCGACGGTGACCACCTGGGAGGTCGTCACCGCCAACGACGCCTACCACGAGCTGTTCCCCTGGGCGGCGCCGTGGGCGCCCCGGCCCGAACCGAGCATCGTCCGGGCGGTGCTGCTGCGGCCCGAGGCGCGCGACGTGCTGCTGCGGTGGCGGGAGGACTGGGCCGTGCCGCTGGTCAACATCGTCTGGTCGACGTACCAGGTGCACCGCGACGATCCCGCGCTGCGGGCGCTGGTGGACGAGCTGCTCGGCTGCCCGGAGAGCGCCGCGCTGTGGGCGTCGCGGGAGGCCCGCGTCGCGGCCCCGGCCCTGCACCAGGGGATGGACCGGCGCGGGGTGCGGCACCCCGTCAAGGGTGAGATGGAGGTCGTGCCGCTGGTGAGCCGTCCGGAGACGCTGCGCTCCTGCCGGATGGTGGTGCTCGCCCCGGTGGAGTGGGGTGAGCGGGCCGAGCGGTGGGAGGCGTTGCGCCCGTCGCTTCACGGGTGAGCGCCGAGCGCGGTGAGCGTCCGGTGGATGAGCGCGGGGCCCTCCTGGTGGCGCCCGGTGGCGAGGAGGTCGCCGAGCAGCATGCTGGTGTCGGCCACGAGCCGTACGCGAGGTCGGCGGCGTTCCTCGTAGGCGGCGAGCGCGCCGGTCACGTCGTGCTCGGCCGAGGTCAGGACCTCGGCGAGCACCTGGGCGTCCTCCAGGCACATGGCCGCGCCCTGGGCGAGGGTGGGCGGCATGCAGTGGGCGGCGTCCCCGGCGAGCGCGAGACGGCCGGACGTCCAGTGCCGGGCCTGGTAGTGGGTGAACGCTGTGTGGTGGATCTCCGCGTCGGCGAGGTGGCGGCGGATCTCCGCCCACACCGGACCGCCGTAGTGGGCGGCCAGCCGCGTCACCCGGTCGGTGTACTCCGCGCGGCGCGGCGCCTCGTCGGGGAGGGGGGCGTCGATGACGAACATCGTGTAGGCGAGGTCCTCGCCCATGGGCGCGTACCCGGCGATGTGTGCGGCTCCGCCGTAGGCCAGGCAGGTGCGCGTGACCTCGGCCGGGCGGGGCACCAGGGCCCGCCACACGGCCCACCCGGTGGGCTGCGGCTCGCCGGGGTCGACCAGCTGGCGCAGGGCGGAGTGCGCGCCGTCGGCGGCGATGACGACGTCGGCGCGCAGCCGCTCCCCGTCGTCCAGTACCGCCGCGCCCGCCCGTCCGTCCTGTTCGGCGTGGCGGACCCGCCGTCCGAGGTGGGTCCGCACGCCGGCGGCCGTCACCGCGTCCCGCAGGACGCGCTGGAGGCGGGGGCGGGTGATGCCGCACGTCGGCGGCAGGTCCGGGCCGCCGCTGCGCAGGTCGGGCTGCTCGGCGAGGACGGTGCCGTCGGGCCGGAGGATGGCGAGGGAGTCGAACGGCGTCCCCGCCGCGAGAACGGCGTCACAGACCCCCGCCTCGCGCAGCACCCGCAGTGCGTTGCCGTGCAGCAGTACGCCGGTGCCGAGCGCCCCGAAGTCCGGCCGGGCCTCGACGAGATCCACCCGCACGCCGCGCCGGGCGAGCAGCACCGCCGCGCACGCCCCCGTCGTCCCGCCGCCCACGATCACCGCGCTCGAAATCCCCATGCGGCAGACGGTATCGGGGCTCGGCCGACGTGCGGTCGTGGGACGCTCGGCGCCTCCCCGACCAGGGGTGGCGGGGCCGGAAGCCCGGTTTCCGGAAGCGTTTCTTCCGGAAGCGGGACGACGGTGCCGGGGCCCGTCGGGTCCGGTGGGATGGGGACCGGTCGGCGGTGCTGCGTTGCACCGGGGGTGCGGCGCGGCCGTCGGCCCGGGCCGTGTGCCCGCGCCGCCGCGCCCGTTCCGGGTCACGCGCTCCCCCGAAGGGCGTGGGAACGGGCGATGGTGGGCGGTGCGCCGCCCGGCGTCCCCTGCCTCCGGGGGAGGGGAGGGCACGGGGGCGCGGTCGGCCCGGGGACGGGACCGGCCCGCGGTGCCGTTCAGCGTGTGGACGGCACCGCCCACCGCCGTCGGCGGCCGTCTAAGGTCTGACCGCATGAGCGACAGCAAGATCGACCCCGCCGTGCAGGCCGAGCTGGACCGGTTGCGGGAGAGCATCGACAACATCGACGCGGCCGTCGTCCACATGATCGCCGAGCGTTTCAAGTGCACCCAGCAGGTCGGTCGGCTCAAGGCGACGCACCGGCTGCCGCCGGCCGATCCGGGGCGGGAGGCCCGGCAGATCGCCCGGCTGCGGCAGCTCGCGGAGAACGCCAAGCTGGACCCGGCCTTCGCGGAGAAACTGCTGAACTTCATCATCGCCGAGGTCATCCGCCACCACGAGACGCTGGCGGGCGGACCGGAGGACGTCGCGTAACGGGCGTCAGCGGGGGAGTTCGGCCTCGATGAGGTCGGCCGCGTGCGGGGCGCCGCTCTCGTGGGCCATGTCGGCGTGGAGCGCGGCGAAGCGGTCGGCCATGGCGGGGTCGGTGGTCAGCTCGGTGGCGGCCGCGCGCAGGGCGTCGGCCGTCGCGTCGTCGGTGTCGATGCGCCGTGCCACGCCGAGGCCGGCCAGGACGTCGGCGTTGGCGAACTGGTCCGTCGCCTGTGGCACGGCGATCATCGGCACGCCGCAGGCCAGCCCCTCCTGGCTGCCGCCCATGCCCGCGTGGGTGACGAACAGGTCGGCCTGCCGGAGGATGCGCAGCTGCGGCACCCAGCGGTGCACCTCCACGTTCGCCGGGAGGGGGCCGAGCGCGGCCTCGTCGACGTGCTTGCCGATCTGCAGCACCAGGTGCCATCCGGGCAGCCCGCCGAAGGCGGCGAGGCAGGCGCGGTAGAACGCGGGCCGGTCGGTGAAGGTGGAGCCGAGGGAGACGAGCGCGACGCGTTCGGCGTCGGCCGGGCGCGTCCAGTCGCCCTGGTGGGTGCGGTCCCCCTGGCAGCTGCCGGTGAAGGTGTAGACGGCCGGGTCGACCCGGTCGGCGTTCGGCTGGAGGGCGCGGGGGATGAGGACGACGGAGCGCCGGGGCCGGGCGGTGAACCGTTCGGGGTCGGTGCCCTCCAGGCCGTGCTCGGCGAGCCACTGCCGGAAGCGCGCGAAGTAGGCGACGCCGCGCGGTGAGGTGCGCAGCGGCGCGAGCATCGGCTCGGCGACCTCCTCCTCGTACCCCTCCCAGGCCACCATGGTGGGGGAGAGCTGGACGGCCGGGACGCCCCAGCGGTGGGCGAGGACGGGGGCCGGGTAGGCGGCGATGTCGTACAGGACGAGGTCGGGCTCGTCGCCCGCGTAGGCGGCGGCGAGCTGGGGGAGGGCCTGGATCGCGTCGTCGAGGAACGGCTCCAGGTGGTCGATCAGCTCCTCGCCCCACGCCTCGGGCGCCTCGTCGGTGGGGAGGGTGGACGTCCAGGGGCGTATCTCGGCGCCGACGGCGGTCACGCTGTCGGCGAACTCGGCGGGGACGGCGTAGGTGACGCGGTGGCCCCGGGCGACGAGCTCGCGCAGCACCTCCAGGCCGGGGTGGACGTGACCGGCGGCCGGAATGCTGAACACGGCGATGTGGGCGGGGCGTTGTGTGGGCATGCCGAGATGCTAGACGATACGCACCGTCTCGTGCAACTGGCCGGCCGTCCCCCCGGCACGCGGCCACGGCCCGGAACGGAGTCGGCCACCCGCCCCCGCAGCGCCGAAGAGGGCCGAATCTGCGTGGGCGCGCCCCGCTCGGTAAGGCACGATGTGGCCATGTCCGTACTCACGCGCGACGAAGCGCAGGCCCGAGCAGCCCTCCTCGACGTCCACCGTTACACCGTCGACCTCGACGTCACCCGGGGTGAGGAGGTGTTCGGCGCCACCACGGTCATCCGCTTCACCGCCCGCAGTGCGGGCGACACGTTCGTGGAGGTACGGCCGCACGCCCTGCACGCGGCCACCCTCGACGGCGCCCCGCTGCCCGCCGGGGCCCACGCGGAGGGCCGCATCGCCCTGACCGGCCTCGCCGCGGGCGAGCACGAGCTGCGTGTCGTCGCCGACATGCCCTACTCGCACACCGGCGAGGGCATGCACCGCTTCACCGACCCGGCCGACGGCCTGACCTACCTCTACACCCAGTGCTGCCAGTCCGACGCCCCCCTGGTCTTCGCCTGCTTCGACCAGCCCGACCTCAAGGCCGAGTTCGCCGTCACCGTCACTGCCCCCGAGGAGTGGACGGTGCTGGGCAACGGCATCGCCACCCGCGACGCCGCCCACCCCGGCCGCTGGACGTGCACGACGACCCCGCCCATCAGCACCTACCTCATGGCCGTCGCCGCAGGCCCCTACCACTCGGTGCACACCGAGCACGCCGGGCTCCCCTTCGGGCTGCACGTGCGCCGCTCGCTCGCCGCGCACCTCGACGCCGACACCGAGGAACTCTTCGCCGTCAGCCGGCGCTGCTTCGACCGCTACCACGAACTCTTCGACGAGCCCTACCCGTTCGACTCCTACGACCAGGCCTTCGTCCCCGAGTTCAACGCGGGCGCCATGGAGAACCCCGGCCTGGTCACCTTCCGCGACGAGTTCGTCTTCCGCTCCGCCGTCACCGACACCCAGCGCCAGATCCGCGGCATGGTCATCGCCCACGAGATGGCCCACATGTGGTTCGGCGACCTCGTCACCCTGCGCTGGTGGGACGACATCTGGCTGAACGAGTCCTTCGCCGAGTACATGGGCTACCAGGTGCTCGCCGAGTCCACCCGCTGGACCGACACCTGGACGGACTTCGCCGTCGCCCGCAAGAGCTGGGGCTACGACGCCGATCAGCGGCCCTCCACCCACCCCGTCGCCCCCGACCCCGAGGCCGTCCCCGACACCGCCTCCGCCCGGCTCAACTTCGACGGCATCTCCTACGCCAAGGGCGCCTCCGCGCTGCGTCAGCTCGTCACCTGGCTGGGCCCCGCCGACTTCCTCGCCGGCATCAACGCCCACTTCGCCGCCCACCGCTTCGGCAACGCCACTCTGGCCGACTTCCTCAACTCCCTCGCCGGAGCCTCCGACAAGGACGTCCACGCCTGGGCCGAGCGCTGGCTGCGCACCAGCGGCGTCGACACCCTCGTGCCCGCCGTCGGCGACGCCGCCCCCGACCGGTGGCGCCTGGAGATCCGCCACGACGGCACCCGCCCGCACCGGCTCCTCGTCGGCGTCTACGACCGCGCCGAGGCCGAGCCCGGCCAGCTCGTGCTGCGCGAACGCCCCCACGTCGACGTCCCGCAGGACCCGGGCACCACCGCCGTCGACCTGCCCGGCCCCCGCCCCGACCTGGTGCTCCTCAACGACGGCGACCTCACCTACGCCAAGATCCGCCTCGACGCCGCCTCCTGGGACACCGTGCGCGCCGCGCTCTCCGGCCTGCCCGACCCGCTCTCCCGCGCCGTCGTGTGGAACGCCGCCCGCGACATGGTGCGCGACGGCGAACTCCCGCCGCAGGAGTACCTCGACGCCGCCCGCGCCCACCTCCCGCACGAGACGGACAACGCCGTCGTGCAGACCGTCCTCGCCTTCGCCCGCTCCGAGGTCGCCGACCGGCTGCTGCCCGCCGAACGCCGCCCCGACGCGCTGGCCACACTGCACGCCCTGTGCCGCGAGCTGCTGGCCAAGACGGCCGACGGCTCCGACCCCGGCCTCAGGCTCACCGCCGTCCGCGCCGCCGTCGCCACCGCCACCGACCCCGCCGACTGCACCCGGTGGATGGTCGAGGGCACCGTCCCCGGCGGCCCGTCCCTCGACCCGGAACTGCGCTGGCAGATCCTCCACCGGCTCGCGGTCCTCGGCGCCGTGGGGGAGGACGAGATCCGTGCCGAGGCCGAGCGGGACGCCAGTGCCACCGGACGGGAGGGTGCCGCCCGCTGCCGGGCCGCCCTGCCGACGGCCGAGGCCAAGGCGGCGGCCTGGGACGCCCTGTTCGGCCCCGGCGACGAACTGTCCAACTACCTGTTCAACGCCACCGCCCAGGGCTTCTGGCACGCCGAGCACGCCGACCTCGTCCGCCCCTACGCCGACCGGTACTTCGACGACGCCGTCGCACTCGCCGCCCGCCGGGGGCCCTCGCTCGCCCACTTCGCCGCCGGGGCCGCCTTCCCGCGCACCCTGGTGGAGCCGCACGTCCTCGCCCTGGGCGAGCAGTGCCTGGCGCAGAGCGAGCCCGACCCCGCCCTGCGCCGCCCGCTGGCCGACGCACTGGACGACCTGGCCCGCGCCCTCCGCGTCCGCGAAGCCGCCACGAACGGCTGACCACCCCCGGGGTGGGCCGGCCCCCGGCCCACCCCGGCCACGCGCCCGTCACCGAGCGGACGGCCCGCCCGGACGGCCCGCGCGGTGCGCCCGCTCAGGTGCCGTCCGGGGACACGCGCCACCACCCGTCGGTTGAGGAACGGAACCGACCGCAACGCGGGCGAAGCTGGTCGGTGCGTGCCCATCGGGGCACACCCACCCCTTCGCACTGGCGGGAGGCGAGCCGGCATGGCCCGCGACGTCCAGATCACCTTCGACTGCGCCGACCCGGCCGCACTGGCCGCGTTCTGGGCCGAAGCGCTCGGCTACCGCCTTCAGGAACCGCCCGGCGGCTTCGCCACCTGGGCACAGGCACTGGAGGCGATGGGCGTACCACCGGAGCGGCGCAACGACGCCTCGGCCGTGGTCGACCCCGAGGGCGCCGGGCCCCGGCTGTTCTTCCAGCGTGTCCCCGAGGGCAAGCGGGTCAAGAACCGCGTGCACCTCGACGTTCGGGCGGCCCCCGGGCTTCAGGGCGAGGCCCGGATGGCGGCCCTGGAGGCCGAGGCCGACCGGCTCGCCGCCCACGGCGCCACCCTGCTTCACCGCCACGAACCGTCCCCGCCGTTGGCGGCCGGGCACCTCATCATGGCCGACCCCGAAGGCAACGAGTTCTGCCTCGACTGACGGCGCGGGGCCGGCGGTCGGCTCACAGCATGCGGCGGACGCCGGGTTCGTGGCGGAGGCCGCGCTCCTCGTCGGCGAGGGTGCCCTCGGTGGCCGTCCGGCCCGGGCCCGAGCGCAGGGTGGGCAGCAGGGGCCTGAGCAGCGAGTCCTCGGAGGCGAAGGCGAGGACCGCCCACAGGGCCACGGCCGTGAGGACGAGGCCCGTGACGCCGGCGGTCGTCTCCCAGGCGGAGGAGGCCGTCAGCTGGTACAGGCCGGTGGCGAGGAAGCGCAGGGCTGCCACGGTCAGGACGAGGCTCGCCAGCAGCTTGCCGACGCCCGCGCTGACGACGACGAGCAGCAGCCCGGTCGCCGCCAGCAGGAGCAGCAGGCCCAGGGCGTCGCTGGTCGTACCCGACGCCGAGCCCAGCTTCGTCAGTCCGACCGTCAGCCAGGTGGCGGCCAGCAGGCCCATGCCGGTGCCCGCCACCACGTCCCGCGCCAGGAAGCCGAGAACGGAGGTGACGGCCTGCAGCGGCGCGGCGAACGTCACCATGACGAGCGCCACCGTCCAGGTCTCCGTCGTGGCGACCCAGCCGAGCTGCAGCCCGGCCAGCACGAACGTCGCTCCGGCGAGGCCGGTGAAGCCGAGCGGCAGGGGGCTGCCCAGCGGGCGCAGCAGGATGCGGACGTCGCGCATGGCGTGCCTTTCGCAGGGGAGGCGGACCGACCGCACGCGGTACCCGTCCGCCCGGTGCCCCATGCGCGCGGACAGGGGTGTCGCCGGAGGTGATCGTGGCTCTAAGGTGAGGCTTACCTGATGTGCTGACCGTGCTGACCGTGCTGACCGTGCTTACCAAGGGGTGCCCGTGCCGACCATCACCGCACCGCTGGACGTACCGACCGTGCCCGCGCCGCCGGAGCCCGGGGACCTGGCCGCCGAAACCTACCGCCGGTTCGCGGCGGCGTTCCCGCTGCTGCGCGTCACCACCGAGCCCCCCACCGGGGACGGCTGGCTCACCGGGCAGGCGCTCGCCGCCGACGACGCGCTGCGCGGCCACCTCCTCAGCCGTCAGGCCCGGGCCATGGAGGCCGCCCAGGGCGCGGCGCCGCGCCCGGACGTCGCGGCGACGGAGGTCCTGCACCAGTACGCGTTCGTCGCGTGCCTGGCGATGAGCGCGCCCTGGTACCTCGAACGGCGCGTCCCGTGGCTGGACGCGGACGGGGTCGCCTACCACGAGGCACGCGGCGTCCTCGCGGTGACGCCCGCGCGCGTCACCGTCCTCCCCGGCGATCCGGCCGCCGCCCTGCCCGGCGCGCACACCGTCCCCGACGAGGAGGCGCTGCGGGCCGACCTGCGCGCCGCCGTGGCCGCGCATCTGGAGCCGCTGCTCACCGCCTTCGGTCCGCTGCTGCGCCGGGGGCCGCGCGGCATGTGGGGCGTGGCCACCGACGAACTCGCCGACGGCCTCGGCTACCTGGGCGACCTGCTGGGCGACCGGCCCGCCGCCGCCCGGGCCGCCGACGCGCTGCTGCCCGGCGGCACACCCCCGTTCGCGGGCTCCGCCCGCTTCCGCCCCGACGGCACCCGCACCCGCCTCAACTGCTGCCTCTACTACACCTTCCCCGCCGCCCAACTCTGCGCCGCCTGCCCCCGCGTCCGCTGATCCCCGCCCCACGGAGCCACCGACAAACGACCGCCTTTCTCCAAGGCAACAGGTCCGGCGTCAGCGTGAGATGATGTGCGCGTCGGCCTTCCGCGCCACCGGGCGTGCGGAGGCTTTTTTCATGTCCACTCACATCTGCCCACCGCCCCGCTACCGCGCCCTGCTGCGGGACCGCGAATTCGCCGGACTGTACCTCGGCTTCACCCTCAGCGTCGCCGCGAGCACCCTGTCGGGTTACGCGCTCGGCTCGCTCGTCGGTGACCGGACCGGATCGCCGTTTCTGACGGCGGTCAGCCTGTACGGCGCCACCTTCGCGACGGTCCTCGGCGCGTTGACGCTGATGTCGGTCGCCGACGGCACCCGGCCCCGCCGGATTCTGATCTGCCTACACGGCGTGTCCCTGGCGGCGCTCGCCGCACAGACGGCCCCAGGACTCCCGCTGCCGGCGCGGTTCGCCCTGCTCCTCGTGCTCGGTTTCTTCCAGTCCCTCGCGACGGGCACGCGGATGGGGTTGGTCGCGGAGATCACACCTCCACACGCCTACGTGACGGCACGCTCCCTGATGAACATCACCGCAGGAGGTACGGCCGTCCTCGGGTTCGCCGTCGGCGCGCTGCTGCTGCGCCACCTGACCCCGTACCAGCTCTTCACCGTGGCGGCGGCACTGACGGCGGTGGGGCTGTGCGTCGTCGCCACGACGGTGCGGGAGCGCACCGTGCGACTGACGCGTCGTCCCGGGCTCCGGGCGACGTGGGCGGCGAACCGGACGCTGTTCTCCCACCCCGGCCGGCGGGCGCTGCTGCTGAACCTCTGGGTGCCCAACGGTCTCATCGTCGGCTGCGAGGCCCTGTTCCTCAGCTACACACCAGCTCACGCGGGCATTCTGCTGGCTGCGGCGTCGGCGGGGATGCTCCTGGGAGACCTCGCGGTGGGCCGCCTGCTCACCGCCGTGCAGCGGGGCCGGTCGGCGTTCGCCCTCCGGCTGCTGCTGGCAGCGCCGTTCCTGCTGTTCGCCGTCCACCCGCCCCTGCCGGTGCTGACGGTCGCGGTGTTCGCCGCCGGTGCGGGGTTCGCCGCCACGCTGCCCCTCCAAGAGCAGTTGCTCGCGCTGACGCCGGACGCCGTGCGGGGACAGGTGCAGGGAGTGGAGTCGGCGGGCCGCCTGACCTGGCAGGGGCTGGGAGCGGCGCTGGCGGGCGGCCTCGCCCAGTACGGGGACCCGGGCTTCGTCGTGGCGGCTCTCGCGGTGACCTCTCTCACCGTCACTCTCGCTTCCCGACGCGCCGTCGCCCGTGCCAGGGCGGGGGAGGGGCGGTCGGACGGCGGGTGGGCATGACCGCGGCGGGGTGCCGGGCACGGGGGCGTGCCGGGCACCCCGCCGGAAGGCGGGTCGCCGTCGGGTGCGGTGTTACGCGCGGGCCGCGTCCACGTCGTAGGTCGTGGCGACGTCGTCCAGGACGACCTCCGCGCCGTACAGACCCACCGCGATCATCCACGTGATGTCGTCGACCTCGTGGACGTCGCCCTCCAGCTGCTCCCACAGCGGGTTGGCCATGAACTTCTTCTTGCTCTTCTCACCGGCGCCGGCGGGGTCCGGGTAGGCGGTCACGAAGATGTCGTCGGCGTCGACCTTAGCGATCTGCTCCTCGGAGATGTCGGCGTTGAAGCCGGTGCCCTGGGCGTCCTTGGGGACGTCGAAGCCGAGGTCGTTGATGATGACACCGACGTAGGTGTCCTCCTTGTACAGCCGCGTCGGGCCGTCCACGAAGCGCACCACGGAGACGGTCGGGTTGGCGCCCTCCTTCTCCCGGACGGCGTCACCGATCGTCTTGGCGCGGGTCTCGAAGGCGTCGACCTTCTCCTCGGCGAGCTCCTCCTTGCCCAGGGTCTCGCCGACCAGTGCCAGGTTCTCCTTCCAGGTCGCGCCGGTGTCCTCGGTGAAGACGGTCGGGGCGATCTCGGAGAGCTGGTCGTACAGCTTCTCGTGGCGGACCTTCGCGGAGAGGATGAGGTCCGGCTTCTGCGCGATGATCTTCTCGAGGCTGGGCTCGTCGAGCGTGCCGACCTCCGTGGCCTCGGCCCCGTAGGTCTCGATGTCCTCGCCGAAGTACGGCGGCAGCTTCTCCTCGGGACCGGTGAAGGTGGTGTACCCGACGACGTTGCCCTCCAGCGCGAACGTCGCGTCCACGAAGGTCATGTCGAGGGCGACGACCCGCTTCGGGGCCTCCTCGATCTCCGTCTCGCCCATGGCGTGCTCGACGGTCCGGGGGAAGGCGGCGTCGGACGCGGCGGGCTTGTCCGCCGTGTCGTCCGTATTCTTGTCCGCGTCGTTGCCGCTGCACGCGGCGGTGGCGAACAGACCGATGGCGACGGTGACGGCGCCGACGGAGCGGCCGATGCGGGGGAGCCAACGGGCTCTCATCAGGTGGTCCCTTCGTTCACGGGGGGGTGCGCCCTAAGGATAGGCTCGCCTAACCTACAGCATGGTGTCGGCGAAGGAGATTGTGATCGAAGCGCTATCAGCGCCGCCCCGGGAGGGGAAGCGGCGACAGGTCGCCGTGCAGCGTGCCCACCGGCGCTGGACGGGCCTGCTCATACTCATCGCGACGCTGCTGCTCGCCCTGCTGGCCAGCGTCGCCTTCGGATCCAAGTCCCTGACGCCGGGCGAGGTGTGGAGCGCGCTGGGCAACCCCGGCGGCACGGCCGAGGCCGACGTCATCGTGCACGCGCTGCGGCTCCCGCGCACCGTGCTCGCGCTCGTGGCCGGGGTGGCGCTCGGCGTCGCGGGCGCGCTGATGCAGGGTCACACCCGCAACCCCATCGCGGACCCGGTCATCCTGGGGCTCAGCGCGGGCGCCGGCATGTGGGTCGTCGGAGCCGTCTTCCTCCTCGGCATCACCGACCTCTACGGCTACGTGTGGTTCGCCTTCCTCGGAGCGGCGATGGCGGCCCTGCTCGTCCACTTCGTCGGCTCCCTCACCCGCGGCGGTGCGACCCCCGTCACCCTCGCCCTCGCCGGCGCCGCCTCGCACGCCCTGTTCACCGCGATCACCGCCGGCATGGTCATCTTCGACCGGCAGGCGCTGGACACCTACCGCTTCTGGACCGTCGGCGCCGTGAACGGACGCCCGCTGGACTTCACCGCCCAGCTCCTGCCCTTCATCGTGCTCGGCCTCCTGCTCGCCGCGTACAACGCGCCCGGCCTCAACGCCCTCTCCCTGGGCGAGGACGTGGCCCGCACCCTCGGCGTCCGCGTCGGCGCGACCCGGACCGTCGGCATGGCCGCCATCACCCTGCTCACCGGCGCCGCCGTGGCCGCCTGCGGGCCCATCGGCTTCGTGGGCCTCGTCGCCACGCACATCGCCCGCCACTTCACCGGCCCCGACTACCGCTGGGTGCTCGCCTACGCCGGGCTGCTCGGCGGCACCCTCGTCCTGGTGGCCGACGTCCTGGGACGCGTCGTCGCCCGCCCCGGTGAACTCCAGGTCGGCATCATGCTCGCGCTCATCGGGGCGCCCGTCTTCATCCAGCTCGTCCGCCGCCGCAAGCCGGTGCGGCTGTGAGCCCGGCACCCGCCGCCCGCGAGGCGGCCGCCGAGCCCCCGGCCGAGCCCGGCCGTCCGGACGCCGGAGGCCACCGGCCCGCCAAGGAAGGGAGCACCGTGTCCCGCGTCCCCGGCCGCACCCCGGTGCGCATCGGTCCGCTGTCGGCGGTGTGGCGGCCCCGCACGGTCCTCGTCCCGTGCGCCATCGCGCTCGCGCTGTGCGCCGCCGTCGTCCTCAACACCGGACGCGGCGACTTCCCGCTCAGCCCCGGCGACGTCCTCCAGGCGCTCCTCGGCACGGCCGACGGCGTCGCCGAACTCGTCGTGTGGGAGCTGCGGCTGCCCCGCTCGGTGGTCGGAGCCCTCGTCGGCGCGTCCCTGGGCCTGGCCGGCGCCATCCTCCAGGGCATCGCCCGCAACCCGCTGGCCAGCCCCGACATCCTCGGTATCACCGCGGGCGCGGGCGTCGGCGCCGTCAGTGTGATCGTCTTCGCCGGCTCCCACGGCGCGGCCGGTGGCCTCGTGGGCGACGTGGGCATCCCCACCGCCGCCGTGACCGGTGGGCTCGCCGCCGCCCTCCTCGTCTACGTCCTCGCCGTCCGGCAGGGCATCAGCGGCTACCGCGTCCTGCTGGTCGGCGTCGGCGTCAACGCGGCGCTGACGAGCGTGCTGTCCTGGCTGCTGGTCAAGGCCGACATCGTCGACGCGGGCCGCGCCCTGATCTGGCTCAACGGCAGCCTCAACGGCACCAACTGGGACATCGCCGCCCCCGCCGCCTGGGCCCTCACCCTGCTGCTGCCGGCCGCCCTCCTGCTCTCCCTCCAGTTCGGGGCGCTCGCCTTCGACGAGGACACCGCCCGGGGCCTCGGCGTCCGCATGACGGGCGCCCGCGCCGCCCTGCTCCTGACCGCCGTCCTCCTGACCGCCGTCGCCACCGCCGCCACCGGTCCCATCGCCTTCGTCGCCCTCGCCTGCCCGCAGCTCGCGCTGCGCCTCCTGCGCACCGGCCACCCCCCGCTGTTCGCGTCCGCGCTGCTGGGCGCCGCCGTCACCGTGTGGGCCGACTTCCTCGGCCGCACCCTGATCAGCGGCGTGGAGCTGCCGGTGGGCATCTTCACCGCGGCCCTGGGCGCGCCCTACCTGCTGTACCTGCTCGTCCGCAGCGGAAAGGCCCGCACCTCATGACCGACACCACCGCCCCGGCCTCCACCCCCGCCGGCCCCGGCACGACGACGGACGCCCCCACCCCGCCGGTGCGGTTGCGCGCCGAGGGGCTGACCCTCGGCTACGGCGACCGCGCCGTCGTCCACGACCTGGACCTGGACATCCCCGACGGCACCGTCACCGCCGTCATCGGGCCCAACGGCTGCGGCAAGTCGACCCTCCTGCGGGCCTTCGGACGGCTGATGAAGCCGCGCTCCGGACGGGTGCTGCTGGACGGCCGGCCCGTCCACACCATGCCCACCCGTCAGGTCGCCTCCCTGGTGGGCCTGCTGCCGCAGAGCCCCGTCGCGCCCGAGGGGCTGACCGTCGCCGACCTCGTCGCCCGGGGCCGTCACCCCCACCAGACGTGGTACCGCCGCTGGTCCGGCGACGACGAGCGCGTCGTGGAACAGGCCCTGCGCGCCACCGGCACCTACGACCTGGCCGAACGCACCCTGGACGAACTCTCCGGCGGCCAGCGGCAGCGCGCCTGGATCGCCATGGCCCTCGCCCAGGACACCGAGCTACTCCTGCTCGACGAACCCACCAACCACCTCGACCTGGCCCACCAGATCGAGGTCCTGGACCTGGTGCGCGAGCTGCACCACGACACCGGCCGCACGGTCGTCCTCGTCCTGCACGACCTGTCGCTGGCCGCCCGCTACGCCGACCGGCTCGTCGCCATGAAGGACGGCCGCATCGCCGCGAGTGGCCCGCCCACGCAGGTGCTGACGGAGGACCTGCTCACCGACGTCTTCGGGCTGCGGGCCCGCGTCCGCACCGACGAGGAGACCGGCGCACCCCTCGTCGTCCCCCTCAGCCGCCACGACCGGCCCGCCAAGGGCTGACCGGGGGCGCTCGTCCGCGACGGCCGTTCGGGGCACGCGGCCGGGGCCGGGATTAGGCCGTCGCCGGGCGGGGAACCGGTGGCTCCGGGCGTGATCGCGTACGGAGGAGCCGGCCATGGTGCACAGCGCGGACGCGGCGCGAGCCGCCCTGTTCGACGTCGACGGCACGCTCGTGGACACCAACTACCTGCACGTCGTGGCCTGGTGGGAGGCGTTCCGGCAGGCGGGCCACACCGTGCCGATGGCGGACATCCACCGCACCGTCGGCATGGGCGCCGACCGGCTGCCCGCCCACCTGCTGGGGGAGTCCCGCGACCCCGCGCGCGAGGAGGCCGTCCGGCAGGCGCACGCGGCCCTGTACGCGGCGCACTTCCCGACCCTCACGGCCCTCCCCGGCGCCGCCGACCTGCTGCGCGCCGTCTCCCGCGCCGGGTGGCGCGTCGTCCTCGCCAGCTCCGCCAGCGGCACCGAGCTGGCCGCGATGCGCCGTGCGCTGGACGCCGACGACGTGATCGACGACGCCACCAGCGGCGACGACGTCGACACCACCAAACCCGCGCCCGACCTCGTCGCCGAGGCGGTGCGCCGGGCCGGGGCGCCGACGCGCGACACCGTCTTCGTCGGTGACACCGTGTGGGACATGAAGGCCTGCGGACGGGCGGGCGTCACCGCCCTCGGCGTCCTCTCCGGCGGCATCCCCCGCGCGGACCTGGCGGAGGCCGGAGCCGCGCGCGTCTACGCCGGGCCCGCCGACCTCCTCGCCCACCTGGACGCCTCCCCGCTGGCCGGCCCGAGGTCGTAACCCGGGCGGGCGAAGGGCCGTTGACCACCCCGGCGGAACCCCGTCGGGGACGCGTCGGCCGCGAGCCCCTTACCCCGGAGGCCCCGTACCGTCGACGGTGTTGGTTAGGCTAACCTAAGTTCTGCTTGTGCGGCCCTGCGCCGAAACGGCGCACCGCACCACCCTCACCGTGACCCGAAGGGCTTCGCCGCATGCTGCGTGCTCAACTCCTCGACCGGCAGGCGCGACGCGAGTCAGCCGCCCGAACCTACGCCCGCACCCTCCCCGTCGCCCCCGTCACCGCCGCCGGGGCCGAGGTCACCGGAGCGGACGGACGCACCTATCTGGACTGCCTCTCCGGAGCCGGCACCCTCGCACTCGGCCACAACCACCCCGCCGTCATCGCCGCACTCCACGGCGCCCTCGGCTCCGGTGCCCCCCTCCACACCCTCGACATGATCACGCCGCAGAAGGACTCCTTCACCACCGAACTCCTCAGCCGCCTCCCCGGCGAGCTGCGCGACGACGCCGTGCTGCACTTCTGCGGGCCCGCCGGAACCGACGCCGTCGAAGCCGCGCTCAAACTCGCCCGCACCACCACCGGCCGCAACGGCGTCGTCGCCTTCACCGGCGCCTACCACGGCATGACCCTCGGCGCCGCCTCCGTCTCCGGCCCGCTGCGCATGCGAGGCGCCGACGGCCAGGGCCCCGCCGCCGCCCAGCCCGTCACCCGCCTGCCCTACCCCTACGCCTACCGCTGCCCCTTCGGCGTCGGCGGCGAGCAGGGCGCCGAACTCACCACCCGGCTCCTGGAGACCTACCTCACCGACCCCAGCAGCGGCATGGCCACCCCGGCCGCCGTCATCCTCGAAGCCGTCCAGGGCGAAGGCGGCGTCATCCCCGCCCCCGCGAGCTGGCTGCGCGAAGTGCGCCGGATCACCGCCGAACACGGCGTCCTCCTCATCATCGACGAGGTCCAGACCGGCATCGGCCGCACCGGCCGCTTCTGGGCCTGCGAACACGCCGACGTCACCCCCGACATCCTCGTCATCTCCAAGGCCGTCGGCGGGGGACTCCCGCTCGCCCTCATCGCCTACCGGCCCGACCTCGACACCTGGCAGCCCGGCGACCACACCGGCACCTTCCGCGGCAACACCCTCGCCATGGTCGCCGGAGAGGTCACCCTGCGCACCGTCGCCGAGGAACAGCTCGCCGAACACGCCGAGAAGACCGGCGCCCGCATCCGCAGCGCCCTGCGCGAACTCGCCACGCGCCACCCCGTCATCGGCGACGTCCGCGGCCGCGGCCTCATGATCGGCGTCGAACTCGTCCAGCCCGACGCCGACCCCGACCCCACCGGCGCCCGCCCCACGCACCCCCACTACGCGCGCGCCCTGCAGAAGGCCTGCCTGGACCGCGGGCTCATGCTCGAACTCGGCGGCCGCGACGGCTCCGTGCTGCGCCTGCTGCCCCCGCTCGTCCTCACCGACGCCCAGGCCGACACCGTCCTCACCCGCCTCGCCGACGCCCTCACCGACGTGGAGCCCGCCGCATGAGCCAGCACCCCGACACCGCCGTCGCCGCCGGACCGGGCGACCCGCGCGCCCTGCGGGCCCTGACCGCCGTTGCGCTCGACGCCCTCGCCGACGGAGCCGCCGCCCGTGGTGGCCCGCTGCCCGCCGGCGGCCCCGACGCCGTCACCGCCCGCACCCGGCACCTCCTCACCCCCATCCTCCCCACCCAGGGCGTCGGCGCCCACGACGCCCTCTACGACACCGTCCGCGCCACCGCCCAGGGCGCCGCCGACCCCGGTGAGGCCCACTGCGTCGCCCACCTCCACTGCCCGCCCCTCGCCGTCGCCGCCGCCGCCGACCTCGCCGCCTCCGCCCTCAACCCCTCCATGGACTCCTGGGACCAGGCACCGGCCGCCG
This sequence comes from Streptomyces sp. GSL17-111, assembly GCF_037911585.1. Lineage (NCBI taxonomy): Bacteria > Bacillati > Actinomycetota > Actinomycetes > Kitasatosporales > Streptomycetaceae > Streptomyces > Streptomyces sp. GSL17-111. The sequence continues at coordinate 5,035,612 of NZ_JBAJNS010000001.1, forward strand.
CCGTCGTCGAGGAAGAGGTCACCGCCGCCCTCGCCACCCTCATGTACCCCGCCGAACAGCGGCCCGACGCCCTCATCACCAGCGGCGGCACCGAGTCCAACCTCGTCGCCCTGCTGCTGGCCCGCGAACGCGCCCGCGCCGCCACCGACGGCCGGGGCACGCTGCACGTCCTGTGCGGGGAGAACGCCCACCACAGCGTCCACCGCGCCGCCTGGATCCTCGGCCTGCCCGCACCCCGTCACATCCGCTGCCCCGGCGGACGCATGGACCCGGCAGCCCTCGACACCGCCCTGCGCGAGCTCGCCGACACCACGGGCACCACCGGCCGCGCGCTCGTCGTCGCCACCGCCGGCACCACCGACGAGGGCCTCATCGACCCGCTCCCCGACATCGCCCTCACCGCTCAGCGGCACGGCGCCGAACTCCACGTCGACGCCGCCTACGGCGGCCCGCTCCTCTTCAGCGACCAACTCGCCGACGCCCTGCGCGGCATCGAGCACGCCGTCTCCGTCACCTTCGACCTGCACAAGATGGGCTGGCAGCCCGTCGCCGCCGGCGTCCTCGCCGTCCCCGACGCCGACCTGCTGCACGCCCTCTCCCTGCGCGCCGACTACCTCAACGCCGACGACGACACCGAAGCCGGCCTCCCCGACCTCCTCGGCCGCTCCCTGCGCACCTCCCGCCGACCCGACGCCCTCAAGATCGCCGTCACCCTGCGCGCCCTCGGCCGCGAAGGACTCGGCCGCGTCGTCGAACACTGCGTCCGCACCGCCCAGCGCCTCGGCGACGCCGTCGACGCCCACCCCGCCCTGCGCCGCCGCCCCGGCCCCGTCGGCATCTCCACCGTGCTCTTCCGCCCCACCGCCGCCGACCGGCTCCCGGCCGAGGAGGGCGACGAACTCGTCGCCGGCATCCGCCGCCAGCTCCTCACCGAAGGCCTCGCCGTCCTCGGCCGCGCCACCGCCGAGGACCACGACGGCACCCGGCGGCTGTGGCTCAAGGCCACCCTCCTGCACCCGCAGACCGTCGCCGCCGACCTCGACGCGCTGCTCAAGCTCGTCGCCGAACGCGCCGAACTCACCCCCACCGCCGACGTGGTGACCCTCCCCACCCCCCAGGCCCGCTTGGAAAGCAGCGCCCTGTGATTTAGCTTAGCCTCGCCTAACCGAAACCGATCCCTGGCGCAAAGCCGCACCACCCCTGGAGGACCACCATGCCCACCGGCACCGCCACCGCCCTCACCGACGTCAGACCCGACGGCCTCATCGCCCACCTCCCCGCCGGCGTCCGCATCGAACACCACACCGGCGCCGACATAGCCGCCGACCCAGAGCCCTGGGCCCGCGCCTACGAAGAGGTCTACGCCCACGCCATCGGCCTCAGCGACCACTGCGACCCGCCCATCGGCGAACGGCTCACCCGCCACGCCGGACGCCCCGGCTTCGCCCTCGTCGCCGCCCGCGCCACCGACACCGCCCCCGCCACCGAGGCCCACGGAGCCGACGCGCCCGTCGCCGGCTACATCTACGGCTACACCCTCCCCACCGACACCCTGTGGTGGGAGGGCCTCACCCCGCAGCCCGCACCCGAGTACGTCCGCGAACACCCCGGCCGCACCGTCGGCGTCTGCGAACTCCTCGTCGCCCCCGCCTGGCGCCGCACCCGCGTCGGTCTCGCGCTCTTCCAGGCCTTCATCGCCGACCGCACCGAGGAGCGCGCCGCCGCCCTCCTCGCCGACGGCAACGACGTCGTCCTCGACCGCTACGCCAAGTACGGCTTCGAGAAGGTCGGCACCGTCGAGCCCTACCCCGGATGGCGCCGCCACACCATGGTCGTCGGCGCCCTGCGCTGACGAGCGCCCCGCCCCCGTCCCCCGGCCCGCACCCTCCAGTCAAGGCAGACTCCGTGTCGATCGAGCTCCCGCCCTCCGCAGCCCACCGCGCCGCCTACCCGCTCACCCGCCTCCCCGAGCGGGTCCGCACGCGGCTCACGGAACTGGCCCGCACCCACGCACCCCTGGCGGCCTACCTCTACGACCCCGACACCGCCGCCGCCCGCGCCCGCGAACTGCGCGCCGCACTGCCCGACTGGGCCGCCGTCTACTACGCCGTCAAGGCCAACTCCCACCCCGCCGTCCTCGCCGGCCTCGCCGACCACGTCGACGGCTTCGAAGTCGCCTCCCTCAGCGAACTCGCCCTCGCCCGCACCGCCCTGGACTCCCGCACCGACCCCCGACCGGCCACCGCGCCCCGAGCGGCCACCGCGCCGCCCACCCCCGTCCTGGCCGCCGGGCCCGCCAAGTCCACCGCCGTCCTCACCGCGCTCGTCCGGGCCGACGCCGAAAGCATCAACGCCGAAAGCCTCCTCGAACTCCACCGCATCAACCACATCGCCCAGCGGCACGGCACCACCGCCCGCGTCTCCCTGCGCGTCAACCCCGCGCACATCCCCCTCACCGGCTCCCTCCAGATGGGCGGCGTCCCGTCCGCCTTCGGCGTCCCCGAGCCCGACGTCCCCGCCGTCCTCGCCGAAGCCGCCACCCTCCCGGCCCTGGACATCGTCGGCTTCCACATCCACGCCGCCTCCGGCAACCTCGACGCCGAATCCCACGCCGCCTACGTCCGCTGGTGCGTCACCTGGGCCACCGCCACCGCCCGCACCCACGGCATCGACCTCCGCCAGATCGACACCGGCGGCGGCATCGGCGTCGCCTTCGAGGACGAGAAGCCCTTCGACACCGCCCGCTTCGGTACCCTCATCGCCGACACCCCGCCCCCGCCCGGCGTCCGCGTCATCCTCGAACCCGGCCGCTACCTCGCCGCCGAGTGCGGCTGGTACGCCGCCGAGGTCACCGACCTCAAGAACTCCTACGGCCACTGGTACGCCATGCTCCGCGGCGGCATCAACCACTTCCAGCTCCCCACCTCCTGGGACATCGTCCACAACATCGCCGTCCTGCCCGTCGACGACTGGCCCGCCGAACTGCCCCGCCCCACCGCCGAGAACGCCCCCCTCACCGTCGTCGGCGAACTGTGCACCCCCGAGGACACCCTCCTGCGCGACGTCCGCGTCGACCGCATCCGCGCCGGAGACCTCGTCGTCTTCCCCAACGCCGGCTCCTACGGCTGGGAGTTCGCCATGCCCCACTTCCTCGGGCACCCCGCAGCCGAACGTCACGTCCTGTGACCCGGCCGCACACCCCATCCCAGGAGCCCGCCATGCCGCACACCCCGCCCCCGCCCGCCCCCGACCCCCTCGACCACCCCGACGCCCAGCAGGCCGCCGACCACGCCGCCACCGAGACCCTGCTGCGCGCCTACGTCCGCGAGACCCGCACCCCCGTACCCCCCACCGGGCACGACCTGCACCTGCCGCTGCCCGCCACCGGCATCACCCTCACCGTGCCCGTCCACCACCACAGCCCCACCGGCTGGCACCGCTTCGGCCCCGCCACCGTCCTCCCCGGCCCCGACGCCCCCGACGCCGCGCCGCTGCCCGCCGACGCCGCCCTCGTCGCCGCCGCCACCATCCGCCAGACCACCCTCGGCCGCGGCCTGCCACCCCACCACGGCACCGACGCCGCCGCGCGCGTCCTCGGCTCCGCCCGCCGCACCGCCGCCCACCTCACCGCCCGCCGCGCCGAACCCCCCGGCACCACCGGCCCCACCCCCTTCCTCGACGCCGAACAGGCCCTCCTCCTCGGCCACCCCTTCCACCCCGCGCCGAAAAGCCGCGAAGAGGCCTCCGACGCCGAACTCGACACCTACTCGCCCGAACTGCGCGGCACCTTCCCCCTCCACTGGTTCGCCGCCCACCCCGACATCGTCACCGGCGAGACGACCACCGGCGACCACCCCGCCGAGCTCCTGCGCCCCCTCACCCGCGGCCTGACCCTCCCCGACGGCACCCTCCCCGTCCCCGCCCACCCCTGGCAGGCCCGCGACATCCTCCGCCGCCCCGCCGTCCGCGCCCTCATCGACGACGGCCTCCTCACCCCCCTCGGCCCCCACGGCGACCCCTGGCACCCCACCTCCTCCGTCCGCACCGTCCACCGGCCGGACGCCCCCCACCAGCTCAAACTCTCCCTCGGCATGCGCATCACCAACTCCCGGCGCAACAACCTGCGCGCCGAGATGCGCCTCGGCGTCCGCGCCGCCCGCCTACTGGCCGCCGGACCCGCCCAGTGGCTGAAGCGACACCACCCCGCCTTCGGCATCCTCCGCGACCACGCCTGGATCTCCGCGGGCCCCGGCGACACCGAGACCGGCCTCGAAACCGCCCTGCGCGACAACCCCTTCCACGGCGGCCCCGACGACGCCCTCTGCGTCGCCGGCCTCCTCGCCGAACGCACCGGCGACGGCACGCCGCCCGCCCACCGCGCCCACCTCGCCGACGCCGTCCACCGCGCGGCCCGCGCCCACCACCTCACCCCCGCCCAGGCCGCCGACCTGTGGCTGGGCCGCTACCTCGACGTCCTCGCCGTCCCCCTCATCGCCCTCCACGCCCACTACGGCATCGCCCTCGAACCCCACCACCAGAACACCCTCGTCACCCTCGACGACACCGGCCTGCCCCGCGCCGGCTGGTACCGCGACAGCCAGGGCTACTACCTCGCCGCCTCCCACGCCGACGCCATCGAGGAACTCCTCCCCGGCGCCACCAAGGACGTCGACCTCGTCTTCGACGACACCTTCGTCGACGAACGCGTCGCCTACTACCTCGGCATCAACAACCTCCTCGGCCTCGTCGGCGCCTTCGGCGCCCTCGGCCTCGCCGACGAAACCCACCTCCTGACCACCCTCCACACCCGCCTCACCGCCGCGCGCACCACCCACCCCGGCGCCGACGGCCTCCTCGGCCTCCTCCTCGACGCCCCCACCCTGCGCTGCAAAGGCAACTACCTCACCTGCGTCGACGGCCTCGACGAACTCGTCGGCGACGTCCACACCCAGTCCGTCTACATCGACCTACCCAACCCCCTCGCGGAGGCCCAGCGGTGACAGCCCAGCAGCCCACCTACGACCTGGTCGGCATCGGCATCGGCCCGTTCAACCTGTCACTGGCCGCACTCGCCGACCGCGTCCCCACCCTCACCACGCTGTTCCTCGACAGCAAACCCGCCTTCTCCTGGCACCCCGGCCTGCTCATGGAAGGCACCACCCTCCAGGTGCCCTTCCTCGCCGACCTCGTCACCATGGCCGACCCCACCAACCCGTGGTCCTACCTCAACTACCTCCGCCACCACCGGCGGATGTTCCCCTTCTTCTTCTCCGAGCGCTTCCACATCCCGCGCCGCGAGTACGACCACTACTGCCGCTGGGTCGCCGACCACCTCCCCAACACCCGCTTCGACGCCCACGTCACCGCCCTCACCTGGGACGAGGCCACCCACACCTTCACCGTCACCCACCGCGCCGCCGACGGCACCACCAGCCGGCTCTCCGCCCGGCAGATCGTCCTCGGCACCGGCACCACCCCCACCGTGCCCCCCGCCCTCCAGCACCTCCTCACCCCGCAGCACACCGGCCGCGTCCTCCACAGCGCCGACTACCGCACCCACCGCACCGCACTCGGCGCACTCGACGACGTCACCGTCATCGGCGCCGGCCAGTCCGGCGCCGAAGTCACCCTCGACCTCATCCGCCACCAGGACGGCGACGGCCACGGCGGCCCCCACACCCGCTGGCTCGCCCGCACCCCGGCCTTCGCCCCCATGGAGTACTCCAAGATCGGCCTGGAGCACTTCACCCCCGACTACATCGACTACTTCCGCGCCCTCCCCGACACGACCCGGCAACGCCTCACCCGCCGGCAGTGGCAGCTCTACAAGGGCGTCAGCGAGGAAACCCTCGGCGAGATCCACGACGAACTCTACGAACGCACCATCGGCGGCGGCCGTCCCCGCGCCGACCTCCACCCCGGTGTCGAGATCACCGCCGCCCACCACGACGGCCACCGCTACCACCTCACCTGCCACCACACCGAACAGCAGCGCGACTTCACCGTCACCACCGACGCCGTCGTCGCCGCCACCGGCTACACACCCGCCCGCCCCGCCCTCCTCGATCCCCTCCTCGACCTCATCGACCTCGACCCCCGAGGCCGCTACCAGATCGACGGCGACTACCGCATCGCCCTCGACCCCCGCGTCACCGGCACCCTCTACGTCCAGAACGCCGAAATGCACACCCACGGCGTCGGCGCCCCCGACCTCACCCTCGGCGCCTGGCGCGCCGCCACCATCCTCAACGCCGCCACCGGCCAGGACACCCTCCCCGTTCCCCGCCGCACCTCGTGGACCACCTTCGGCGCCCCCACCACTGACGCCACCCCCGACCACGACACCCCCACCCCACCGGCCACCGTGGGAACCCGCCCGTGACCACCCACACCCCCGGCGGCGCCACCACCCACCCGGCCGAACCCGCCCAGCCCACCGCCCCCGCCGCCGTCGCGACGGGGGCCACCGCCGCCTCCCCACCCGCACGCCACCTGCGCGGCGTCCTCATCGCCGTCATCGCCCTCTACCTCGTCGCCGAAACCGCACTCGCCCCCTTCCTGCCCCAACTCTTCCACCGCCTCTACGACATCACCGACACCGGCGCCACCGGCTACTACCTGTGGATATGCCGCATCATCGGCCTCGCCGCCCTCCCCCTGTGGGGCCTCGCCGCCCGCCGCTGGCCCGCCCACCGCCTCGTCCTCACCGGCCTCCTCGCCTCCGCAGCCTGCGACCTCGCCCTCGGCCTCGCCCCCACCTACACCACCTTCACCGCACTCTCCGCCGCCTCCGTCGCCGCCAACTGCTCCCTCCTCCTCGCCTACCCCGCCCTCATCGGCGAATACAGCCGCCACGCCACCGAGGGCCAGCCCGACAGCGACACCGCCCGCCTCGCCGGCATCCGCGCCATCGTCGCCGTCTTCCACCTCGCCTCCATCGCGGCCACCGCCACCGGCGCCGCCGTGCTCGCCCTCCCCGAACCGCGCCTCGGCATCTCCGCCTTCGCCCTCCTCGACCTCCTCCTCGCCGCCCTCCTCCTGCGCACCCTCCGCCACCTCCCCGCCCCCGAACCCGGACGCCGCGCCCCCCACCCCGCCGGACGCACCGCCTGGCTCCTCCTGCTGGCCGCCGCCGCTCTCATCGGCGTCGCCTTCGACTTCGCCATCAGCGTCGCCCGCCCCTTCTTCACCACCCACGCCACCGAACTGGGCACCAGCACCACCGTCGCCGCCGCCCTCTTCCTCCTCCCCTCCGCCGCCGCCCTCGCCACCCTTCCCACCGCCCGCCACTGCCTCGGCCGCTACGGCCCCACCCTCCTGCCGGCCGCCCTCGCCGTCACCGCCGCCGGCCTCGGCGTCCAGTACCTCGCCGACAACCTCCCCACCCTCGCCGCCGGACGCATCCTCTTCGGCCTCGGCCTCGGCCTCGCCCAGATAGCCGTGGAACTGCGCATGTTCCGCGCCACCGGCACCGCGGGCCCCGCCTTCACCGCCGTCGAAACCGTCCGCGCCGCCGGCCTCATCGCCGCTCCCCTCGCCGCAGCCGCCGCAGCGAGCCAGGACCTCGCCCTGCCCCTCGGCATCGCCGCCGCCGCCCTCCTCACCGCCGCCCTCCTCACCCTCACGCGCGGCCGCACCACCACCCCCGAACCGAAGGACACCCACGCATGAACCGCCCCACCCCCGGCACCTGGGCACAAGCGGGCCACCGGCTGCTCGTCAAGGCCATCGAGGAGTTCGCCTACGAAGAACTCCTCACGCCGCGGCCCGTCGAGGACCGCCCCGACACCTACCGCCTCACCTTCGACGACGGCATCCACTGGACCTTCACCGCCAGCCGCGGCACCTTCGGCACCTGGCGCCTCACCGGCACCCCCACCCGAACCCCCGCGACCGACGGGGAAACCGGGCCCGAACGGCTCCTCCTCGACGCCCGCCCCACCCTCGGCTGGGACGGACCCACCACCGCCGAGATCCTCCGCGAACTCACCGCCACCCGCCGGGCCGACGCCGCCGCCCTCACCCGGCGGCACACCGCCGCCGACCTCGCCGACCTGGACCACCTCGACCTGGAGGCCCACCAGGACGGGCACCCCTGCATGCTCCTCAACAAGGGACGCCTCGGCTTCTCCGGCCACGACGCCGCCACCTACACCCCCGAAGCCGCAGGCTCCATACGCCTCATATGGGCCGCCGTCCACACCACCCTCGCCACCTACAGCGGCACCCCCGGCCTCACCGCCGACGCCCTCCTGAACGAGGAACTCGACCCCCACACCCGCAGCCAGTACGCCACCACCCTCGACAAGGCCACCGCCACCACCGGCCACGACCCCGCCGACTACACCTGGCTCCCCGTCCACCCCTTCCACTGGGACGAAGCCGTCGAAACCCTCTTCGCCCCCTACCTCGCCGACGGCCGCATCATCCGCCTCGGCGACAGCCCCGACCGCTACCGCCCCCTCCAGTCCATCCGCACCCTCGCCAACCTCGACCACCCCCACCGCCGCAACGTCAAGGTCCCCCTGCTCATCCGCAACACCCTCGTCTGGCGCGGCCTGTCCACCGAGCCCACCCACGCCGCCCCCGACGTCAGCCACTGGCTCCACACCCTCCGCGCCCGCGACCCCTACCTCAGCGAGGAACTCCGCTTCCACCCCCTCGGCGAGGTCGCCGCCGTCTCCGTCCACCACCCCCTCTACGACGCCGTCCCCGACGCCCCCTACCGCTACCACGAACTCCTCGGCGCCGTCTGGCGCGAGCCCGTCCACACCCACCTCCGCGACGGCGAACGGGCCCGCACCATGGCCGCTCTCCTCACCACCGGCAGCGACGGCCGCGCCCTCGTCACCGAGCTCGTCCACCGCTCAGGACGCACCCCCGAGAACTGGCTCCGCCACTTCCTGCACGCCCTCCTCCCTGGCCTCCTCCACCACCTCTACGCCTACGGCGTCGCCTTCTGCCCCCACGGCGAGAACACCGTCGTCCTCTACGACGCCACCGACACCCCCATCGGCATCGCCGTCAAGGACTTCGCCGAAGACGTCAACCTCCTCCCCGAACCCCACCCCGCCTACGCCGACCTCACCGAACGCGCCGACGCGATCCTCCTGCGCTGGCCCGCCGCCGAACTCGCCCACTCCCTCCTCAGCGCCGTCTTCGCCGGACACTTCCGCTACTTCGCCCCGCTCCTCGCCGACCACCTCCACCTGCCCGAACCCCGTTTCTGGGCCCTCGTCCGCGCCGAGATCGAGCACTACCACCAGCGCTTCCCGCAACACGCTCACCACGCCGACGCCTACGGCCTCCTCGCCCCCGAGTTCGACCGCATCGCCCTCAACCGCGAACAACTCCTCGGCGGCGCCTTCCACGACCGTGCCGAACGCGACGAAGGCTTCGACGTCACCCACGGCCGCGTCCCCAACCCCCTCGCCACCGCCCCCGTCCCCGCCCAGGACCAGCCATGACCTACGACGACCTCCGCGCCGCCCACGCCGCCGGCCACCTCGACAACATCATCGTCGCCCTCCCCGACCTCCAAGGCCGCCTCCAGGGCAGCCGCCTCGCCATACCCCACTTCCTCGACGAAGCCGCCACCCGCGGCTTCAGCGCCTGCACCTACCTCCTCGCCACCGACGTCGACATGAACACCGGCCCCGGCTACGCCATCGACGCCTGGAACACCGGCTTCGGCGACTTCCTCCTCCGCCCCGACCCCACCACCTACACCACCCTCCCGTGGGACGACGCCACCGCCCTCGTCATCGCCGACGCCACCTGGCCCGACGGCACGCCCGTCCCCGTCGCCCCTCGCCACATCCTCCGCCAACAACTCGACCGCCTCGCCACCCACGGCCTCACCGCCCACGCCGGCACCGAACTCGAATTCCTCGCCTTCCACGACACCTACGACCAGGCCCACCAAGCCCATTACCAGGACCTACGCCCCGCCACCCGCCACACCGTCGACTACGCCCTCCAGGGCACCACCCACCTCGAACCCTTCCTCCGCCGCCTCCGCCGCGAAATGGTCGCCGCCGGACTCACCCTCGAAACCGCCCGCGCCGAAGTCCACCCCGGCCAGTACGAAATCGTCTTCCGCTACGACGACGCCATGACCACCGCCGACCACCACACCCTTTTCAAACACGGCACCAAGACCATCGCCGCCCAAGAAGGCCACGCCGTCACCTTCATGCCCAAGTACGACGACGGCGAAGGCAACTCCTGCCACATCCACCTCTCCCTTCGCGGCACCGACGGCACTCCCGTCCTCGCCGACCCCACCGCGGCCGACGGCATGTCCGCCCTCATGCGCCACTTCATCGCCGGACAGCTCGCCTGCCTCCCCGACTTCACCCTTCTCCTCGCCCCCAACATCAACAGCTACAAGCGTCTCCAACCCGGCGCCTTCGCCCCCACCGGCATCACCTGGGGACGCGACAACCGCACCTGCCCCGTCCGCGTCATCGGCCAGGGCCACTCGCTGCGCCTCGAACACCGCGTTCCCGGCGGCGACGCCAACCCCTACCTCGCCCTCGCCGCACTCATCGCCGCCGGCCTCCACGGCATCGAGAACGAACTCCCCCTTCCCGACCCCCACCCGCACAACGCCCTCGCCGACCCCACCGTCCCCCGCCTCCCCGCCACCCTCACCCAATCCCTCCACCACTGGGAAACCAGCGAAACCGTCGCCAAGACCTTCGGCGACACCGTCACCACCCACTACGCCCAAGCCGCCCGCACCGAACTCGCCGCCTTCGAACGCACCGTCACCGACTGGGAACGCCACCGCGGCTTCGAACGCCTCTGAAGCCGACCCCCGGGGAAACGTCAACGACGCTTCGCCCCCACGTCATTCAGCCGCCACCGGCCACCAAACGACTACCAGTGGGTAAGCCATAGGCTCCACGCATGCGCCGAGCAAAAATCGTCTGCACCCTGGGACCGGCCACCGACTCGTACGAGCAGATCAAAGCCCTCGTCGACAGCGGAATGGACATCGCCCGCCTCAACCTCAGCCACGGCACCCACGCCCAACACGAACAACGCGCCCACCACGCCCGCACCGCCGCCGAGAACGCGGGGCGCAGCATCGGCGTCCTCGCCGACCTCCAGGGCCCCAAAATCCGCCTCGGCACCTTCCACGAAGGCCCCGTCCTGCTCGAACGCGGCGACACCTTCACCATCACCACCGAGGACGTCCCCGGCGACCACACCACCTGCGGCACCACCTACCCGGGCCTCGCCACGGACGTCAACCCCGGCGACACCGTCCTCGTCGACGACGGCCGCGTCACCCTCCACGTCACCGCCATCGACGGTCCCCGCGTCCGCACCACCGTCATCGAAGGCGGCCTCGTCTCCGACCACAAGGGCATCAACCTCCCCGGCGTCGCCGTCTCCGTCCCCGCCCTCAGCGAGAAGGACCACGAAGACCTCCGCTGGGCCCTCCACCACGGCGCCGACCTGATCGCCCTGTCCTTCGTCCGCACCGCCGCCGACATCCGCGACGTCCACCGCATCATGCGCGAAGAAGGCATCCACCGGCCCGTCATCGCCAAGATCGAAAAACCCCAGGCCGTGGAGAACCTCCACGAGATCGTCCACGCCTTCGACGGCCTCATGGTGGCCCGAGGCGACCTCGGCGTCGAAATGCCCCTCGAACGCGTCCCCATGGTCCAGAAGCGCGCCGTCAAGCTCGCCAAACGCAACGCGAAGCCCGTCATCGTCGCCACGCAGATGCTCGACTCCATGATCGAGAACTCCCGGCCCACCCGCGCCGAGGCCTCCGACGTCGCCAACGCCGTCATCGACGGCACCGACGCCGTCATGCTCAGCGGCGAGACCAGCATCGGCAAGCACCCCGTCGCGACCGTCCGCACCGCCGCCCGCATCATCACGGCCGCCGAGGAGGACCTCCTCGCGAGGGGCCTCCCACCCATCAGCCCCAGCACCAAACCCCGCACCCAGGGCGGCTCCGTCGCCCGCGCCGCCGCCGACGTCGGCGACTTCCTGGGCGCCAGGTTCCTCGTCGCCTTCACCCAGAGCGGCGACACCGCGCGCAGGCTCTCCCGCTACCGCTCACCCATCCCGCTGCTCGCCTTCACCCCCGACCCCGTCACCCGCGCCCAGCTCTGCCTCAGCTGGGGGGTCGAGACCTTCCTCGGTCCCACCGTCGCCACCACCGACGAGATGGTCGACCAGGTCGACGAACAGCTCCTCAAGATCGGCCGCTGCGAACGCGGCGACATGGTCGTCATCACCGCCGGTTCGCCCCCCGGCATCCCCGGCACCTCCAACCTTGTCCGCGTCCACCACATCGGCGAGGAGCACCGCTGACCGCAGCCGCTCCGGGGGCGGGTCGCTCGGCACTTCGCCCCCACGTGCGCGTCCGGCAACGTGACGGACGCCTTGCGGCCGGCGTGGACGGGCCGTCGCCCGCGCGTTGTGCGGACGCGTGCCCACGGATCGCGGCGCGTCACGATGCCGCGCGGAAGGTTCGAGGGAGGTCACCCGGAGGGGTTACGTGGAGCAGCGGAGTGGCCTTGCAGCCCCGGCCTTCGAATGGAAGGAAAAGTGCCCCGGGTCGGACTCGAACCGACACTGTATGGGTTTTGAATCCATTGCCTGCTGCCAATTGGGCTACCGGGGCCTAAGAAAGGAAGGTCACCTGGCCTTCGATGTGACACCACCATACCGCAGGCAGATAGGCTCATGGGGCCCGACCTGCTGAAAGCGAGGAGCACCAGTGAGCGCCGCTGACGCCCCCGAGAACCCCACGCCGGCCGATGCCCCCGAGGACGGGGACGCCCACGTGCCGCCTGCGACGACCCGCGTGGTGATCGCGGAGGACGAGGCCCTGATCCGGATGGATCTGAAGGAGATGCTGGAGGAGGAGGGGTACACCGTGGTGGGCGAGGCCGGAGACGGCCGCACCGCGGTGGAGCTGGCTCGGGAGCACCGCCCGGACCTGGTGATCCTGGACGTGAAGATGCCGGTCATGGACGGGATCTCGGCGGCGGAGAAGATCGCGGAGGACAGCATCGCGCCGGTGCTGATGCTGACGGCGTTCTCGCAGCGCGAGCTGGTGGAGCGGGCGCGGGACGCGGGGGCGATGGCGTACCTGGTGAAGCCGTTCAGCAAGAGTGACGTGGTGCCGGCGATCGAGATGGCGGTGTCGCGGTTCGCGCAGTTGAAGCAGTTGGAGGAGGAGGTCTCGGACCTCACCCAGCGACTGGAGACCCGGAAGCTGGTGGACCGGGCGAAGTCGTTGTTGCAGACGGAGTACGGGCTCACGGAGCCGGCTGCTTTCCGGTGGATCCAGAAGACGTCGATGGACCGTCGTCTGTCGATGCGTCAGGTCGCGGAGGCCGTGATCGAGGACGCGGCGGAGAAGCAGGCCGAGAAGCAGGCGAAGAAGGAGCAGTAGGGGCAAGTGGCGGGGCGGTTTCGTTCCGCCTCGCCCGTTTTTGCCCCTCGGGGGCGCTTTAAAGGATCTTCCCGTTTCGTTCGGTGAGCGGTAAGGACCGTCCTCTTTCCGGCGCATGGCACAGGTCACAGCCGCATCACACTTGTGGCGGTTGTCTGTTTGGTTTGCTCCCTGCGGCATAGATTCCGGGCCAGCCGTACGTTCGTACGGTCTTGCTCCCGCCGGTCGTCTTCCGGCGGCTGCCAACTGTTCTGGGCCGGACCAGGGGGTTCCCACGTGCTCAACAAGACCTTTGTGAAGCTGGCCGCGCCGCTGGCCATCAGCGCTCTCGCGCTGACCGGGTGTGGAAGTGACAGCGGTGGCGGTGGCGACACGATCAAGATCGCCTTCCAGGGACCGCTTTCCGGTGACAATGTCCAGCTTGGTACCAATATGGAGAACGGTATCAAGCTGGCGATCGACCAGGCGAATGCCTCGGGCGACTACGACTTCGAGATCGAGTACTTCCCGACCGACGACCAGGGTCAGCCGGACAAGGCGACCGCCGCCGCTCAGAAGGCGATTGATGAGGGTGTCATCGCGGTGATCGGCCCGGCCTTCTCGGGCCCGGCGGACACGGCGGCGGAGGTCTACGCGGAGGCGGGTATTCCTGCGGTGTCGTCGTCGGCGACGCGGCCGGACCTGACGACGAAGGGTTACGAGAGCTTCCTGCGCGCGGTGCCGAACGACTCGGCCCAGGGCGCGGGGATGGCGAAGTACTTCGACCAGGCGACGGACGCGGAGAAGGTCGTCGTCGTGGACGACAAGACCGACTACGGCGTGGGCCTGGCGGACGTCGCCGAGAAGGAGCTGACGGCGGCCGGTATCGAGGTCGTCCGCCAGTCGGTGCCGCAGAAGACGCCGGACTACTCGGCGGCCGCGCGCAGCGTGGTGGGCCAGAAGGCCGACGGGCTGATCTACGCGGGCTACTACGAGGACGCGGGCCCGTTCGCGACGAAGCTGGCCGAGGCGGGCTTCGAGGGCACGACGATGTCCGGTGACGGCACGAACGACATGGGCTTCGTGAAGCTGGCCGGTGACGCGGCCAACGGCTGGAAGCTGACCTGCCCCTGCACGGACCCGACGCAGGAGGAGGCGACGAAGGCGTTCGCCGACGACTACCAGGCGGAGTTCAACCAGGCTCCGGGTACGTACTCGGCCGAGTCGTACGACGTCGCGCAGATGATCATCGCGCAGATCGCCGAGACGGGCGGTGCGGAGTCGGACAGCGAGAAGCTGCTGGAGTCGCTGCGCGGTGTGGAGTACAAGGGTCTGACGAAGACGTTCTCGTTCGACGACAAGGGCGAGTTCAAGAACCAGACCATCTACATGTACGAGGTCAAGGACGAGAAGATCGGGTACGTGGGGAACATCGACGAGCTGGCGGCCGAGTAACGCGTCGCCCGTGGGCCGGTGACGGCCCGGTGTTTCGGCCGGTTTCTGCGATGACCGGTTCCGGTCGGCGCGATGCGCGCGAGCATCGCGCCGACCGGTGTTCCACGGTCTGCCGTTCTCCGCGGTGGCCGCGTTTTTCCTCCGCTGCTGCCGGAGCCGTGCTGAACGTGCGGGGCGGTGGCTCGTTCCCATAAGGAAGTCGTTCGATGTCCCTCAACGCTTTCTGGGACTTCTTGGTCCTAGGGGTGGTGCTCGGCTGTCTTTATGCCGTCATCGCCATTGGTTACACGCTGGTCTACGGCGTGCTTCAGCTTCTGAACTTCGCGCACAGCGAAGTGTTCATGTTCGGTGGCTTCGGCGGCCTGATGGCGCTGACGGTGTGGGCTCCGGCTCCTGATCCGTCCGGTGCGCAGTCGGTCCTGTACGTCGTGGTCGGAATGCTCGCGGGTGCGGCGTTCGGTGGCGTGGTCGCGTACGGGTTGGAGAAGGTCGCCTATCGGCCGTTGCGGCGACATAAAGCGCCCCGGCTGGTGTTTCTGATCACGGCGATCGGTGCGTCGTTCTTCCTCTACAACCTGGCGGGGAAGCTGTTCGGCCGCAACTCGCTGGCGATGCCGGACATGTACGAGAACAAGAGGGTGTTCTCGTTCTTCGGTGCGGAGCTGAGCGTGACGATGATCCTGATCGTCGTGTCCGCGGTGGGCATGATGATCGGTCTGGACTACGTGGTGAACCGGACGAAGCTGGGGTCGAGTATCCGCGCAGTGGCGCAGGACCCCGAGGTGGCGTCGCTGATGGGCGTGAACATCGACAAGGTGGTCTCGCGGACGTTCGTGATCGGTGGTCTGCTCGGTGGTGCGGCGGGGTTCCTCTTCGGGGTGAACAACAAGGTCGTGTACACGATGGGCTTCCTGCCGGGGATCACGGCGTTCGCGGCGGCGGTGCTGGGCGGGATCGGCAACGTGCGCGGCGCGATGCTCGGCGGCATGCTGCTGGGCATCGTGGAGACCCTCACCGTGTACTTCTGGGGTGAGGAGTGGCGTTACGTGGCGGGCTTCGCCGTGCTGGTCGTGGTGTTGATGTTCCGGCCGACGGGTCTGCTGGGCGAGCGTCTGGGGAGGACCGCATGAGTGCGGAGGCGATGGTCCGCGGCCGGGCCGCGGAGCGGTTGAGGACGGTGCGCTGGTACCAGCGGCCGCGGTGGAAGCGGCTGGGCGCGATGATCGCGCTGGCGGTGCTCGGAGCGATGGTGACGGGCGTGCAGGGCACGCAGCGGGACCTGTTCTACGCCTTGGAGGAGAACTTCACCTCGCCGGTTCTGCTGGTGTGGCTGGCGTTGACGGTCGGCGTGTGGGCGGTCAGGGAGTTCCTGTCGCCGCAGGTGAAGGCGGTCTCGGTCGGCTACCGGTCGGTGACCGAGGGGCCGCTGGGGAAGGCACGGAGCGCCTGGCGCGAGGAGAAGTGGCTGCGCTGGGGTGCGTTGGGCGTCCTGGTGGCGGCGGCGGTGTTCCTCCCGTCGGGTCTGGAGCGGTACTGGCAGACGGTGCTGGTGGACCAGATCGCGATCTACGTCCTGGTCGCGATCGGCCTGAACGTGGTCATCGGCTGGGCCGGGATGCTGGACCTGGGGTTCATCGCCTTCTTCGCGATCGGTGCCTACAGCGCGGCGTACTGGACGGGTGCGCTGCCGGTGCAGCCGCCGATGGAGTTGAACAACTTCGCGGTGATCCCGGTGGCGATCGTCACGTGTCTGCTGGCGGGTGTGCTGCTGGGCGCGCCGACGTTGCGGTTGCGGGGTGACTATCTGGCGATCGTGACGCTGGGTTTCCACGAGATCGTGTACCTGACGGCGAAGAACCTGGATGACGTCACCGGCGGTACGGGTGGCGTGAAGGTGGACCGGTTCTCGCTGGATCTGGGGTTCTGGTCGTACGAGTGGGGCGTCATCGACCCGATGCCGTACTACTACCTGCTGCTGGTGTTCATCGCGGTCGTGGTGTTCTTCTTCTGGCGGCTGGAGCACTCGAAGGTGGGCCGGGCGTGGACGGCGATCCGCGAGGACGAGGTCGCGGCGGCGTCGACGGGTGTCAACACGGTGCGCTTCAAGCTGATGGCGTTCGCGATCGGTGCGTCGACGTCGGGCGTGGCGGGTGTCGCGTACGCGTCGAAGGTCGGCTACATCAACTCGGAGAACTTCGTCATCCTGCTGTCGGTGCTCGTGCTGGCGTACGTGATCTTCGGCGGTATGGGTTCGATCGCGGGTGTGTTGTTCGGTGCGGCGTTCCTGGTGTGGCTGCCGGAGGCGCTGCGGGACTTCGTGGACCCGAAGGACCGGTACATGTACCTCGGCGTGCTGCTGGTGATCATGATGATCTACCGGCCGCAGGGGGTGATTCCGTCGCGGCGTCGTGCGCGGGAGCTGAAGCTGTCGGAGTCCGGTGAGTCGGACGCCGATGCGATGACGGAGCCGGCGGGAGGCAGGCTGTCATGACGACGGAGCTGATCAAGGAGCAGGGCCCCGGGGGCCGGCCGGAGCCGGACGCCGGTGACCTGGTGCTGGACGCGAGCGGGGTGACGCTGCGCTTCGGCGGCGTGACGAGTCTGGACGGTGTCGAGCTGTGTATGCGCCGTGGGGAGATCCTCGCGGTGATCGGGCCGAACGGTGCGGGCAAGACGTCGTTGTTCAACTCGCTCACGGGCGCGTACGTGCCGCAGGAGGGCCGGATCACGTACCGGCCGCGTACGGGTGGTGAGCACGAGTTGCGGGGGCGCAAGCCGCACCTGGTGAACCACCTGGGCCTGGCCCGGACGTTCCAGAACATCCGGTTGTTCGGCGCGTTGACGGCGTTGGAGAACGTGAAGATCGCGGCGGAGACGCGGCTGAAGTCGGACCCGCTGTCGATCATGCTGGGACTGCCGAACGCGCGGCGGGCCGAGCGGGCGAGCGACCGGCGGGCGCACGAGGTGCTGGACTTCGTGGGGCTCGCGCCGAAGCTGAACGAGTTGGCGGGGTCGTTGAGTTACGGCGACCAGCGGCGGCTGGAGATCGCTCGGGCGCTGGCCACGGATCCGCAGGTGCTGTTGCTGGACGAGCCGGCGGCGGGGACGAACCCGACGGAGAAGCTGGAGCTGGAGGAGCTGATCCGGGGGATCAACCGGGAGCTGGGCGTGAGCGTGCTGCTGATCGAGCACGACATGCGTCTGGTGATGTCGGTGGCCGACCGGGTGATGGTGTTGAACTTCGGCAAGAAGATCGCCGAGGGGTCTCCGTCGCAGGTGCAGCGTGATCCGGCGGTGGTGGAGGCGTATCTGGGTGCGCCGGCCGAGTCGGATGAGGCCGACGACGGTTCGGACGGCACCGACGGCGCCGGGGTTCCGCAGGCCCGTGACGGTGAGGTGACCGATGAGCGCGCGGCGCAGGACGGTCCGGGGAAGGACGAGGCATGAGTGGCACCGCTGAGGTGACGAAGGAGCAGGCCTCGGGTCTGCCGGAGGGCACTCCGGTGCTGGAGCTGCGGGACCTGCGGGTGTTCTACGGCGCGATCGAGGCGCTGAAGGGCATCGATCTCGCGGTGTACGACGGTGAGGTCGTGGCCCTGCTGGGCGCGAACGGCGCGGGTAAGTCGACGACGCTGCGGACAGCGTCGGGGATGCTGGCGCCGCGGTCGGGTCAGGTGCTGCTGCACGGTGAGCGGGTCGACGGCATCAAGTCGCACGATCTGGTGCAGTTCGGCATCGGGCACGTGCCGGAGGGCCGTCGGGTGTTCCCGCGTATGACGGTGCGGGAGAACCTGGAGATGGGGGCGTACCGGTTCAAGTCCCCGGACCGGGACACGCTCGACCGGGTGTACTCGTTGTTCCCCCGGTTGCACGAGCGCAGGACGCAGCAGGGTGGCACGCTCTCGGGTGGCGAGCAGCAGATGCTGGCCATCGGCCGGGCGTTGATGGGGAAGCCGGAGCTGTTGCTGCTGGACGAGCCGTCGATGGGTCTGGCGCCGCTGATCGTGGCGCAGATCTTCGACATTCTGAAGGAGATCAACGAGCAGGGGACGACGGTGCTGCTGGTGGAGCAGAACGCGTCGCAGGCCTTGCAGTTGGCCGACCGCGGTTACGTGCTGGAGACGGGGGCGGTGGCGATGTCGGGTGAGGCGTCGCGGCTGCTGGCGGATCCGCGGGTGCGGGAGGCGTATCTGGGTGAGGGCGCGGCCTGAGCCCGGTGTAGGACGTCGAAGGGGCCGGTCACCCGCAGTCGGGGTGGCCGGCCCTTCGGCGTGTGGTGGTGGGCTCAGGCGTCGCGCAGCAGGCAGGTGAGGCGGGCGGTGCAGACGCGGCGGTCCTGTTCGTCGGTGATCACGACCTCGTAGGCGGCGGTGGTGCGGCCGAGGTGGGCGGGCGTGGCGGTGCCGGTCACGAGGCCGGAGCGCAGGCCGCGGTGGTGGGTGCAGTTGAGGTCGACGCCGACGGCGACCTTGCCGGGACCGCCGTGGAGCATGGCGCCGACGGAGGCGAGGGTTTCGGCGAGGACGGCGGAGGCGCCGCCGTGGAGGAGTCCGTAGGGCTGGGTGTTGCCTTCGACGGGCAGGGTTCCGACGACGCGGTCGGGCGCGGCGTGGAGGATCTTCAGGCCCATCCGGTCGCCGAGGTGTCCGGCGGAGAAGAGGGTCGGCAGGTCGATGCCGAGCCCGGCCCACTGGTCGAGGATCTCCTGGGGGAAGACGGTGGCGGTGTTCTCGCCCATGGTCGTTCGGCTCCGATCGCTGGCGGCTCTGCTTGGCGGTCCTGATGCTAAGCGTTCGCTCACGGCCGGGTGGGGGTGAGTCGGATCACCACGGATTTGCTGGCCGGGGTGTTGCTGCCGTCGGCGGTGGCGTCGAGGGGGACGAGGACGTTGGTCTCCGGGTAGTAGGCGGCGGCGCAGCCCCGGGCGGTGGGGTAGTGGACGACGCGGAAGCCGGGGGCGGTGCGTTCGGTGCCGTCGTGCCATTCGCTGGTGAGGTCGGCGTAGGTGCCGTCGGCCAGACCGAGTGCGGTGGCGTCGTCGGGGTGGACGAGCACGACCCGGCGGCCGCCCTTGATGCCGCGGTAGCGGTCGTCGAGGCCGTAGATGGTGGTGTTGTACTGGTCGTGCGAGCGGAGGGTCTGCAGCAGGAGCCGGCCCGGGGGGATCTCGGGGTGTTCGACGGGCGCGGCGGTGAAGCGGGCCTTGCCGGTGGCGGTGGGGAAGCGGCGTTCGTCGCGGGGGGCGTGGGGGAGGGTGAAGCCGCCGGGGTGGGTGATGCGGGTGTTGAAGTCCTCGAAGCCGGGGATGACGCGGGCGATGCGGTCCCGTACGTGCCCGTAGTCCTGCTCGAAGGTCTCCCAGGGGGTGGTGCTGGCGGGGCCGAGGACCTTGCGGGCGAGGCGGCTGATGATGGCGGGTTCGGACAGGAGGTGTTCGGAGGCCGGTTCGAGGGTGCCGCGGGAGGCGTGCACCATGCCCATGGAGTCCTCGACGGTGACGTACTGCTCCCCGCCCGCCTGGACGTCCCGCTCGGTGCGGCCGAGGGTGGGGAGGATGAGGGCGCGGGCGCCGGTGACGACGTGGGAGCGGTTGAGCTTGGTGGAGACGTGGACGGTGAGCCGGGCGCGGCGCATGGCGTCCTCGGTGACGCGCGTGTCGGGGGAGGCGGCGACGAAGTTGCCGCCGAGGGCGAAGAACACCTGGACGCGGCCGTCGCGCAGGGCCCGGATGGCTTCGACGGTGTCGTAGCCGTGGGCGCGGGGCGGGGTGAAGCCGAACTCCTTCTGGAGGGCGTCGAGGAGTTCGGGGGAGGGGCGTTCGACGATGCCCATGGTGCGGTCGCCCTGGACGTTGCTGTGGCCGCGGACGGGGCAGACGCCGGCGCCGGGACGGCCGATGTCGCCGCGCAGGAGGAGGAAGTTGACGACTTCGCGGATGGTGGCGACGGCGTGCTTGTGCTGGGTGAGGCCCATGGCCCAGCACACGACGGTGCGCCGGGAGGCGAGGACCATGCGCAGGGCTTCCTCGATGGCGTCGCGGTCGAGGCCGGTGGCGGCCAGGGTGCGGTCCCAGCCGGCGGTGCGGGCGGCGTCGGCGAACGCGGCGAACCCGTCGGTGTGCTCGGCCACGAACGTCTCGTCGACGGCGCCGTCGGTGTCGAGGATGAGCTTGTTGAGCAGCCGGAAGAGCGCCTGGTCGCCGCCGAGGCGGATCTGGAGGAAGAGGTCGGTGAGGGGGGTGCCGGTGCCGACGAGGCCGAGGGGGGTCTGCGGGTTGCGGAACCGTTCCAGGCCCGCTTCGGGGAGCGGGTTGACGGTGATGATCTTCGCGCCGTTGTGTTTGGCCTTCTCCAGGGCGGAGAGCATACGCGGGTGGTTGGTGCCGGGGTTCTGTCCGGCGACGATGATCAGGTCGGCCTGGTGGAGGTCCTCGAGGAGGACGCTGCCCTTGCCGACGCCGATGGTCTCGGTGAGGGCCGAGCCGGAGGACTCGTGGCACATGTTGCTGCAGTCGGGCAGGTTGTTGGTGCCGAACTCGCGGGCGAAGAGCTGGTAGAGGAACGCGGCCTCGTTGCTGGTGCGCCCGGAGGTGTAGAAGACGGCCTCGTCGGGGGAGGGCAGGGCGCGCAGCTCGTCGGCGATGATGCCCAGGGCCTGGGTCCAGCTGACGGGTGCGTAGTGGTCGGCGCCCTTGGCGAGGTAGACGGGCTGGGTGAGGCGGCCCTGCTTGCCGAGCCAGTAGCCGGACCGTTCGGCGAGGTCGGTGACGGAGTGGCGGGCGAAGAAGGCGGGGGTGACGCGGGCGCGGGTGGCCTCCTCCGCGACGGCCTTGGCGCCGTTCTCGCAGAACTCCGCCGTGTGCCGGTCGGCCTCCTCGGGCCAGGCGCAGCCGGGGCAGTCGAAGCCGTCCTTCTGGTTGACGCGCAGGAGGGTGAGCGCGGTGCGTTTGACGCCCATCTCGCGGTGGGCCATGCGCAGGGCGTGGCCGACGGCGGGCAGCCCGGCGGCGGAGCGGCGCGGCGGGCGGACCTGGGGGGCGTCCTGGACGGGGTCGCCGGAGGAGGACGGGGTGGCGCGCGTCATGGTGCGATCCTCCCATGCCGGGCGCTGGGCGGGGCGGGCGCGGGCGGGACGTTCGCGGCGCGGGGACGCCGCGTCGTGGGAGTGTCGGTGGGCCGTGGCAGGATCGGTGCCGTGGCAAAGGACGAGCAGATCGGCGTGGCGGACGGCGTGGTGGACGGCGTGGTGGAGACGGCACCGGAGCGGGCGGAGCGGGGCGGCGGGGGCAAGCTCCTGCTGATGGACGGCCATTCGCTGGCCTACCGGGCGTTCTACGCGTTGCCGGAGGAGAACTTCTCCACGACCACGGGGCAGACGACGAACGCGGTGTACGGCTTCGTGTCGATGCTGTCGAACACGTTGCGTGACGAGGCGCCGACGCACTTCGCGGTCGCGTTCGACGTCTCGCGCAAGACGTGGCGCGCGGAGGAGTTCACGGAGTACAAGGCGAACCGCTCCAAGACGCCGGACGGCTTCAAGGGGCAGGTGGAGCTGATCGGCGAGCTGCTGGACGCGATGCGCGTCAAGCGGTTCGCGGTGGAGGGCTTCGAGGCGGACGACGTGATCGCCACGCTGGCGACGCAGGCGGAGGCCGCCGGGTACGAGGTGTCGATCGTCACCGGTGACCGGGACTGCTTCCAGCTGGTCTCGGACCGGGTCACCGTCCTGTACCCGACGAAGGGCGTCTCGGAGCTGACGCGGTTCACGCCGGAGAAGGTGCGGGAGAAGTACGGGCTGGAGCCGGCCCAGTACCCGGACTTCGCGGCCCTGCGCGGTGACCCGTCGGACAACCTGCCCGGCATTCCGGGGGTGGGGGAGAAGACGGCCACCAAGTGGATCAGCCAGTTCGGCTCGTTCGACGAGCTGGTGGCGCGGGTGGACGAGATCAAGACGAAGGCCGGGCAGAACCTCCGCGACCACCTGGAGTCGGTCAAGCTCAACCGGCGGCTGACGGAGATGGTGCGGGACGTCGAGCTGCCGTGCGGCCCGGCGGAGCTGGAGCGGGTGGCCTACGACCGCGAGACGCTGACGTCGCTGCTGGACGTGCTGGAGATCCGCAACCAGAACTTCCGCGAGCGGCTGTTCGCCGCCGATCCGGCCGCCGCCGAGGCGGACGCGGAACCCCCCGCGGCCGGGGTCGAGGTGGCGGGCCGGGTGCTGGAGGCGGGCGAGCTGGGGCCGTGGCTGGCCGAACACGCGGCGGCGGGCGGGCGTCCGCTGGGCCTGGCGTCGGTGGACGACTGGCACCTGGGGGCGGGCCGGGTGAGCGAGATCGCGCTGGCCACCGGGGAGGGCCCGGCGGCCTGGTTCGATCCGGCGGAGCTGGACGCCCCCGACGAGCAGGCGTTCGCGGCCTGGCTGGCCGACGGGAAGCGGCCGAAGACGGTGCACAACGCGCGCGCGACGCAGCGGGTGTTCGCCGAGCACGGCTGGCGGATCGAGGGGATCGTCTCGGACACGGCGCTGGCCGCCTATCTGGTGCAGCCGGGGCGCCGCAGTTTCGCGCTGGACGCGCTCAGCCTGGAGTTCCTCGGCCGTGAGCTGCCGCAGCCCGCCGAGAGCGGTTCGGGCCAGCTGGCACTGGGGGCGGACGAGCAGGCGCAGGCCGACGCCCTGATGGGGCAGGCCCGTACGGTGCTGGACCTGGGGGAGGCGTTCACCGGCCGGCTGGCCGAGGTGGGGGCGGCGGAGCTGCTGGCCGACATGGAGCTGCCCGTCTCCGAGGTGCTGTCGCGGATGGAGCGGGCCGGTATCGCGGCGGACCGCGCCTGGCTCGGCGGCCTGGAGCAGCAGTTCGCCGACGCGGCCCAGCAGGCGGTGCGGGAGGCGCACGCGGCCGTCGGGCACGAGTTCAACCTCGGCTCGCCCAAGCAGCTCCAGGAGGTGCTGTTCGGGGAGCTGGGCCTGCCGAGGACGAAGAAGACGAAGACGGGCTACACCACCGACGCCGACGCGCTGGCGTGGCTCGCGACGCAGACGGACCACGAACTGCCGGTGCTGATGCTGCGGTTCCGGGAGCAGTCCAAGCTGCGCGCCACCGTCGAGGGGCTGATCAAGACGATCGGGGCGGACGGCCGGATCCACACCACGTTCAGTCAGACGGTCGCCTCCACCGGCCGGCTGTCCTCGACCGACCCGAACCTGCAGAACGTTCCGGTGCGCACCGACGAGGGCCGGGCGATCCGCCGCGCGTTCGTCGTCGGCGAGGGCTTCGAGTCGTTGATGACGGCGGACTACAGCCAGATCGAGCTGCGGGTCATGGCGCACCTGTCGGAGGACGCCGGGCTCATCGAGGCGTTCACCTCCGGCGAGGACCTGCACACCACGGTGGCCTCGCAGGTGTTCGGCGTCGCCAAGGACCAGGTCGACCCCGAGATGCGCCGCAAGATCAAGGCGATGTCCTACGGTCTGGCCTACGGCCTCTCCGCGTTCGGGCTGTCCCAGCAGCTTGGCATCAGCCCGGAGGAGGCCCGCAGGCTCATGGACACCTTCTTCGAGCGGTTCGGCGGGGTGCGGGACTACCTGCACCGTGCGGTGGAGGAGGCCCGCGCCGTCGGCTACACCAGCACCATGCTGGGCCGCCGCCGCTACCTGCCGGATCTCAACTCCAGCAACCGGCAGCGCCGGGAGATGGCCGAGCGCATGGCGTTGAACGCGCCGATCCAGGGCACGGCCGCGGACATCGTGAAGATCGCCATGCTGCGGGTGGACGCCGAGCTGCGGAAGCGGAATCTCACCTCGCGCATGCTGCTCCAGGTGCACGACGAGATCGTGCTGGAGGTCGCCGCGGGCGAGCGGGAGGCGGTGGAGGAGCTGGTGCGCCGCGAAATGGCCGGTGCGGTGGAACTGCGGGCCCCGCTGGACGTGTCGGTGGGGGTGGGCCCGGACTGGGAGTCGGCGGCCCACTGACGAACGGGGTGTGGCGGCGGAGGGCGTGACCGGAAGCCGCCGCGTGTCGTATCGTCACCTTCGCCGCCCTGTCGGGAGTCAGGTACATGACGGGCAGCGCGACCATTCGGGGACAAGGGGAGGAACGGCCGTATGACGGGTCGTACCGGTGGCAGGCTCCGCAGGGGCGTGAGCGCGACGGCCGTGGCGGCCGCCGCGATGGTGGCCCTGACCGCGTCTCAGGCGCCCGGCCTCTCCCTGCCCCCGCCCAGCCCCACGGCGGACGATCCGGCGCTCGGGGCGGACGACGCGCCCGCGACCGGGGGTGACGCCCCCTACCACACCGAGCTTCCCCCGCTGGAGACGCCGGACATGCCGGACAGCTCCCGCGAGCTGGACGGCGGCGGCCCGGTCGTGACCGGCCCGGCCGAAGCGGGCGTCCCCGCGACGGTCCTGGCCGCCTACCGGCAGGCCGAGAGCACGCTGCGCGGCGAGCAGCCCCGCTGCAACCTGTCGTGGCAACTGCTCGCCGCCATCGGCAAGGTGGAGTCGGGGCAGGCCCGCGGTGGTGCGGTCGACGCCGAGGGCACCACGCTCTCCCCGATCCGCGGCCCCAAGCTGGACGGAAACGGCTTCCAGAACATCCCGGACACCGACAACGGCGCCTACGACGGCGACACCGTGCACGACCGGGCCGTCGGCCCCATGCAGTTCATCCCCACCACGTGGGCGGCGTGGGGCGCCGACGGCAACGGCGACGGCGCCAAGGACCCCGACAACATCTTCGACGCCGCCCTCGCGGCGGGCCGCTACCTGTGCGCCAACGGCCGGGACCTGGCGGACCCGGCCGACCTGGAGCGCGCCATCCTCAGCTACAACCCGTCGCGGGAGTACCTGCGGACGGTCCTGTCGTGGCTGGAGTTCTACCGCAAGGGCGTCCACGAGGTGCCGGACGGCACCGGCCAGCTGCCCGACTCCCCGGGGCCGGGCAATCCGCGTCAGCCCGACCCGGTCGACGAGGAGCCCAAGCGGCGGCCGGCGTCCGAGGACACCTCCGGCGACAAGGAGCCGAAGGGGCCCAAGGACCCGAAGGACCCGAAGGATCCGAAGGATCCGCAGGACGAGAAGCCCGGCTCGGGCGGGGACCGTCCGGGGTCGAAGGAGCCCGCCGAGGAGGACGAGGACGGCGGGATCGTGCCGCCCTCCGGCGAGGACCCCGACGGCGACGGGCCCGGGCCGGACGACGGCAGCGACGAGGAGCCGGAGAAGCCCACCGACCCCGAGGAGCCTGGCGACCCCGACGAGCCGGAGGACCCGGAGGAGCCGACCGACCCCGAGGAGCCGGAGGACCCGGACGAGCCGGGCGAGGAGCCGGGGGAGTGCCCGGTCGACCCGGAGGAGCCCACCGACCCCGAGGAGCCGCAGCCCGGCACCGAGGACCCGGCGGACGACGAGGAGGCGACCGACGAGGACGCCGCCGACGGCGCTGCCGACGCCGACGACCGCACGGAGCCCGAGGACTCCGATGAGGCCGGGGCCGACGACTCCGAGGACGCCGACGACCCCGACGCCGACGACCCGGAGGACGAGCCGGCCGACCCGTGCGGGGACCCGGACGCCGAGGACCCGGAGCAGGACGAGGACGACCCCCGGGACGAGGGCGACGAGGAGCAGCAGGGCGAGGGCGGCACCGCCCGCGACGGCGGCGTCCGTCCCGAGGACGCCGCCCGCGCCGAATAGTCGGCACGCCGCAGCCCGGCACGCCGGAGCCCGCCCCGCCTACCGTCCTCGGCGCGGGGCGGCCCGGCGGGTGGGCACCGCCGTGGTCGGGTCGTCCGGCCACGGGTGGCGCGGGTAGCGCCCGCGCAGCTCGGAGCGCACGGCGCGGTAGCCCTCGGCCCAGAACGACGCCAGATCGGCGGTGACGGCGGCGGGCCGCCCGGCGGGGGAGAGCAGGTGCACCAGCAGGGGCACCCGCCCGTCGGCGAGCCGGGGCGCCTGCGTCCAGCCGAAGAGTTCCTGCAGTTTGACGGCGAGCACCGGCTGGTCGCCGGAGTAGTCGACGCGCACCCGCGAGCCCGAGGGCACCTCGACCCGTTCGGGCGCCAGCTCCTCCAGCCGGGCCGCCGCGCCGCTCGACCAGGGCAGCAGGCTCCGCAGCAGGGCGAGGGTGTCGACGGCGTCCAGGCGGTCGCCGGTCAGCCAGCTGGGGGCGCGGGCGAGGAGGGCGTCGTCGCCGACGTCGGGCCAGGGCTCGCCCAGCGTGCGGTGGAGGAAGGCCATGCGCCGACGCAGCGACCGGGCCTGCTCCGGCCAGCGCAGGAGGTCCGTCCCGCCCGCGCGCACCGCCTCCAGGAGCGCCTGGCGCACCTGCTCCGGGTGGGGCCGCGGCACGGTTTCGCTGCCCAGGGCGATCGCCCCGAGCCGGGTGACGCGCTGGGCGGTGACGGCGCCGCGCCCGGCGTCGTAGGTCACCTCCTCGTCCTCCCGGAGCAGGGCGGCGGCGGCCTGCCGGGCGGTCTCCTCGTCGATGACGGCGACGAGCCGGGCCCGCGCCGAGGGGGCGCCCGCCGGGCGGTCGGCCACGGCGACGGCGAGCCACGGCGCGCCGCCGTGCGCGGTCGTGACCTCGGCCCGGGTGCCGGAGGCCATCAGGTAGGCGCCGGCCCCGCCCTGCCGCCGCGCCACCCGCTCCGGGTGGGCGAGAGCGGCGACGAGGCCCACGGCCTCCGCCACCCCACCGGACGCGTCCCCGCCGCCGTCCTCGCTTCTCCGGGGTGCGGTGTCCCCGGGCAGCGCCCTGCGCAGCCGGTCGGCCTCGCGCCGCCAGCGGGCGGCGTACCCCTCGCGCGGGGAGCGGCGTACGGCCCGCAGGACGTCGCCCAGGTCCTGGCCCAGTTCGCGCGGCGGCTCCTCGCTGAGCAGCGCGACGACCTCGGCGGCGGCTCGTGGGCCGACGAGGCGGGCGCCGTCGAGCAGGGCCCGGGCCAGCCGGGGGTGGAGCCCCAGCCGGGCCATGGCCTCGCCGCGCGTGGTGGCGCGGCCCGCGCCGTCCACGGCGCCGACGGCGGTCAGAACCGCACCGGCCGCCGCCATGGCCCCGGCGGGCGGCGGGTCGAGCAGGGCCAGGCCGTCGGCGCCCGGGGCGCCCCAGCAGGCGGCCTGGAGGGCGAACGCGCCGAGGTCAGCGACGGCGATCTCGGGTTGCGGGAAGCGGGGCCGGCGGCCGTCCTCCCCCTGTGACCAGCACCGGTAGGCGGTGCCGGGCGCCTCGCGTCCGGCCCGACCCGCGCGCTGCCGGGCCGCCGCCCGGGAGGCCCACACGGTGGTCAGGGCGCTGAGCCCACGTGCGTGGTCGGTGCGCGGCTCCCGGGCCAGCCCGGCGTCGACGACGATCCGCACCCCGGGCACGGTGAGGCTGGACTCCGCCACGGCGGTGGCCAGCACGATCCGGCGGCGTCCGTGCGGGCCCGGCCCGGCGAGGACGGCGTCCTGGGTCTCGGCGCGGGCTCGGCCGTGCACCTGGAGGACGTCGGCGTCCGCGTCCTCCAGCGCCGCCGCCACCCGGGCGATCTCGCCGACGCCGGGCAGGAAGCACAGGACGTCCCCCTCCCGTTCGCGCAGCGCGCGCCGTATGACGGCCGCGACGTGGGCGAGCAGCGCGTGGTCCACGCGCAGGCCGTGCGGGGGCGCGACGGGGGTGGGCGGGGGCGCCCACACCGTCTCGACGGGGTGGGCGACGCCCCGCGCCGCCACCACGGGGCCGTCCAGCAGGCGCGCCCAGCCCTCGGCGTCGGTGGTCGCCGAGGCGGCCAGGAGTTGGAGCTCCGGCCGCAGGGTGTGCCGCACGTCCAGCAGGAAGGCGGCGGCGGTGTCGGCGTCGAGGTGCCGCTCGTGGCACTCGTCGAGCATGACGACGTCGACGCCCGGCAGCTCCTGGTCGCGCTGGAGCCGCTGGAGGAGGACGCCGGTGGTGACGACCTCCACGCACGTCCCCGGTCCGACGCGCCGCTCGCCGCGCACGGTGAAGCCCACCCGGCCGCCCACGTCCTCGCCCAGCAGCCACGCCATCCGGCGGGCGGCGGCCCGGGCGGCGATCCGCCGGGGTTCGGCCACCAGGACGCGCCGGGGTCGGCCCGTCCGGCCGTCCGCGGCGCCCGGTGCCAGACCGGCCAGCTCCAGTGGCACCAGCGTCGTCTTGCCCGACCCCGGCGGGGCGCACAGCACGGCGGTGCCCGCCTCGGCCAGGGCCTCCCGCAGTCGGGGCAGCGCATCCCGCACCGGGAGGTCGAGCGCCCGCTGCCGTGCGGTGGCCGTCACGCGTCCCGCTCGCACACGAAGATCGCCGTGCCGGGGATCAGCGCGCCGCGCAGCGGGGACCAGCCGCCCCACTCCTGCCGGTTCCACGCCGGCCACTCCGGTTCGACGAGGTCGGTGAGCCGCAGCCCGGCGGCGACGACGTCCCGCACCCGGTCGCCCAGGGTGCGGTGGTGTTCGACGTAGAGGGCGCGGCCCTCCTCGTCCTGTTCGACGTAGGGGGTGCGGTCGAAGTAGGACGCGGAGACGGTCAGGCCCTCCGGCCCGGGCTCGTCGGGCAGGGCCCAGCGCAGGGGGTGCGTCACGGAGAACACCCAGCGTCCGCCCGGCCGCAGGACGCGCCGCACCTCCCGGAGGACGCGCACGGGGTCGGCGACGAAGGGCACGGCGCCGTAGGCCGAGCAGGCCAGGTCGAAGGAGGCGTCCGCGAAGGGCAGCGCCCCGGCGTCGGCCTCGACCAGCGTGACGCCGTCGGTGCCCAGGCGCAGGGCGTGCTGGAGCTGGCGGTGGGAGACGTCCAGGGCGACCGGGCGGGCGCCGTGCGCGGCCAGCCAGCGCGAGCACTGCGCCGCGCCCGCGCCGATCTCCAGCACGCGCGCTCCGACCAGCCGCTCCGGGTCGCCCAGAAGGCGCGCCTCGTCCTCCGTCAGCCCCTCGGGGCCCCAGACGAAGCGGTCGTCACCGAGGAAGCCGCCGTGTTCGTTCTGGTAGTCGTCGGCGTTGCGGTCCCACCACAGCCGGCTCGCCCGCCGGCTCTCGGCCTCACCGGCCCTGCGCCGTACGGCGTCGCCCTCGTCGGCACTCATCCTCGTCTTCGCACCCCTGTCGCACTCGTGTGGCGACCGTAACGATAGGCTGTGGGCAATCTTGTGCATGCGGCGTGCGATGAGCACACTGCGATGTGCGTCTGCCGATACGGAGGACGCGGCGGAGCGGGCGGTTTTCGCCCCATCCGTCCCACGTGTCGCAAACGTGCATTGACCCTGCCCGGCTGCGGCCGTATGCTACAAGTTGCGCTGCGGGCCTGCGCGCCTCGGACGGAGCAGGTCGCGCTCGCATCTGTTGTATGTCCTCTCGGTTGTCGAGGTGCTTTCGCGTTTCGGGAAGTGCCTCCCAGGCTGTCCGGCTTCGGCGGTGCGATAAGGGCTCACGGCGTAGCAGTACCTACGACTTCTGTGTCCGTACCGGAGCCCTTTACCACATGACGAGCAGCACCGAGACCACCGTGACCACCCCGCAGGTTGCGGTCAACGACATCGGTTCCGAGGAAGCCTTCCTCGCCGCGATCGACGAGACGATCAAGTACTTCAACGACGGCGACATCGTCGACGGCGTCATCGTGAAGGTCGACCGGGACGAGGTCCTGCTCGACATCGGTTACAAGACCGAGGGCGTCATCCCTTCCCGTGAGCTGTCGATCAAGCACGACGTCGACCCCAACGAGGTCGTCGCCGTCGGTGACGAGATCGAGGCCCTTGTCCTCCAGAAGGAGGACAAGGAAGGCCGCCTCATCCTGTCCAAGAAGCGCGCCCAGTACGAGCGCGCCTGGGGCACCATCGAGAAGATCAAGGAAGAGGACGGGATCGTCACCGGTACCGTCATCGAGGTCGTCAAGGGTGGTCTCATCCTCGACATCGGCCTCCGGGGCTTCCTCCCCGCCTCCCTGGTCGAGATGCGCCGCGTCCGCGACCTCCAGCCGTACGTCGGCAAGGAGCTCGAGGCGAAGATCATCGAGCTGGACAAGAACCGCAACAACGTGGTCCTGTCCCGCCGTGCCTGGCTGGAGCAGACGCAGAGCGAGGTCCGTCAGACCTTCCTCACCACCCTCCAGAAGGGCCAGGTGCGCTCCGGCGTCGTCTCCTCGATCGTCAACTTCGGTGCCTTCGTGGACCTGGGCGGCGTCGACGGCCTGGTGCACGTCTCGGAGCTGTCCTGGAAGCACATCGACCACCCCTCCGAGGTCGTCGAGGTCGGCCAGGAGGTCACGGTCGAGGTCCTGGACGTCGACATGGACCGCGAGCGCGTCTCCCTGTCGCTGAAGGCGACCCAGGAAGACCCGTGGCAGCAGTTCGCCCGCACGCACCAGATCGGCCAGGTCGTCCCCGGCAAGGTCACCAAGCTGGTGCCGTTCGGTGCGTTCGTCCGCGTCGACGAGGGCATCGAGGGCCTGGTCCACATCTCCGAGCTGGCCGAGCGCCACGTCGAGATCCCGGAGCAGGTCGTCCAGGTCAACGACGAGATCTTCGTCAAGGTCATCGACATCGACCTGGAGCGCCGTCGCATCAGCCTCTCGCTGAAGCAGGCCAACGAGGCCTTCGGCGCCGACCCGATGGCCGTCGAGTTCGACCCCACGCTGTACGGCATGGCGGCGTCCTACGACGACCAGGGCAACTACATCTACCCCGAGGGCTTCGACCCCGAGTCGAACGACTGGCTCGAGGGGTACGAGAAGCAGCGCGAGGAGTGGGAGAACCAGTACGCGGTCGCCCAGGCGCGCTTCGAGCAGCACCAGGCGCAGGTCGTCAAGTCCCGCGAGCAGGACGCCCAGGCCGAGGCCGAGGGTGCCGGCGCCGGTCCCGCCCCGAGCAGCCAGGGTGGCGGCGGCGGCGGTGGCGGTTCCTACTCGTCGGACTCCGGCGAGGACTCCGGCGCGCTGGCCTCCGACGAGGCCCTCGCCGCGCTCCGCGAGAAGCTGGCCGGCGGCCAGAGCTGATTCCGCGCCGGGCCGAGGCCCGGCCGGTTCGGTTCACGACGGTACGGAAGGGCCCGCTCCCCGCTCGGGGGGCGGGCCCTTCCGCGTCGTGGCGCCCCGCGTCGGCGGCCACGCCCCGGAGGAGGGAATTCCGCGCCGGGCACCGACGTTGGCACAGGCGGAAGCGCTTGACGGAGGGGCAAGGAGAACGTGTTGAAGCCGCGCGAGCTGTACGAATGGGATCCGAGCGGCCTGCGGTCGGTGGACGAGATCCTCGACCAGGGCGTCGGCGCCGGTCTTGTCCTGCTGTACCACTTCGAGGGCTTCATCGACGCCGGGGCGACCGGTGAGCAGATCACCGACCTGCTGCTGGAGGGCCGCCCCCACACCACGGTGGCCCGGTTCGACGTGGACCGCCTCGTCGACTACCGGGCGCGGCGCCCGATGATGACGTTCCGCCGCGACCGCTGGGTCTCCTACGACCGTCCGGCCCTGGAGCTGAAGCTGCTGCGGGACGCCACCGGCAGCCCGTTCCTCCTGCTCAGCGGCCCCGAGCCGGACGTGCAGTGGGAGGCGTTCACCGCAGCGGTGCAGGAGATCGTCGAGCGGCTGAACGTCCGGCTCTCGGTGACCTTCCACGGCATCCCCATGGGGGTGCCCCACACGCGCCCGGTCGGTCTCACCCCGCACGGCAGCCGCGCCGACCTCGTACCGGGCCGCCCCGGCCTGTTCGACGAGGCGCAGGTGCCGGGCAGCGCCGCCTCCCTGCTGGAGCTGCGGCTGATCGAGGCCGGGCACGACGTCCTGGGGGTCGCCGCGCACGTCCCGCACTACGTCGCCCGCTCCCCCTACCCGGACGCCCCGCTCGTCGTCGTCGAGACGATCACGGCCGCGACCGGCCTGGTCCTGCCGGCCATCGCCCACACCCTGCGCGGCCGGGCCCACACCACGCAGACGGAGATCGAGCGGCAGCTGGCCGACGGGGACAGCGAGCTCATCGCCGTCGTCCGGGGCCTGGAGCAGCAGTACGACGCCGTGGCGGGAGCGGCGAGCCGGGGCAGCCTGGTCGCCGAGCCGAACGAACTGCCCTCGGCGGAGGAGCTGGGCGCCGTCTTCGAGCGGTTCCTCGCGGACCGCGAACGCGACACCGGCGAGCCCGAGGCGTGAGACGGCCCTTAGGCTTGCGGGCATGCTGACTGTGGGACTGACCGGAGGCATCGGGGCGGGCAAGAGCGAGGTCTCGCGACTCCTCGCCTCCTACGGCGCGGTGATCATCGACGCCGACCGCATCGCCCGCGAGGTCGTCGAGCCCGGTACCGAGGGGCACGCCGCCGTCGTCGCCGAGTTCGGCGACGCGGTGCTGCTGCCGGACGGTGCCCTCGACCGGCCGGCCCTCGGCCGCGTCGTATTCAACGACCCCGAGCGGCTCGCCGCGCTGAACGCCATCGTGCACCCGCTGGTGGGCGCCCGCTCCGCCGAGCTCCAGGAGGCGGCGGGCGAGCACGCCGTCGTCGTCCACGATGTGCCGCTCCTCACGGAGAACGGCCTCGCCCCCCTCTACGACGTCGTCGTGGTGGTCGACGCCTCCTCGGAAACACAGCTGGACCGCCTCGTGCGGCTGCGCGGCATGCCGCAGGACGAGGCCCGCTCCCGGATGGCGGCCCAGGCCACCCGCGCCGAGCGGCTGGCCGTCGCCGATCACGTCATCGACAACGAGGGCCCGCTGGAGGCCCTCGAACCCCGGGTGCGCGAGGTGTGGGAGCAGCTCCGGAAGCGTGCCTGACCCGCTCGGGGGGAATGCTTCCGGTCACCCGGCTGTTGTCCCGGCCGAAGGAGGCGCCTTGATGTCCCGAACGCCCCAGACGAACGTGATCGACTTCCGCGCCGCGGAGAAGCTGCTTGAGGCCAAGGATCCGCGGGGTGCGGTCAAGCTGCTCGATCCACTGATCACCGCGCACCCGGAGAACACGGCGGCCCGGCTCCTGCGGGCCCGCGCGTTCTTCCACTCCGCCCAGCTGCGCTCCGCCGAGCTGGAGTTCCAGCTGGTCATCGAGCGGGAGCCGGACAACGCCTTCGCGCACTTCGCGCTGGCGCGGACGTTGGAGCGCGCGGGGCGCACCGGCGAGGCCCGCCGTCACTTCCGTCTCGCCGCCGCGCTGGACCCGCGTCCGGACTACGTCGAGGCCGCCCGGTTCGAGAGCTTCTGACGCCGCCCGCCCGGCCGGTCGCCGTCTGACGACGCGTCCGGCCGGGCCCGGTGCCGGGGTGTGGGCGCAAGGGGCCCTGCCCAGCACGGTCGGTGGCCGATAGGGTCGTCTCCCGTGATATCGCGCCGCGTCTGTGCCACCAGTGTCCTCGTTCTCCTCGCCACCACCTCCTGCACCGTCGATGACGTCACCGACGGCCGGACCCCCGTCACCGACGGGCAACCGGCCCTGGCCGCCCTCGACGACCTCACCGTCAAGGGCCGCGCCGGACGGGACGGTTACGACCGCCGCAAGTTCGGCAGCCCCTGGCCCGACGTCGACGGCAACGACTGCGGCACCCGCGACGACATCCTCGCCCGCGACCTCGACGACGTCACGCGGGACGAGGACGGCTGCACCGTCGAGGCGGGCACGCTCACCGAGGACCCCTTCACCGGCGAGACCATCGAATTCGAACGCGGCGGCCCCAGCGAGGTCGACATCGACCACCTCGTGGCCCTCTCCGACGCCTGGCAGAAGGGCGCGCACACCTGGGAGCCGGCGAAGCGCATCGCCCTCGCCAACGACCCCCTGAACCTGCTGGCCGTCGACGCCGGCGCCAACCGGCAGAAGGGCGACGCGGACGCCGCCACCTGGCTCCCGTCCCACAAGCCCTACCGCTGCACCTACGCGGCCGCGCAGGTCGCCGTCAAGCAGAAGTACGAACTGTGGGTCACCGAGGCGGAGAAGGAAGCGCTGGCCCGCATCCTCGGCGACTGCCCCGACACCGAACTGCCGCAGGGCGACGCCCCCACCACCGCACCCCCGGAGTTCTCCGCCCCCGACTGACGCCACCCCGGCCCGTCCCGTCCCGTTCCGGGACTCTTCCGCGCCACCCTCGCGGCGCCGGGCCGCGAGGGTGGCGCGGCGTCGTAGGGTCGGGGCATGAACGAGGACGCAGCGCAGACCGGACCGGCCGTGTACGCGTGCACGTTGGGGGCCGCCGAGGAGCCGGACAGCCTGCTCCTTCCGGGTCACGACGTACCGCTGGGCCGTTACACCACGGTGCGGCGGCTGCTGCCGCACCGCGAGCGGCGGATGATCGGCGCCTGGTGCTTCGCGGACCACTTCGGCCCCGACGACGTCGCCGAGCGCCCCGGCATGCAGATCGCACCCCACCCCCACACCGGGCTCCAGACCGTCACCTGGCTGGTGGAGGGCGAGATCGTGCACGCCGACAGCCTCGGCAGCCTGCAGCCGATCGTGCCGGGCGCCCTGAACCTCATGACCTCGGGGCACGGCATCTCCCACTCCGAGCAGTCCCCGCCGGACCACCCGCCCGTGATGCACGGGCTCCAGCTGTGGATCGCCCTGCCCGACGACGCCCGGCACCAGCCGCCGCGTTTCGAGCACCACGCGGACCTGCCGACCGTGCGGGACGGCGCGGCGACGGTGACGGTCGTCGTCGGCGAGCTGGCCGGTGCCCGGTCGCCCGCCCGGGTGCACAGCCCCCTCCTCGGCGCCGAGGTGAGCTTCGACGCCCCCGGCATCCTCCGGCTGCCCGTGGACCCCGCCTTCGAGACGGGGGCCCTGATCCTTTCGGGCAGGGCCACGGTCGCCGGGACGGAGCTCGCCCCCGGCGCCCTGCTCCACCTCGGCCAGGGCCGCACCGAGGTCACCGTCGAGGTCACGGAGCCGGCGCGGATCTTCCTGCTCGGCGGCACGCCGTTCGAGGAGCCGCTCGTCATGTGGTGGAACTTCGTCGGGCGCACCCACGAGGAGATCGTGCGCGCCCGGGACGACTGGGAGGCCGGTGGCCGCTTCGGCACGGTCGAGCACTGCGCCGACGCCCCGCTGCCCGCCCCCGCCCTCCCCACCGTCCGCCTCAAACCCCGGAGCCGCACCGGCGACACCCGCTGACGGCTCGCGGAGCAGGCCTCAGTCCGCGTGCCGCAGTGCGCGTTCGGCGGCGGTCACGGTGGCTTCCAGCCGTGCGCCGTGTGCGCCGCGCCAGTACACGCGGGCGCAGGTTCGGCAGCGCGTGAAGGCGTCGTAGGTCCGCAGCGTCCCCGGTTCCAGTCGGTGGGCGACCTCGGCCTTGGCGACGGGGGCCAGCCGGCCGTTGCAGGCGGGGCAGCGTGTCCAGGGGGCGAGCGGCGGGGCGAACCGCTCCAGGACGTCGGTGAGTTGATCGTCGGGCCGGGTGCCGCGGACGAAGGCGCCCAGCCACAGGGCGCGGCGGCGGAGCAGGCCCCGGTCCTGGGTGAGCAGGACGCGGTGCTCGGCCCCGGAGCGGGCCACGAGCGCGGGGTCGTCGGCGTTGTTGGAGTAGGCGCTGTCGAGCCCGACCAGCCGCAGCCGACGCGCGAGCGCGCCGAGGTGGACGTCGACGAGGAAGCGGGGCGGACTCTCCGGCAGGGCCTGCGGGCGCGGCACGGCGCTGACGTCGACGAGGCCGCCGCCGGGCGGCCGGTGTGCGGGCGGCACGGGCTCGCCGTCCAGGGTCAGGCCGCCGACCTCGGTGAGCGGCACGCCGAGCGACTGCACGACGTGGCCGAGCGTGGAGGTCCGGTCGTACGGCACCCGCGGCCGTTCCCGGTCGCGGAAGCGGGGGGTCAGCAGGAAGCGCAGCTCCCCGGCGACGCGGAACTCCAGCTCGCCGCCGTCCGCCCGGTCGTTCATCGCGGGGTCCGGGGCACCGGGCCTCAGCGGCCCATGCGCAGCCCGTCCTCCTCGGCGCCCCGGCTCAGCGCGGCGTCCCGGATGACGTCCAGGGCCCGGGTGTAGAGGGCGTGGTCGGGCCGCTCCTTGAGGGCGCGGGGGAGGTTGACCACGCGCAGCGGGTCGTTGTCCATGACGTGCGGGACGAACTCCGCCGTGCGTACCCGCCAGGCTTCGCCCTCCCGCTGCGGCGGGGCGAAGGTGAAGCGGGCCGCCGAGCCCATCTGTCCGCGCGAGTCGTTCATGACGCCCGCCACCTGGTCGCCCATGCCGTACACGACCCAGGTGCCGTTGACCTTCTCGTAGGGCTGGGGGACGTGGACGTGGGTCCCGACGAGGAGGTCGATGGCGCGCCGTCCGTCCGCGCGGGCGGCGGTGAGCTCCTCGGCGAGGGCGAGCTGCCGGTCGTCGGGCGCCTCCTGGTACTCGGTGCCCCAGTGCATGCTCACCACGACGACGTCGGCTCCGGCCTTCCGGGCGGCGCGGGCGTCGGCGACGATCCGCTCGGGGTCGGTGAGGTTGACGAGGTGGGGCCGGTCCTCGGGGACGGGGATGCCGTTGGTCCCGTAGGTGTAGGCCAGTTGGGCGACCTGGGCGCCGCCGGCCTCCATGAGGGCGGGCCGGTCGCGTTCGGCCGCGCTGCGGGCGGAGCCGACGTGCCGGACACCGGCCGCGTCCAGGGCCTCCAGGGTCCGGGTGACGCCGTCGGCGCCGGCGTCGAGCGTGTGGTTGGAGGCGGTCGAGCAGGAGTCGTAGCCGGTCTCCGCGATGGCCTGGGCGACCTGCGGGGGCGTACGGAACATGGGGTATCCGCTGAACGGGCCGTCGTCCGCGCCCAGGACCGTCTCCAGGTGGCAGATGGCCAGGTCGGCGCCGGCCACGACGGGTTCGGCCCCGGCGAGCATCCGGCGGAAGTCGTGGCCGCCCCCGGCGTCGGCGTCGGCGGCGGCCTGCCGGATGACGGAGTCGTGGCTGAGGATGTCGCCGGTGGCGACCAAGGTGAAGGGTTCCCGCTCGTCGGTCGCGGAGGCCGGGGTACGGCCGCTCGCCGTCGTGGACGGCTCGGCGCTGCCGCCGCCGCAGCCTGTGAGGGGGACCAGCAGGGCGAGGGCGACGGGCACGGTGGCCGCACGGCGTCGGGTGTGGTGCCTCACAGTACCGCTCCGTAGTCATATGAATATGATTAATAGGACAATCACATTCATTGACGCGCGGCGGCACGTCCGAACACCGCCACACCCGGCGGATCGCCGGGATGGCGGTGCGGAACCACTCGTTCAGGCTCGGCCCGGGTCCTCGGCGGGATACCGGACGGGCGCTACGCCGGGTGCGTGACCCGGATCTTCGACTGCTGGTGCGGCAGCTCCTCCCAGTCGTCCATCGGGCGGGCCGTCAGCCCGTGCGACTCCGCGAGCCGGACGAGCGTCTCGGTGCGGTAGTAGAAGTCCTCCCGCAGGACCTGGTGCTCGGCGCCGAGCGTCCGGTTGTAGGTGAAGTCGAAGAAGCCGCCGGGCGCCAGGACGCGGCCCACGTGCTTCAGGCACTCGTCGATCACCTGGACGGGCGAGTGCGAGAAGACGCTGTGCGCGTGCACGACGGTGAAGTGACCGTCCGGCAGGTGCGCCAGCCGCAGGTCGTCGACCAGCGTCAGACACGGCAGTTTGGCCTGCAGCCCGTGCCGCACCAGCGTCTCGCGGGCCGAGAGGAGGATCTCGGGCGAGATGTCCATGCCGTGGTAGTGCGCGGGGTTCAGGTAGGCGATGAACAGCCGACCCGCCCGGAGGTTCCCGCAGCCGATCTCCAGCATCCGGTCGTCGGGGCTCAGGCCGTGCCGCACGAGGTAGTCGAACTGCATATCGCCCAGGGCCAGCCACCGTTCGTGCGTCGCGCTGCCGACCGCCGACTCGGGGTTGCGGGCGGTGTCGTCCTTCATCACCGCCCGGTAGTAGGCGACGTGGTCGCTGCCCGTCATCCGCCGCAGCCGTAGGTCGCGTACGTAGCGCCGCAGGTAGGGAGGTACCCGCGTCGGGTGCCGCAGGGCGTACTGGAGCCGGTGGGCCAGGGAGGAGCGGTCGGTGTGCAGTCGTCGGGACACGGCAAGCGCCTTTCACCGGTGCGCGGGGGCGGACCGGTGAAAGGCGCCCTCCGCGGCAGGGGCTGTGTGAGGATCGGTCGGGATGCGTAACGATCGACGGGAGGCCCAAGTGGCGGAAGAACTGGCGCAGATGCCCGAGGACTGGCAACGGGCCCTGGCCATCGTGGCCCATCCGGACGACCTGGAGTACGGGGCGGCCGCCGCCGTCGCGCACTGGACGGACGCCGGCAAGGAGGTCACCTACCTGCTGGTGACGCGCGGCGAGGCCGGGATCGACACCCTGCCGCCCGCCGAGGCCGCGCCCGTCCGGGAGGCCGAGCAGCGCGCCAGCGCCGCCGTCGTCGGGGTGCGGGACGTGGAGTTCCTCGACCACCGGGACGGCGTCATCGAGTACGGCGTCGACCTCCGCCGCGATCTGGCCGCCGCGATCCGGCGCCACCGGCCCGAGCTGGTCGTCACCCTCAGTTTCGACGAGACCTGGCCCGGCGGGTACTGGAACACCCCCGACCACAAGGCCGTCGGCCGGGCCACCCTCGACGCCGTCGCGGACGCCGGGAACCGCTGGATCTTCCCCGAACAGCTGGCCGACGGAGCCCTCCAGCGGTGGGACGGTGTGCGCTGGGTGGCCGTCACCGCGCCCACCGGGACCACCCACGTGCAGGAGGTCGGTGAACGGGACGTCGACCGGGCCGTCGCCTCGCTGGCCGAGCACCGGGCCTACCTCACCGCGCTCAGCGACGAGGACCCCGAGACCTACGCCCGCACCTTCATCACCGGCGTCATGGACGGCCTCGCCGAGCGCACCGGCGGCCGCCGGGGCGTCGGTTTCCGCCTCCACCCCTGCTGAGCGGGCCCGCCGCCCAGCGGAGCATGACGCCGCGCCGGGGCCCACGGCACCGGACCGGACGCGGCGCGGGGCTCAGTCGCCGGACGCCCGCCCGGTGCGGCCGAGCAGGGCCAGGGCCGCCACCGGCAGCAGCAGGGTGGCGGCCAGGGCGTTCAGCCAGCCGTACCCGGCCTGTGCGACGACGAGCCCCGCGAGCGCGCCGCCGACCCCGGCCGCCGCGTTCATCGTCAGGTCCGACAGGCCCTGCGCGGCGGCCCGGGCGCTCTGCGGCACCGAGTCGGTGAGCAGCGCGGAGCCGGCCACCAGCCCGGCGGACCAGCCGAGCCCCAGCAGGAAGAGACCGGCCGCGCTACGGGCGTGATCCCCGTCGGAGGTGCCCGCCAGGACCGTCGCACAGGCCAGCAGCCCCACGGCCAGCCCGATGACGGAGACCCGTCCGAGGCGGTCCGCCAGCCAGCCCATCACCGGCGAGAAGGCGTACATGCCGGCGATGTGCCCGCTGATGACGAGGCCGATCAGCTCCAGGTCGGCGCCGTGGTGGCTCAGGTCGACGGGGGTCATCACCATCACCGACACCATCACCGTGTGCGTGCCGGCGATGGCCACCAGGGCCAGGCGTGCCCGGGGCGAGGCGAGGACCGCCGCCCGGCCCGCGCGCAGGGAACGATCCCCGGCCCCGCCGCCGTCCGCCGAGGAGGTCGCCAGCGCACGGGCCGTCAGCAGCGGGTCGGGTCGCAGCAGGACCCAGACGAGGGCCCCGGCGACGAGGAAGATCACCGCCGCCCACAGGAACGGCCCGGCCGCCTCCGGCACGCCGAAGCCGGCCAGGCTGCGCCCGGCCGGGCCCGCCAGGTTCGGTCCCGCGACGGCGCCGAGCGTGGTGGCCCACACCACGAGGGAGATGGTGCGGGCGCGCCGCTCGGGTGCGGCCAGGTCCCCGGCGGCGAACCGGGCCTGCAGGTTGGCGGAGGACCCCGCGCCGAAGACCGCCATCCCGACGAGCAGGAGCGGGAAGTTCCTGATGACGGCCGCGGCCACCACCAGCGCGCCACCGGCAGCCGCCACGAGGTAGGCGAGGGCGAGCCCCGGACGTCGGCCGCGCCGGGCCATCAGCGCGGCGAACGGCAGCGAGAGCAGCCCGGTGCCGATCACCGAGGACGTCAGGGCCAGCCCGGAGAGCGCTTCCGAGCCGCTGATCTCCTGGGCCAGCACGGCGGCCAGCGCGATGCCCGTCGCCACGCCGAGGCCGCCGAGGACCTGGCTGAGGACCAGCACGAGCGTCGTGCGCCGCCGGATC
This sequence comes from Streptomyces sp. GSL17-111, assembly GCF_037911585.1. Lineage (NCBI taxonomy): Bacteria > Bacillati > Actinomycetota > Actinomycetes > Kitasatosporales > Streptomycetaceae > Streptomyces > Streptomyces sp. GSL17-111. The sequence goes on from NZ_JBAJNS010000001.1 coordinate 5,076,581, forward strand.
TCCGCCAGCCGGGCGGCGTCCGGCACGGCGGGGACGGCGGGGCCGGGCGCGCCCTTGGCGAGGACGGGGGCGGTCGCGGATATCGCGGGCGGGTCGCCGGGGGACGCCGTGGCGTCGGCGGGTTCGAGGGGCGGGTTCACACCGGGCAGTGTGCCAGCAGGCCCCCCGGGTCAGAACAGGGGAGCGGGAAGCACCCCCTCCAGCGCGAGCAGGGTGCGCTTGGCCTCCAGACCACCGCCGAACCCGCCGATGCCGCCCCCCGCAGTGACGACGCGGTGGCACGGCACGACGACGGGCAGCGGGTTGGCGCCCATCGCCGCACCGACCGCCCGGGCGGCCCCGGGCTCGCCGACGGCGTCGGCCAGGTCCTGGTAGGTGGCCACCGCACCGTACGGCACGGTGTCGGCCAGGGCGTGCAGCACCCGCGCGGTGAAGCCGCCGGTCAGCGACCAGTCCAGCGGCACGCCGAAGACGCGCAGCCGACCGGCGAAGTACCCGTCGAGCTCCTGTGCGGCCCGGCGCAGCACCGGGTGCCCGGCCCGCTCGACGGGCTCGGCGCCGAGGTGCCCGCCCAGCCGCTCCAGGGTGCGCGGTACCGCCGGCCCGGCGGCGTGGAAGCCGACGGCCGCCAGCCCGGTGTCCGTGGCGAGGAGCAGCAGCGGGCCGACGGGCGCCGGCACCACCGTCCAGGCCGGCTGCGCGATCGTGGCGGTCATGGGGGCGAGCCTACGGCCCCCCACCGACCGTGCGTCAGCGCCAGTCCCCGGCTCCGTCCCCCGCGCTGACCGCGTCGCGGACGACGTCCGGGCGGTTGCTGATGACGCCGTCGACGCCCAGGTCCGCCAGCCGCGCGGCCGTGGGGCCGTCGTCGACGGTCCAGGTGAACATCTCCAGCCGACGTCCGTGCGGGCCCCGCACAGCCTGCACCGCTTCGACGTACTCGGGCGTCACGGTGGTGTAGCGGGGGTTGATCTGGTCGGCGAACCGTGCGTACGCGGACAGCTCGTCGGGGTCCGGCGTGCCGAGGAAGCCGGTCTTCACGGCGGGCTTGAGCGCGTGCACCCGGCGCAGGGCGTCGGCGCTGAAGGACTGGACGATCAGCTGGCGGCGCACGTGGTAGGCGTCCAGCCACCCCTCCTCGCGCAGTGTGTCGAGGATGTCCTGCTCGATTCCGGGGTACAGCTCGGGCTTCTTGATCTCCAGCAGCAGCTTCTGGTGGTGGCCGGAGATCCGGTCCAGGAACTGCTTGAGCGTCGGCACCCGCTCGCCCTCGTACTGCGGGCCGAACCAGCTCCCGGCGTCCAGCCGGGCGATCTCGGCGGCGGTGAAGTCGGCGACGTTCCACGGCGCGCGGTCGGGGAAGACCTCCTCGACGTTCGTCGTCCGGCTCAGCGTCGGGTCGTGCAGCACGACGAGCTCGCCGTCCTTGGTGCGCTGGACGTCGTTCTCGACCCAGAGGATGCCCAGGTCACGTGCCTTGTCGACGGCGGCGAGCGTGTTCTCGGGGCTGTAGGCGGAGGCGCCGCGGTGCGCGATCGGCACGACGTCCTGTGCGGCGGCGGGGTGCCCGACCGCGTGGGCGGCCGGCGAGGGAAGGACCGGGTCCGCCAGGGGGGCGGGCCGGGCCGGGGCCGGGGCGGCGGTGAGCACGAGGGCGAAGGCACCCAGCAGTGGGCCGAGAAGGGCGGTGGGGCGAAGGGACACAGGGGCTCCTCACGTGAGGGACAGCGGCGACACCGCCCTGGTCAACGAGCGGTGTCGCGTTGTGTCGACGTTCCGTCGCGCTGCGTCGGCAACGCGGCCGTGAGGAACCCTTTCCAGTGCGGGCGGCTTTGGCATGGGCGCCAAACGGGTGCCTGATGACGACGAGCTGAACGTTGTCAGTGCCGCGCCGTACCGTGGGGAGCATGCGGCCCGTATCCCACATCGAACGCAAGGTGGCGCCTTTCGAGGTCGTCAGCCCCTACCAGCCCAGCGGTGACCAGCCCACCGCCATCGCCGAGCTCGCCCGGCGGGTCGAGGCTGGGGAGAGGGACGTCGTGCTGCTCGGTGCCACCGGCACCGGCAAGTCCGCCACCACGGCGTGGATGATCGAGAAGCTCCAGCGGCCGACGCTGGTGATGGCGCCGAACAAGACGCTGGCCGCCCAGCTGGCGAACGAGTTCCGCGAGCTTCTGCCGAACAACGCGGTGGAGTACTTCGTCTCGTACTACGACTACTACCAGCCGGAGGCGTACGTTCCGCAGTCGGACACGTACATCGAGAAGGACTCCTCGATCAACGAGGAGGTCGAGCGGCTGCGGCACAGCGCGACGAACTCGCTGCTCACCCGGCGGGACGTGGTGGTCGTGGCCTCGGTCTCCTGCATCTACGGCCTGGGCACGCCGCAGGAGTACGTCGACCGCATGGTGCCGCTCAAGGTCGGCGAGGAGATCGACCGCGACGCGCTGCTGCGCCGTCTGGTGGAGATCCAGTACGCCCGCAACGACGCCGCCTTCACCCGTGGCACCTTCCGGGTCCGGGGGGACACCATCGAGGTCTTCCCCGTCTACGAGGAGCTGGCCGTCCGCATCGAGATGTTCGGTGACGAGATCGAGGCGCTGTCCACGCTGCACCCCATCACCGGCGAGGTCATCTCGGACGACACGGAGCTGTACGTCTTCCCCGCCTCCCACTACGTCGCCGGTGAGCAGCGCATGGCCCGCGCCGTGCGGGCGATCGAGGACGAGCTGCGCGAGACGCTGGAGGTGATGGAGAAGCAGGGCAAGCTCCTGGAGGCCCAGCGGCTGCGGATGCGCACCACCTACGACCTGGAGATGATGCAGCAGATCGGCACCTGCTCCGGCATCGAGAACTACTCGCTCCACATCGACGGGCGCGAGGCCGGGTCGCCGCCGCACACCCTGCTCGACTACTTCCCGGAGGACTTCCTCCTGGTCATCGACGAGTCACACGTCACGGTCCCGCAGATCGGCGCGATGTTCGAGGGGGACGCGTCCCGCAAGCGCACCCTCGTCGAGCACGGGTTCCGGCTGCCCTCGGCCATGGACAACCGCCCGCTGAAGTGGGAGGAGTTCCAGGAGCGCATCGGGCAGGCGGTGTACCTGTCCGCGACGCCCGGCCCGTACGAGCTGTCCCGCTCGGACGGTGTGGTGGAGCAGATCATCCGTCCCACCGGCCTGGTGGACCCGGAGGTCGTCGTCAAGCCGACCGAGGGTCAGATCGACGACCTGGTGCACGAGATCCGCACCCGCACCGAGAAGGACGAACGCGTGCTGGTCACCACGCTCACCAAGAAGATGGCGGAGGACCTGACCGACTACTTCCTGGAGCTGGGCATCAACGTCCGCTACCTGCACAGCGACGTCGACACGCTGCGCCGCGTGGAGCTGCTGCGTGAGCTGCGGGCGGGCGAGTACGACGTCCTGGTCGGCATCAATCTCCTCCGGGAGGGGCTCGACCTCCCCGAGGTGTCGCTGGTGGCCATTCTCGACGCCGACAAGGAGGGGTTCCTGCGCTCGGGCACCTCCCTCATCCAGACCATCGGCCGCGCCGCCCGGAACGTCTCCGGCCAGGTGCACATGTACGCGGACAAGACCACCCCGGCGATGGAGCGGGCCATCGACGAGACGAACCGCCGCCGGGCGAAGCAGGTCGCGTACAACAAGGAACACGGCATCGACCCGCAGCCGCTGCGCAAGAAGATCGGCGACATCGTCTCGGCCATCGCTCGGGAGGAGGTCGACACCGAACAGCTCCTCGGCACCGGCTACCGCCAGGCGGCGGACGGCGAGCGCAAGGGCAGGGCGCCCGTCCCGGCCCTCGGCAAGGGCCAGGTGAAGGCCTCGGCGGGCGCGGCGGGCAAGGCCGCGACGGACGGCGCGCCCACCGACCGTCCCGCGACCGAACTGGCCGGGATCATCGAGCAGCTGACCGAGCGGATGCGGGCCGCCGCGGCGGAGCTCCAGTTCGAGGTGGCCGCGCGGCTGCGGGACGAGGTGGGTGAGCTGAAGAAGGAGCTGCGCCAGATGCGTGAGGCGGGCCTGAAGTGAGGCGGGCCTGAAACGTCCGGGCCTGACGCGCGGTGCGGACGGGCCGGGTGTGGCCGGACTGTTGCAGGACCGCCACAAACCGGGGGGATCCCCGTGCGCGCCGCGCACGGCACTGCGTAGGGTGCGAAGCGGCCTCCGCGCTCGTGGCGCGGTACACCACCGGAGAGGACGAGACGTGACGGTCAATCTGTCGAAGGGGCAGGCGATCAGCCTGGAGAAGGCCGCGGGGGGCTCCCTGTCCGCGGTGCGCATGGGCCTGGGCTGGCAGGCCGCGGCGCGGCGCGGCCTCTTCGGCCGGCGCAGCAAGGAGATCGACCTCGACGCCTCGGCGGTGCTGTTCGCCGAGCGGCAGCCCGTCGACGTGGTCTTCTTCCGTCACCTGCGCAGCGACGACGGCTCGGTGACCCACACGGGCGACAACCTGGTCGGCGGCGCGGGCCAGGGCGGGGACGACGAGGCGATCCTGGTGGACCTCCAGCGGGTGCCGGTCCACATCGACCAGATCGTCTTCACCGTCAACTCCTTCACCGGCCAGACCTTCGCCGAGGTCGAGAACGCCTTCTGCCGCCTGCTGGACGAGAACACCGCCACCGAGCTGGCCCGCTACACCCTGACCGGCGGCGGCTCCTACACCGCGCAGATCATGGCGAAGGTGCACCGGCAGGAGGGCGGCTGGTCCATGACCGCCATCGGCGCCCCCGCCGACGGCCGCACCTTCCAGGACCTGATGCCTGCCATCGCGCAGCACCTGTAGAGACCGGACGTGGACGAGGGGGAGCGGTCGATGACGGCCGAGCTGGTGCGGGGACAGAACCACGCGCTGCCGGGTACGGACCTGACGGTCCACGTCGCGGCCGCACTCCCCGTCCTCGCCGGGATGACCCTGGCCGACGCGGACGGCCGCGGCCGCGAGGGCTGGCTCGTCCACGGCGACGCCCCGAGCCTCCCCGGGCTGGTCGCCCCCGGGCGCCCCGCGCCCGCGCACGACCTTGACCTCGACCTGGCCCGGCTGCCCGAGGGCGCCCACACGGTACGGGTCTGGCTCGCGCTCCCGCCCGGCGGGCCCGCCTCCTTCGCGGCGACGGGAGCGCCGCGCGTCGTCGTCGGCGACGCGGCCGGTGCCGGTCGGGTCGCCCACACCCTCAGCGGGCTCGCCGCCGAGACGGCCGTCACGGCCGTCGAGTTCTACCGCAGGGCGGGCGCGTGGAGGGTGCGCGCCGTGGGGCAGGGGTACGCGGGCGGGCTGGCGGCGCTGTGCGCCGACCACGGCCTCCCCGGTGCGGCGGCGCTCGCCCGCCGGGTCCTGGCGTCCTCGGTGGCGGCGACGCGCGCGCCCGCGCCGGTGCCGCGGGAGGAGTCCGCCGAGCCGCCCGGCCGCGTCGACTACCGCCACCCGCGCCGCGCGGCCCGGGCGCCGGTCGCCGACGCGGCCGTGGACGTCACGCACCCCGGCCGTCCGGCCGGACCCGAGCCCCGGCCGACCCCCGGCGGGCCCGACGCGCCGCCCCCGCCCGTCGCGGGGGACGCCTCGGGCTGGTCCATGGAGGAGCGGCTCCACAACCAGGTGTGGGGCATGTTCGAGGACCTGGCCCGCGCGGTCGCGGCCCACCGGAGCGCCGTCTCCTTCGCCGACGACCGGTTGGAGCGGGAGATCGACGAGGTGCTCGCCGACCCGGTCGGCCGCACCGGCCCGGCGGCCGAGCGGGCACGGGACCTGGCCCGTTCCCGGCACGGCGAGCTGACCGCCCGCGCCCGGGCCGTCCTCGACCGGGACCTGGACCAGTTGACGGCCGAGGCCGCCGTGGTGGAACCGGCGCTCCCGCCGGCGTTCGCCCGGTGGGACAACCCGGTCTGGCACGGCTACCGCGTTCCCGAGCAGGCACCCCTGGCCCTGCGGTTGGGCGATCTGAGCCTGCCCGAGCGCATCGGCCTGCGCATCCCGATGCTGGTGCGGCTGCCGCTGGAGCGGGGGCTGTGGATCGACGCCGGCCGGGGCGACGGGCCGGCCGCCACCGTCCTGGACGCCGGGGAGCTGCGCCGCGAGGCCGGGCTGCTGGCGACGGCCGTCGCCGGACGGCTCCTCGCCGTGCACCCGCCGGGCCGCTTCACCGTGCGGGTCATCGACCCGGCTGGCTCGGCCGCGCACACGCTGCGTCCGCTGGTGGACTCGGGCGTGCTGCCGGAGCCGCCCGCACGGGGTGCCGCCGGGGTGGCGGCCGTCCTGGGCCGGCTGACCGAGCGGGTCGACCTCGTCCAGTTGGCCGTCCGCAACGGCGCCGCCGACGCGCTGCCGCCCGGCGTGGACACGAGCGAGCAGCTCCTCGTCGTCCACGACTTCCCGCACGGTTTCGACGACCGCGCCGTGACCCGGCTGCGGTACCTGGCCGACGAGGGCCCCTCGGTCGGCGTGCACCTGCTCCTGGTGGCGGACCGGGAGGACGCGGCCGAGTACGGCCCCCTCCTGGACCCGCTGTGGCGGTCCCTGCTGCGGATCACCCCCGTCCCCGACGACCATATCGCCGACCCGTGGGTCCGTCAGATCTGGACGTACGAGCCGCCGCACGTACCGCCGGGCAGCGCGATCCTGCCTCAGGTGCTCGGGACGCTCGCCGCCGCCCGCGCCCGTCCCGGACGCCGCTGAGGGGCCGTCCGTTGCCGGGCCGCGCGTGCCGCGCCACCGGGCGCTCCTCCGTGCGGTATGTGACGTGGGCGACAACTCCGCCTGCGCGCTTGGTGATTCCTTGACCTCCCCTTAGGGTGACATTTGCGGAGGGGAGTATTCCCACCTGCGATGTTCCCGTCAGTACGGGCCGACCGTTCGGCCCCGGGGCATCGGCCTGCGGCACTGCCCCGGGCGGAAGAGACCTCCGGCGACCACAGCCGGAGGAGTGCTGCGTGGACGTAACCTGGACCACCTGGGCCGTGACGATTCTCGTTCTCTGTGCCCTCATCGCCGTCGACTTCTTCATCGGCGGCCGCAAGCCCCACGAGGTCTCCATCAAGGAGGCCGGCATCTGGTCGGCCGTCTGGGTCGCCCTCGCCGTCCTGTTCGGACTCGGGTTGCTGCTGTTCGGCGACACGAAGTCCTCCGGTGAGTTCTTCGCCGGCTACATCACCGAGAAGTCGCTGAGCGTCGACAACCTCTTCGTCTTCGTCCTCATCATGGCGAAGTTCTCCGTACCCGCCATCTACCAGCAGCGGGTGCTGATGATCGGCGTGCTGATCGCGCTGGTGCTGCGCGCGGGCTTCATCGCCGCCGGCGCCGCGATCATCTCCCAGTTCTCCTGGGTCTTCTTCATCTTCGGCGCCTTCCTCATCTGGACCGCGTGGAAGCTGATCGAGGAGGCCCGCGCCGACGAGACGGACGAGGAGTTCGAGGAGAACCGCTTCCTGAAGATGGTCGAGAAGCGCTTCCCGTCCACCGACCAGTACCACGGCACCCGCCTGACGATCGTGGAGAACGGGCGTCGTCTGATGACGCCGATGCTCATCGTCATGCTGGCCATCGGCACCACGGACGTCCTGTTCGCCCTGGACTCGATCCCGGCCATCTTCGGCCTCACTCAGGACCCGTACATCGTCTTCACCGCCAACGCCTTCGCCCTGATGGGTCTGCGGCAGCTGTACTTCCTCATCGGCGGCCTGCTGAAGAAGCTCGTCCACCTCTCCTACGGGCTGTCCGTCATCCTCGGCTTCATCGGGGTCAAGCTCGTCCTGCACGCCCTGCACGAGCTCGGCGTCCACGTGCCGGTGATCAGCACCCCGGTGTCGCTCGGCGTCATCTGCGCGGTGCTGGTGGTCACCACCGTCACCAGCCTGATCGCCTCCAAGAAGCAGAGAGCGGCAGCGGCCGACGAGGCGGACCCGCAGGACAAGGACAGCGACGTCCCGGCGCGCTGACGCCCGTCCTCGCAGACCGTCCGCCGACGCGCGGGCCGTGCGGGGCGCCCCCTGAACGACCGGACCGGAGCCCGGCCGCACCGCGCGGCCGGGCTCCGGCCGCGTCCGCGGCGGACTCCGGCGGGACGCCCGCGACGAGGTCGTCGAGGACCACCTCGCCCCGGTACCGCGCACCGCGCCGGGTCTCGGCCAGGTAGATCCGGCGCACCGCGAGCGGGTGCGCCGCGCGCGGGGGCACCTCGAACGTGAGCCGCCGCCAGCCCGTCCACTCCACGTGCGGGCCGCGCAGGACGTGCCCCGCGCCCCGCGCGTCGGTCAGGTGCAGCGAGGGCCAGGCCCCGTGCCCGTCCCCGTACAGCCACAGGGTGAAGTGCCGGGCCCGGCCCGGCACCGGGATCGGCACCGGTGGTTCCGCGTACGCGGCCCGGGTGGCGGGGGAGCGGCTGAAGTCGTAGCGCATCCGCAGCCCCGGCCCGGTCCGCCCGGCCGGTTCCGGGACGACCGCCCCGGTGGCGCGGGCGCCGCTGAACCGCCAGTTCCCGGCGTCCGAGAAGTCGGCGACGGTGCGGTCGGTGAGGCCGGTGGTGACCGCGACCGTGGTCGTCCGGCCCGCCACGGACAGCTCCACCCGGCCGGACGCCGCACCGGTGCGCGCGGTGACGGTGAACGTGCCGTCGGCCCGGTCGGGCGTCACGTCGAACAGCCTCGCGTCGTAGAACGGCGTCACGTCCTCGGGGGCGATGAGGGCGAGGGCCCCGTCGGCGTCCTGACCGACGAGCCCGAACGTCGCGCTGTCCCCTTCCGCCGTGAGCGCGACGCGGGCCGTGGTGGGCCGCAGCCGCTCCAGCGGGCCGAGCACCTCCAGCCGCGTCCCGCCCCGGACGAGCCCGGTACCGGGGTGGACCGAGGCCGCCGTCACCGTGACCCGGCCGGTCCGGTGGGCCCGGAACGTGCCGTCGGCGTCCACGGTTCCGAGGGCGGGCCGGGCGGAGCTCCACCGGGGGGTGCCGGTGGCGGGCCCGTAGGCCTCGTCGAAGGGCACGGCGCTCAGCCGCCGCGTCAGCCCGGGGAAGACCCGGTCCGTGCGGCCGCCGCTGCCGAGGGGGACGCCCGGCGTCCGCTCCGGCTCCAGCGCGGGCCGCACCCAGTAGCCGGCCGGTCGTCCGCTGCCCTGCGGCGCGGTGACCGCCAGCCCGTTCGGCACCGGCCGCTCGGCGCCGTCCGACGGCGCGTTCTCCACCCGGGGGCGCGCCGCACCGGGCTCGCGGGCCAGCAGCGTGGCGGAGCCGCCGCCGTCGAGGTTGAGGGCCTGGTAGGCGCCCAGGTCCCGCATCATGCGGCCGAGCGCGGTGAGGGTCACACCCCCGGACGCCGCCTGGCGTCCGTCGACGGTGAGGAGGTGCAGGGTCCCGCCGTCGGCGGTGAGGCCGACGGCGGTCCTGGGCGCGGGGGCGTTGTTGGGCAGGCCCGTCCAGTCCCGGGGCTCGCCGTCGACGACCAGGGGCTCCCGGCCGCCGACCGCGGTGCGGGGCAGCGGCCCGCCGTCCCCGGCGCGGACCGCGTACCGCACCGCCACCCGGTGCCCGGGGGCGAGGGCCGCCAGGGCGTCGGCTCCGGCCTCACGGCCGCGCAGGACGGTCGTCCCGGCGGGGACCGGCGCCGTGCCCGACTCGTCGTGTGCGGCCACGACCACGCCGTCCGCCACCGTGACCTCGGCGGCGCGGGCGCCGTGCGTGGTCGGCGCCCGGTCGGCGCGGCCCCAGCCCGGTGTGTAGAGCCCGATGCCGTCCCGGGGGAGCTCGGCGGCGTTGTACCCGGCCAGCGGCCGCGTCCCCCGGGGCAGCCGGACGCTCCCCTCGAAGAGGAGCTCCAGGATGCGGCCCGCTCCCTGCGGCCCGAACCCCGCGACCCGGGACGGGCCCGGCCCACCCGACTGCGTCAGCCCGCCGTCGCGCAGCCCGGCCGAGAGGGGCGCACCGGTGCCGTTGATGTCGAAGAAGTCGGCGTTGACGGCCGCGACGGTGCGCCGTCCGGCGCCGGGGTCGTGGTGCGCCACCAGTGCGCTGACGGTTTGCCGCCGCGTCACCTCCCCGGAGTCGAGGTAGTCGACGCGGAGCTCCCCGGTGAGGTCCACGCTCAGCCCGTCGCCCCGCACCCACTCCCCGGCACGTGGCTCGCTGAACGAGGTGAGCGTCACGCCGGGCGCGACCGGTCGTTCGCTCCGCGCCGGGGCACGGCCCGGGTCCGCTCCGTCCGCCGCGCGCGGGAGGGCCGGGACGGCCGCCGCCGGGGCGGTTGCGGGACGGTCGGTCGTCGTCGTCGGCACCGCGAGCGCGGAACCGAGCAGCAGCGACGCCGCCGCACACAACAGGGCGCGGGCCGTACGTCGGTGGAGCGTCACGGACGCAGCGTCGCAGAGTGCGGTGGTGACGACGGCGCACGCGGGGCCGGACGCGGCGGGAAACCGCCCCCGTGGCGGTCACCGGCGCGACGTCAGCACCTGCTGGGCGCACCCGGCGTGCCCCGTGGTCAGCCGGCGACCAGTCCGTCGCCCTCCACCCGGACCGGGATCTCGGGCAGCGGTTCGCGGGCCGGTCCGGTGAGCACCTCGCCGGTCGTCGTGTCGAAGCTGCTGCCGTGGCAGGAGCAGACGATGGCCCGCTCCCGCAGGGCGAACATGGCGCAGCCCTCGTGCGTGCACACGGCGCTGAACGCCTTGTAACGGCCGGGTTCGGGCTGGGAGACGACGACCTTGGCGTCGCGGAAGGCGTGGGCGCCGCCCACCGGCACCTCGTCCGCGGTGCCCAGCTCCACGGGGGCCGTCGGCGTCGACGGCGGTGGTGTGGCGGGCTCGTCGGGGCGGCCGCAGCCGGAGAGGACGGATCCCCCGGCGGCCAGGGCCGCCCCGGCCGCCGCACCGCGGAGCGCGGTCCGACGGCGGGGGCGTCGCTGTTCGTCACGTGTCACGCGGGCCACCCTACGTGCGGCTCAGGAGCGCTTCGCACCGGCCTTGCGGGCTCGGGAGGTGGCGGCGGCCTTCTTGGCCGACGACTTCGCGGCGGCCTTCCTCGCCGGCTTCCGGCGCGCCGTGCCGCCGTTCACCGAGGCGTCGCTGACCCGCTCGCCCAGCAGGTCCCGCAGGAACTTGCCGGTGTGGCTGGCGGGGACGGCGGCGACCTCCTCCGGCGTTCCCTCGGCGACGACCAGCCCGCCGCCGACACCGCCTTCGGGGCCCATGTCCACCACCCAGTCCGCCGTCTTGATGACGTCCAGGTTGTGCTCGATGACGATGACCGTGTTCCCCTTGTCGACCAGACCCTCCAGGACCGTGATCAGCTTGCGGATGTCCTCGAAGTGCAGCCCCGTCGTCGGCTCGTCGAGCACGTACACCGTGCGGCCCGTGGAGCGCTTCTGGAGCTCCGAGGCCAGCTTCACGCGCTGCGCCTCGCCCCCGGAGAGCGTCGGCGCGGACTGGCCCAGCCGCACGTACCCGAGCCCCACGTCGTTGAGGGTGCGCAGGTGCCGGGCGATGGCGGGAACGGCCTCGAAGAAGTCCATCGCCTCCTCGATCGGCATGTCCAGCACCTCGGCGATGTTCTTGCCCTTGTAGTGGACCTCCAGCGTCTCCCGGTTGTAGCGGGCGCCGTGGCACACCTCGCACGGGACGTACACGTCCGGCAGGAAGTTCATCTCGATCTTGATCGTGCCGTCGCCCGAGCAGTTCTCGCAGCGACCGCCCTTGACGTTGAAGGAGAACCGGCCCGGCAGGTAGCCGCGGACCTTCGCCTCCATCGTCTCGGCGAACAGCCGCCGCACGTGGTCGAACACCCCGGTGTAGGTGGCCGGGTTGGAGCGGGGGGTGCGGCCGATCGGCGACTGGTCGACGTGCACGACCTTGTCGACCTGGTCGTCACCCGTCACCCGGGTGTGGCGGCCCGGCACCGCCTTGGCGCCGTTGAGCTCCCGCGCCAGGTGCGTGTAGAGGATGTCGTTGACCAGCGTGGACTTGCCGGAGCCCGAGACGCCCGTCACGGCGGTCAGGACGCCGAGCGGGAAGTCGACGTCGATGTCGCGGAGGTTGTTCTCGCGCGCGCCCACGACCGTCAGCCTGCGGTCCGGGTCGGTCTCGCGGCGCTCCAGTGGGGTCGGGATCTGCCGCTTCCCGGCCAGGTACTGCCCCGTCATCGACTGCTCGTTGGTCAGGAGCTCGGCCAGCGGCCCGCTGTGCACCACCTTGCCGCCGTGCTCACCGGCGCCGGGCCCGATGTCCACGACCCAGTCGGAGGTACGGATGGTGTCCTCGTCGTGCTCGACGACGATCAGGGTGTTGCCCAGGTTCCGCAGCCGCACCAGCGTCTCGATGAGCCGGTGGTTGTCCCGCTGGTGCAGGCCGATCGACGGCTCGTCCAGCACGTACAGGACGCCCACCAGGCCGGAGCCGATCTGGGTCGCCAGCCGGATGCGCTGCGCCTCGCCACCGGACAGCGTCCCCGCCGCGCGGTTCAGCGAGAGGTAGTCCAGGCCGACGTCGACGAGGAAGCGCAGCCGCTCGTTGACCTCCTTGAGGACCCGCTCGGCGATCTTCTTCTCCCGCGCGGTCAGCGTCATCTCCCGCAGGAAGTCGGCGCACTCGCTGATGGACATGGCCGCGACGTCCGCGATGGACCGCCCCTTCACCGTGACCGCCAGCACGATGGGCTTCAGCCGGGTCCCCTCGCAGGCCGGGCAGTGCACCTCGCGCATGTAGCCCTCGAAGCGCTCCCGGCTGGAGTCGGACTCGGCCTCCGAGTGCCGCCGCCGCACGAACGGCACCGCGCCCTCGAAGGCGGTCGTGTAGGAGCGCTCGCGTCCGTAGCGGTTGCGGTAGCTGACCTCGATCTGCGTGCGGTGGCCGTTCAGCAGGGCCTTCCTGGCCCGTTGCGGCAGCCCGGCCCAGGGGACGTCGGTGCGGAAGCCCAGCGCGTCGGCCAGGGCACCGATCAGCCGCCCGAAGTACTCCTTGTTGTGCCCGTGGGACCACGGGTGGATCGCGCCCTCGTCCAGCGACTTGTCCTCGTCGGGGACGATCAGCTCCGGGTCGACCTCCATGCGCGTCCCGATGCCGGTGCACTGGGGACAGGCGCCGAAGGGGGAGTTGAAGGAGAACGACCGCGGCTCCAGCTCCTCGAACGACAGGTCGTCGTAGGGGCAGTACAGGTGCTCGGAGAACATCCGCTCACGCTGCGGGTCGTCCTCGTCGAGGTCGACGAAGTCGAGGATGACCATGCCGCCGGACAGCCCCAGCGCCGTCTCCACCGAGTCCGTCAGCCGCCGCTTGGCGCTGTCCTTCACGGTGAGGCGGTCGACGACCACCTCGATCGTGTGCTTCTCCTGCTTCCTGAGCTTCGGCGGGTCGGAGAGCTGGACCGTCCGCCCGTCGACGCGGGCCCGGCTGTAGCCCTTGGTCTGGAGATCCGAGAAGAGGTCCGCGAACTCGCCCTTGCGCTCGCGCACCAGCGGCGAGAGCACCTGGAACCGGCTGCCCTCCTCCAGGCCGAGCACCTTGTCGACGATGGCCTGCGGCGACTGCCGCGCGATGGGACGGCCGCACTCGGGGCAGTGCGGCTTGCCGATGCGCGCGAACAGCAGCCGTAGGTAGTCGTAGACCTCGGTGATCGTGCCGACCGTCGAGCGCGGGTTGCGCGAGGTCGACTTCTGGTCGATGGAGACCGCCGGCGACAGGCCCTCGATGAAGTCGACGTCCGGCTTGTCCATCTGTCCGAGGAACTGCCGTGCGTAGGACGACAACGACTCCACGTAGCGGCGCTGGCCCTCCGCGAAGATCGTGTCGAAGGCGAGCGAGGACTTCCCCGATCCCGAGAGCCCGGTGAAGACGATGAGGGAGTCGCGCGGGAGGTCGAGCGAGACGTTCTTCAGATTGTGCTCGCGAGCGCCACGGACGATGAGACGGTCGGCCACGCCGATTGGCACCTTTCGTGTGGAGTGGGGGTCCGGACGGCCGGCCCCCGTACCAGGGTATGGGGGCCGCCGCCGGAATGTCTTCGGGATGCCGCTACCGCGACCTTATAGCACGCACATTCGATTTTCGGCCGTCCGTGGCTCGGTGGAGCCGACTTCACCCGAACGTGGGGCGGCGCTAGCGTTGGATCATGACTTCGCCACAGCACGACGTCGCCGCACTCCGGGAGTCCACCGACACGCTCCTGGCCGCGCTCGAGAAGCACGCCGACGGGCCCACCGGCCCGGACGCGCTGCTCACCGAGCCGTCCCGCCTGCCCGGCTGGACCCGGGGCCACGTCCTCGCCCACCTCGCCCGCAACGCCGACGCCCTCGTCAACGTGCTCGAAGGCCGGCCCATGTACGTCAGCGCCGAGGCGCGGGACGCCGACATCGAGCGGGACGCCCCGCGCCCCCTGCCCGCCCAGCTCGACGACCTGCGGGCCACCGCCCGGCGGCTGGACGAGGTCCTCGCCCGCTACGCGAGCGGCGGCGACGGCGGCGAAGACGCCTGGCAGAAGACCGTCGAACTCCGCAACGGCGTCACCGACCGTGCCGGCGCCATCCCCTTCCGCCGCCAGGTCGAGGTCGAGCTGCACCACCTCGACCTCGACCTCGGCCACGGCCCGGACGCCCTGCCGGCCGCCTTCACCGAGCGCCTGATCGCCTACCTGGCCCGGCGCTTCTCCGGCAACGCCGAGGTCCCCGCCACCGAGCTGCGCACCGACGACGGCCGCTCCTGGCGCACCGGGCGGGCGGCGGAACCGGGCGGGCCCGACGGCCAGGGCGACGCCACCGGCCCCGTCGTCGTCACCGGCTCCGCCCGCGCCCTGGCGTGCTGGCTGGCCGGCCGCACCCCCGGCACCGGCCTCACGGCCTCCACCGGCACGCTGCCCGTCCTGCCACCTCTCTGACCGCCCACCTGCTCCGCCCACCCCACCGCCCGCCACCGGCCGCAGCCTCCACCGGCCGTGGCCTCGCCGTAGAGGAGTCCCCATGTCCTACACCGGAAAGGTCACGGTCGGCGGCCCGGCCGACGTCCACGAGCTGGCCGATCTGATCATCTCCAAGGCCGCCGTCGGGCCCATGGACAACAACGCCTACCTGCTGCGTTGCCGCGCCACCGGCGAGCAGCTCCTCATCGACGCCGCCAACGAGTCCGGCACACTGCTCAGCCTCATCGGGGCCGACGGCATCACCGGGGTCGTCACCACCCACCGGCACGGCGACCACTGGCAGGCCCTCGCCGAGGTGGTCGAGGCCACCGGCGCGCACACCTACGCCGGCCGGGACGACGCCGAGGGCATCCCCGTCCCGACCGATGTGCCGCTCGCGGACGGCGACACCGTCTCCTTCGGCGCCGTCCGGCTGACCGCCCGCCACCTCGTCGGCCACACCCCCGGCTCCGTCGCCCTCGTCTACGACGACCCCCACGGCCACCCGCACCTCTTCACCGGCGACTGCCTCTTCCCCGGTGGTGTCGGCAACACCTTCGGCAACCGGGACCACTTCGTCTCGCTGCTGCACGACGTGGAGACCAAGCTCTTCGCCGAACTCCCCGACGAGACGTGGGTCTACCCCGGCCACGGCGCCGACACGACGCTCGGCGCCGAGCGTCCCCACCTCGCCGAGTGGCGCGAACGCGGCTGGTGACGGCCCGGTCCGGCCGGTCGCGGGGCGGGACGGGACGCACCCGCCCTGTCACCGTGCGCACGTAGGGTGGACGGCATGGCAGACCCGTCCAGCTACCGGCCGTCGCCCGGGCAGATCCCGGAGTCCCCGGGCGTCTACCGCTTCCGTGACGAGCACCGCAGGGTGATCTACGTCGGCAAGGCCAAGAGCCTGCGGCAGCGGCTCTCGTCGTACTTCCAGGACGTGGCGAACCTGCACCCGCGCACCGCCACGATGGTGACGACGGCGGCCTCCGTGGAGTGGACGGTGGTCGGCACCGAGGTCGAGGCGCTCCAGTTGGAGTACACCTGGATCAAGGAGTTCGACCCCCGCTTCAACGTCAAGTACCGCGACGACAAGAGCTACCCGTTCCTCGCGGTGACGATGAACGAGGAGTTCCCCCGCGTGCAGGTCATGCGCGGCGCCAAGAAGAAGGGCGTGCGCTACTTCGGCCCGTACGGGCACGCCTGGGCCATTCGCGAGACGGTGGACCTGCTGCTGCGCGTCTTCCCGGTGCGCACCTGCAGCGCGGGCGTCTTCAAGCGCTCCGCGCAGATCGGGCGCCCGTGTCTGCTGGGGTACATCGGCAAGTGCGCGGCGCCGTGCGTCGGCCGGATCAGCGCCGAGGACCACCGCGACCTCGCCGAGGACTTCTGCGACTTCGTGGCCGGCCGCACCGGCACCTACCTGCGGCGTCTGGAGCAGCAGATGCACGAGGCCGCCGAGGAGATGGAGTACGAGCGGGCCGGGCGGCTGCGGGACGACATCGGGGCCCTGCGGCGGGCCATGGAGAAGCAGGCTGTCGTCCTCACCGACGCCACCGACGCCGACCTGGTCGCCCTCGCCGAGGACGAGCTGGAGGCCGCCGTGCAGATCTTCCACGTGCGCGGCGGGCGGGTGCGCGGTCAGCGCGGCTGGGTGACCGACAAGGTGGAGGCCCTCAGCAGCGCCGACCTCGTCGAGCACGCCCTCCAGCAGCTCTACGGCGAGGAGCACGGCGAGGCCGTGCCCAGGGAGGTGCTCGTCCCGGCGCTGCCGGAGCCGGTCGAGCCCGTCGCCGAGTGGCTGACCGGTCGCCGGGGGGCGCGCGTCAGCCTCCGCGTCCCCCAGCGCGGCGACAAGCGCGCTCTGATGGAGACGGTCGAGCGCAACGCGCAGCAGTCCCTGGCCCTGCACAAGACGAAACGGGCCTCCGACCTCACCACGCGCTCCCGCGCCCTGGAGGAGATCGCCGAGGCGCTGGACCTGCCGTCGGCCCCCCTGCGCATCGAGTGCTTCGACGTCTCCCACCTCCAGGGCGACGACGTCGTGGCCTCCATGGTCGTCTTCGAGGACGGGCTGGCCCGCAAGAGCGAGTACCGCCGCTTCCAGATCAAGTCCTTCGCCGGGCAGGACGACGTCCGCGCCATGCACGAGGTCGTCGGCCGCCGGTTCCGCCGCTATCTCGCCGAGCGCCGGGAGACGGGCGAGTGGGCGGTCCCGGAGGAGGACGACGAGCCGCTGGAGACGGGCTCGCGCACCGCCGACGGGCGGCCGAAGCGGTTCGCCTACCCGCCGCAGCTCGTCGTCGTGGACGGCGGTCAGCCGCAGGTCGCCGCCGCCCGCCGGGCCCTGGACGAGCTGGGCGTCGACGACGTCGCCGTCTGCGGGCTGGCCAAACGGCTGGAGGAGGTGTGGGTCCCGGGCGACGACGACCCGGTCGTGCTGCCGCGCAGCAGCGAGGGGCTCTACCTGTTGCAGCGGGTGCGCGACGAAGCGCACCGCTTCGCCATCCGCTACCAGCGCGGCAAGCGCTCCAAGGCGCTGAAGGAGGGTCCGCTGGACGCCGTGCCGGGCCTGGGCGAGGCCCGCAAGCAGGCGCTGGTGAAGCACTTCGGGTCGGTCAGGAGACTGCGCGCCGCCACCGTCGAACAGATCTGCGAGGTCCCCGGGATAGGCCGCAAGACCGCCGAGACCGTGGCTGCCGCGCTCGCCGGCTCGTCACGGCCCGTTCCCGCCGTCAACACCGCCACGGGCGAAATCATCGACGATGATGAACGGTGAGGGCGCACCCGCCCGCAGCACCGACACCGGGGGAGAGATCATGGACCAGCAGCACACGGAGAACGACACGGGAGCACACGTGAACGCGGGCACGCCGGCCGAGGGCAACGGCGCGGAGGACCTGACCGTCCCCGAGCTGGTCATCATCTCCGGCATGTCCGGGGCCGGCCGCAGCACGGCCGCGAAGTGCCTGGAGGACCTGGGCTGGTTCGTCGTGGACAACCTGCCCCCCGCCCTGATCCCCACCATGGTCGACCTCGGCGCCCGTTCCCAGGGCAACGTCGCCCGCATCGCGGTCGTCGTCGACGTCCGCGGCCGGCGCTTCTTCGACGCGCTCAAGGAGTCGCTGGCCACGCTGGAGGCCAAGCACGTCACCCGCCGCACCGTCTTCCTGGAGGCGTCCGACGACGCGCTGGTGCGCCGCTTCGAGTCCGTGCGCCGCCCGCACCCGCTGCAGGGGGACGGCCGGATCGTCGACGGCATCGACGCCGAGCGCGACCTCCTGCGCGAGCTGCGCGGCGACGCCGACCTGGTCATCGACACCTCCGGGCTCAACGTGCACGAGCTGCGCGCCAAGATGGACGCCCGGTTCGCCGGGGAGGAGGAGCCCGAGCTGCGGGCCACGGTGATGTCGTTCGGCTACAAGTACGGCCTGCCGGTCGACGCCGACCTCGTCACCGACTGCCGCTTCCTGCCCAACCCGCACTGGGTGCCCGAGCTGCGCCCCTTCACCGGCACCAGCCCCGAGGTCGCCGACTACGTCTTCGACCAGCCCGGTGCCAAGGAGTTCCTGGACCGCTACGCGGAGCTGCTCCAGCTCATCGCCACCGGGTACCGCCGGGAGGGCAAGCGCTACGTCACGATCGCCATCGGCTGCACCGGCGGCAAGCACCGCAGCGTCGCGATGAGCGAGCGCCTGGGGCGGCGGTTGTCCGCCGAAGGGGTGGAGACGGTCGTCGTACACCGGGACATGGGACGCGAATGAGCGCGGTCACCGGCCGTTCGCTGCGGCTGCGCAGGCGCAGGCTCCTTCCCGGCAAGGGGCAGCCCAAGGTCGTCGCGCTCGGGGGCGGCATGGGGCTGTCCGCCTCGCTGAC
This sequence comes from Streptomyces sp. GSL17-111, assembly GCF_037911585.1. NCBI lineage: Bacteria > Bacillati > Actinomycetota > Actinomycetes > Kitasatosporales > Streptomycetaceae > Streptomyces > Streptomyces sp. GSL17-111. The sequence goes on from NZ_JBAJNS010000001.1 coordinate 5,095,341, forward strand.
CGCCCTGCGGCGGATCACCGGTGACCTCACCGCCGTCGTCACCGTGGCGGACGACGGCGGCTCCAGCGGCCGGCTCCGCACGGAGCTGGACGTCCTTCCCCCGGGCGACCTGCGCAAGGCGCTCGCCGCGCTGTGCGGGGACGACGAGTGGGGCCGGACGTGGGCCCGCGTCGTCCAGCACCGCTTCGCGGGCTGCGGCGACCTGAACGGACACGCCGTGGGCAACCTGCTGATCGTCGCGCTGTGGGAGCAGCTGGGCGATCACGTGGCCGCGCTCGACCTCGTCGGCAAGCTGCTGGGCGCACACGGCCGCGTCCTGCCCATGTCGGCCGTGCCGCTCCAGCTCCAGGCGCAGGTGCGCGGGCACGACCCGCACCGCCCCGACGAGACGAGCACCGTCGTGGGCCAGGCCACCGTCGCGCTCACCCCCGGCGAGGTGCGGGAGGTGCGGCTGGTCCCGGCCGACCCGCCCGCCGTCCCGGAGGCCGTGGAGGCCGTCCTGGACGCCGACTGGGTCGTCGTCGGGCCCGGCTCCTGGTTCTCCTCGGTGATCCCTCACCTCCTCGTGCCCGAGCTGCTCCAGGCCCTCACCGAGACGCGGGCGCGGCGCGTCCTGTCGCTGAACCTGGCACCCCAGCCCGGGGAGACGGCCGGCTTCTCCCCGCAGCGTCATTTGGAGGTTTTGGCCCGACACGCCCCTAAACTCGCTTTCGACGTCGTGCTGGCGGACCAGGATGCAGTCCCCGACCAGCAGAGTCTGCGCGAGGCCGCCGAGCGGCTGGGCGGCACGGTGGAGCTGGCGGCGGTGGCCGCGCAGGACAGCGACGCCCGCCACGACCCGGTACGGCTGGCCGCGGCGTACGACCGTATTTTTCGGATGCACGGAAGGATCGGCCCATGGCGATGACGGCAGCGGTGAAGGATGAGATCTCCCGGCTCCACGTGACCCGGACCTGCTGCCGCAAGTCGGAGGTCTCCTCCATGCTGCGCTTCGCGGGCGGGCTGCACCTGGTCAGCGGGCGCATCGTCATCGAGGCCGAGCTGGACACCGCCATCGCGGCAAGGCGGTTGCGCAGAGACATCGAGGAGATTTTCGGACACAAGTCCGACCTGGTGGTGATGGCTCCCGGCGGCCTCCGGCGCGGCAGCCGTTACGTCGTCCGGGTGGTTGCGGGCGGTGACCAGCTCGCCCGGCAGACCGGCCTCGTCGACGGCCGGGGCCGCCCGATCCGCGGTCTGCCACCGCAGGTCGTCTCCGGCGCGACGTGCGACGCGGAGGCCGCCTGGCGCGGCGCGTTCCTCGCCCACGGCTCGCTGACGGAGCCGGGCCGCTCGTCCTCGCTGGAGGTCACCTGCCCGGGCCCGGAGGCCGCGCTCGCGCTCGTCGGCGCGGCGCGCCGGCTGCAGATCGGCGCGAAGGCCCGCGAGGTACGGGGGGTGGACCGTGTCGTGGTCCGTGACGGCGATGCCATCGGGGCGCTGCTCACCCGGCTCGGCGCGCACGAGTCCGTGCTGGCCTGGGAGGAGCGCCGGATGCGCCGGGAGGTCCGCGCCACCGCGAACCGGCTGGCCAACTTCGACGACGCCAACCTGCGGCGTTCGGCGCGCGCGGCCGTGGCGGCCGGCGCCCGGGTGCAGCGGGCGCTGGAGATCCTCGGGGAGGAGGTGCCCGAGCACCTGGCCGCCGCCGGGCGGCTGCGGATGGAGCACAAGCAGGCGTCGCTGGAGGAGCTGGGCGCCCTCGCCGACCCGCCGCTGACGAAGGACGCCGTGGCCGGGCGCATCCGACGGCTGCTGGCGATGGCCGACAAGCGGGCCTCGGACCTCGGGCTGCCGGGCACGGAGTCCACGCTGACCGAGGAGATGGTCGGCTGACGCCGGTCCGTCGCGGGGTCGCCGCCCCGGCGGGGCCCGGCGGGGGCCGGATCACCACGGCGCGGGGCCGGTCGATGTCACCGACGCCACATCGGCGCGGTAGGGTCGAAGGTGGTCGGGGACAACCCAAACAAGCTCGCCGGAACCCTCTTCCGGCGTACCTGACGAGGAGATCGGTTTCGTGACGATCCGCGTAGGCATCAACGGCTTCGGCCGCATCGGTCGTAACTACTTCCGCGCACTCCTGGAGCAGGGCGCGGACATCGAGATCGTGGCTGTCAACGACCTGGGCGACACTGCGACCACGGCGCACCTGCTGAAGTACGACACCATCCTGGGCCGCCTCAAGGCAGAGGTCACGCACACCGCCGACACCATCACCGTCGACGGGAAGACCATCAAGGTCCTCTCCGAGCGCAACCCGGCCGACATCCCCTGGGGCGAGCTGGGCGTCGACGTCGTCATCGAGTCCACCGGCATCTTCACCCAGCGCGAGGACGCGGCGAAGCACCTGGCCGGCGGTGCCAAGAAGGTGCTCATCTCCGCCCCCGCCAAGGAGGAGGACATCACCGTGGTCATGGGCGTCAACAACGACGCCTACGACGCCGGTGAGCACCACGTCATCTCCAACGCCTCCTGCACCACCAACTGCGTGGCTCCCATGGCGAAGGTCCTCGACGAGAGCTTCGGCATCGTCAAGGGCATGATGACGACGGTCCACGCCTACACCAACGACCAGCGCATCCTCGACTTCCCGCACAAGGACCTGCGCCGCGCCCGCGCCGCCGCGGAGAACATCATCCCGACGTCCACCGGGGCCGCCAAGGCCACCGCGCTGGTCCTGCCGCAGCTCAAGGGCAAGCTGGACGGCATCGCGATGCGCGTGCCCGTGCCCACCGGCTCCGTGACCGACCTGGTCGTCGAGCTGGAGCGGGAGGTCACCAAGGACGAGGTCAACGCCGCGTTCCAGAAGGCCGCCGAGGGGCAGCTCAAGGGCATCCTGGAGTACACCAGCGACCCGATCGTCTCCTCGGACATCGTCAACTGGCCCGCGTCCTGCACCTTCGACTCCTCGCTGACCATGGTCATGGGCAAGCAGGTCAAGATCGTCGGCTGGTACGACAACGAGTGGGGCTACTCGAACCGTCTGGTCGACCTGACCCTCTTCGTCGGCAACCAGCTGTAGGACCACCGCGGTCCGTCAGGCACCGAGAAGTAGTGACCGGAACGAGGCCCGTGTGGCGCACCGGCGCGCCGCACGGGCCTCGTGCCATGTCGCAGGGCCGAACTCCAAGGAGCCACATCACCACATGAAGACGATCGACGAACTCGTCACCGAAGGGGTCGCCGGGAAGCGGGTCTTCGTCCGCGCCGACCTCAACGTCCCGCTCGCGGGGGACACCATCACCGACGACGGCCGCATCCGCGCCGCCGTGCCGACGATCCTTAAGCTCGCCGGCGCCGGCGCGCGGGTGGTCGTCGCCTCGCACCTGGGCCGGCCGAAGGGCGCGCCCGAGGCGCGCTTCTCCCTCGCCCCCGTCGCGCGGCGGCTGGGCGAACTGCTGGCCGGCTCCGGCGGGGGCGCGGTGACGTTCGCCGCCGACACCGTGGGGGACAGCGCGAAGGCCACCGTCGCCGCTCTGGGCGACGGCGAGGTCACGCTGCTGGAGAACCTCCGCTTCAACCCCGGCGAGACGAGCAAGGACGACGCCGAGCGCGCCGCCTTCGCCGACGAACTGGCCGCCCTCGCCGACGCCTACGTGGGCGACGGCTTCGGCGCCGTGCACCGCAAGCACGCCTCCGTCTACGACCTGCCCGCACGGCTGCCGCACGCCGCCGGAGGGCTGGTCGCCACCGAGGTCGGGGTGCTGAAGCAGCTGACCGACGACGTCAAGCGGCCCTACGCGGTCGTCCTCGGCGGCGCGAAGGTCTCCGACAAGCTCGCCGTCATCGAGCAGCTGCTGGAGAGGGCCGACCGCATCCTGATCGGCGGCGGCATGGCCTACACCTTCCTCAAGGCGCAGGGCCACGACGTGGGCAACTCGCTGCTCCAGGAGGACCAGGTCCCGGCCGTCCGCGGCTACCTGGAGCGGGCGAAGGAGCGCGGGGTGGAGTTCGTCCTCCCCGTGGACGTCCTGGCCGCCGACACCTTCCCGGACCTGGCGACGAAGGCACCCGCGCACCCGGTGACGGTCGCCGCCGACGCCATCCCCGCGCACCAGCAGGGGCTGGACATCGGCCCCGAGTCGCAGAAGCTGTACGCGGCGAAGCTCGCCGACGCCGCCACCGTCTTCTGGAACGGGCCCATGGGCGTCTTCGAGCACCCGGACTTCGCCGGGGGCACCCGGGCCATCGCCCAGGCGCTCACCGACAGCCCGGCCTTCACGGTCGTCGGCGGTGGTGACAGCGCCGCGGCCGTGCGCACACTCGGCTTCGCCGACGACGCCTTCGGCCACATCTCGACCGGTGGCGGCGCCAGCCTCGAATACCTCGAGGGCAAGACGCTCCCCGGCCTCGCCGCACTGGAGGACTGAACCACCATGAGTTCCCGCACGCCCATCATGGCGGGCAACTGGAAGATGAACCTCAACCACCTTGAGGCCATCGCGCACGTCCAGAAGCTCGCCTTCGCCCTCTCGGACAAGGACTACGACGGCGTCGACGTCGCCGTCCTGCCGCCCTTCACCGACCTGCGCTCCGTGCAGACCCTGGTCGACGGCGACAAGCTGAAGATCACCTACGGCGCCCAGGACATCTCCGCGCACGACTCCGGCGCCTACACCGGCGAGGTCGGCGGCCCGATGCTGGCGAAGCTGAAGTGCAGCTACGCCGTCGTGGGCCACTCCGAGCGGCGGCAGTACCACCACGAGGACGACGCCCTGTGCAACGCGAAGGTCAAGGCGGCCTTCAAGCACGGCCTCACCCCGATCCTGTGCGTCGGTGAGGGCCTGGACGTCCGCAAGGCCGGTCACCACGTCCAGCACACCCTCGCGCAGCTCGACGGCGCCCTCGACGACGTCCCCGCCGCCGACGCGGAGACCCTCGTCATCGCCTACGAGCCGGTGTGGGCCATCGGTACCGGCGAGGTCGCCACACCGGAGGACGCGCAGGAGGTCTGCCACGCGATCCGGGGACGTCTCGGCGAGCTGTACGACACCGAGCTGGCGGACAAGGTCCGCATCCAGTACGGCGGCTCGGTCAAGTCCGGCAACGTCGCCGCGATCATGGCGCAGCCGGACGTGGACGGCGCGCTCATCGGCGGCGCCTCCCTGGACGTGGACGAGTTCGTCAAGATCGTCCGCTTCCGCGACCAGTAGCCCGCCGCCGGGCTGGGCCCGCGGGGCGTTCCCGTCGTAGGCTGTGCGGGACCGGATCACGCTGCGATCCGGTCCCGCACCCCGGGCCCGCACCCACCGGTGCACCCGGCGCCGGAGCGGCGCCACCCCCACCGTCCGTTTTCCGTAGTCCGAGAGTTGGTCCAACCGTGGAACTGGGTCTGTCGATCGCCCTGCTCGTCTTCAGCGCGCTGCTGATGCTGCTGGTGCTGATGCACAAGGGCAAGGGCGGCGGCCTCTCCGACATGTTCGGCGGCGGCATGCAGTCCTCCGTCGGCGGCTCCTCGGTGGCCGAGCGCAACCTGGACCGCATCACCATCGTGGTCGGGATCATCTGGTTCGCGATCATCATCGCCCTCGGCATCATGATGAAGTCCTCCTGAGGCGGTCCCCGCACCTCCCGGGCGGTGCCGCACCGCTGACAGGGACGCCACCTTGCTGCCTATCATGAGGACCGCGTTCCACGTCGCGGGGTAACTCCCGGACGGGGACGCGCGTTGGGCCCTACGTACACTAGGGCGACTTCGCAGCACCTTGAGGCAGGGAGTTACGACCGTGGCAGGTGGCAACGCGATCCGGGGCAGCCGGGTCGGGGCGGGGCCGATGGGCGAGGCCGAGCGCGGTGAGTCCGCGCCGCGCCTGCGCATCTCCTTCTGGTGCTCCAACGGACACGAGACCAAGCCGAGCTTCGCCAGCGACGCGCAGGTCCCCGACACCTGGGACTGCCCGCGCTGCGGCTTCCCGGCCGGCACGGACCAGGACAACCCCCCGGACCCGCCGCGTACGGAGCCGTACAAGACGCACCTGGCCTACGTGCGCGAACGCCGGTCCGACGCGGACGGCGAGGCCATCCTCGCCGAGGCCCTCGCCAAGCTCCGGGGCGAGATCTAGTCCTTCGTCCCCTATCGGGGCCGGATCGGCCCACCCGGCCCCGATAGGGTCGTGTCCGGCGGGGAACGGACGACAAGGATGGGCTGACAGCGCAGATGAATGCAGCAGGCGCAACGTTCGGCGGACGACTGGACCGCTTGCCGGAATGGGCCGCACTGGCCGAGCACCGCGAGCGGCTGGGGGACGTGGGGCTGCGGGAGCTGTTCGACGCCGACCCCGGGCGCGGTGAGCGGTACCGGGTCCAGGTCGGCGATCTCCACCTCGACTACGGCAAGCACCTCGTCACCGACGAGACACTGACGCTGCTCCGCGCCCTCGCGGAGGCCACCGGCGTCGGTGCGCTGCGGGACGCCATGTTCCGCGGCGAGAGGATCAACACCACGGAGGACCGCGCGGTCCTGCACACGGCGCTGCGCGCACCGCGCGACGCCGTCATCGAGACCGGCGGCCGGGACGTCGTCCCGGCGGTGCACGCCGTGCTCGACCGCATGAGCGCCTTCGCCGAACAGGTCCGTTCGGGGGCCTGGACGGGGCACACCGGCCGCCGCATCCGCACGGTCGTCAACATCGGGATCGGCGGCTCCGACCTCGGTCCGGCGATGGCCTACGAGGTCCTGCGCCCCTACACCGCCCGCGAGCTGGACTTCCGGTTCGTCTCCAACGTGGACGGCGCCGACCTGCACGAGGCCCTGCGGGACCTCGACCCGGCCGAGACGCTGTTCATCGTCGCGTCGAAGACCTTCACGACCATCGAGACCATCACCAACGCCCGCGCGGCCCGCGACTGGCTGCTGCGCGGGCTGGACGCGGGCGGCGAGGCCGTCGCCCGGCACTTCGTGGCCGTCTCGACGAACGCCGACGAGGTGGCGGCGTTCGGCATCGACACGGCCAACATGTTCGAGTTCTGGGACTGGGTCGGCGGCCGGTACTCCTACGACTCGGCCATCGGCCTGTCACTGATGATCGCGGTCGGTCCGGAGCGGTTCCGGGAGATGCTCGACGGCTTCCACCTCGTCGACGAGCACTTCCGCACCGCGCCGCCCGAGGAGAACGCCCCGCTGCTCATGGGCCTGCTCGGCGTCTGGTACGGCGCCTTCTTCGACGCCCAGGCGCACGCGGTGCTGCCGTACTCGCACTACCTGGGCCGCTTCACCGCCTACCTCCAGCAGCTCGACATGGAGTCCAACGGCAAGTCCGTGGACCGCGAGGGCCGGCCGGTGACCTGGCAGACCGGTCCGGTGGTGTGGGGCACGCCCGGCACCAACGGGCAGCACGCCTACTTCCAGCTGCTGCACCAGGGCACGAAGCTCGTCCCCGCCGACCTCATCGGGTTCGCGGAGCCCGTCGCCGAGCTCGGCCCCCTGCGCGACCAGCACGACCTCCTCATGGCGAACCTCTTCGCCCAGGGACAGGCGCTGGCGTTCGGCAAGACGGCCGAGGAGGTGCGCGCCGAGGGCGTCGCCGAGGAGCAGGTGCCGCACCGGACGTTCCCCGGCAACCGGCCCACGACCACCATCCTGGCCACCGCCCTCACCCCCTCCGTGCTCGGCCAGCTCATCGCGCTGTACGAGCACAAGGTCTTCGTGCAGGGCGCGGTGTGGAACATCGACTCCTTCGACCAGTGGGGCGTCGAGCTGGGCAAGGTGCTGGCCAAGCGCATCGAGCCGGCCCTGACGGAGGGCGCCGACGTGCCGGGGCTGGACGCCTCCACCTCGTCGCTCGTGGCCCGGTACCGGGCGCTGCGCGGACGCTGAGCGCACCCGGCCGGGGGAGCGGGCCCGTCGCGGCCCGGTCCCCCGGCCGGGACCCTCGTGAAAACTCGCACAAGCACCCGCTTACCATGGCTGGGTGCCGAACATGCTCAAAGCCGCGCGTAACCCCCTCGCGTACGTCGCCAGCCGCTGGACGCCCACCCAGCGCACCCTCCAGCGGGCCACCCTCACCGCGGTGGTCATGAGCGTCGTCATCGTCGTCACCGGCGGCGCCGTCCGCCTGACGGGCTCCGGGCTGGGCTGCGACACGTGGCCCAAGTGCACCGGCGACAGCCTCATCGCCACCCAGGAGATGGGTCTGCACGGCGCCATCGAGTTCGGCAACCGCATGCTGACCTACGTCCTGTGCGCCGCCGTCGGCTGGGCGATCGTCGCCGCCCGCAGCACCGAGCCGCGCCGCCGGGGCCTCACCCGGCTGGCCTGGACGCAGTTCTTCATCGTCGTGGCCAACGCGGTGCTCGGCGGCATCACCGTGCTCACCGGGCTGAACCCCTACTCCGTCGCGGGGCACTTCCTGCTGGCCACCGCGCTGATCACCGTCACGGTCGTCACCTGGCACCGGGCCCGGGAGGGCGACGGCCCGCCGCGTCCGCTCGTCGGCCCCCGGGTCCGGCAGCTCGGGGCCGCGCTCCTGGTGGCCTCGGGGGTGCTGATCGTGGCCGGCACGGTCGTCACCGGCGCCGGTCCGCACGCCGGTGACAGCAGCGACGTGCCCCGCATCCCGCTGGACTGGGACTCCGTGACCCGGGTGCACGCGGCGGCCGCCTGGCTCGTCGTCGCCCTGACGCTGGCCCTGTGGGCGTTCCTGCGGGTCGTGGACGCCCCCGACGGGCCCCGGGCCCGCACCCGTGACCTCACGGTCGTGCTCGCCTCGCAGATCGTCGTCGGCTACGCGCAGTACCTGACGGACGTGCCGGAACTGCTCGTCGCCGTGCACCTGCTCGGCTCGACCCTGGTGTGGATCGCCGTCCTGCGCGTCGTGCTCTCCCTGCGCGAGCGCGGCACGGCACCGGCGGTGGCCGCGCCCCCCGAGGCGGCGGACCGGACCACTGCCAGGCCCGAGGCTCCGGTCCCCAGCGCATAGCGGGGCGGCGAGGAGCCGGGATCGCGCCGCACACCGGCCGGGGCCGGCGGAGGTGCGGCGCGATCCCCGCGCTGCTCACGGGTTGGCGGGGCCGCCGATCTGCATTCCGGCCATCCGGCTCCACTCGTACGGGCCGGTGCGGACCTTGGCGGCCATCTCCCCGTCGAACGTCTCCCGGACGGTGATCCCGGCCCGCTCCACGGCCTGCTCCGCGACGGCGTGGCTGGTGGCCACGAGGTCGCCCCAGCCGCCGTCCGCGCCGACGAGGACGATCCGCACGCCGCGCTGCCCGAGGTAGGCCAGCTGGCCCTCGGCGCTGCCGCCGTGGCGCTGGGCGAACGCGGTGATCTGCTTGGCCAGCCGCGCGGCCTGCCGCTGCGCCTTGCCGTCCGCCGCGCTCTCGTGCGGCGCGGGGGTCTCGCTGCTCTGCGTCTCTGCCATACGCCCAGGCTACCGCCGGGTAGGCCAGCAGGTCACCGTGGGTCGCGCCACGGTTTCCGCGCCCCACCGCATCACCCCGGGCCGGGGTGATGCGGTGGGGCGCGGTGCGTCAGGGTGGGAACAGGTCGGTGCGGGAAGGGGTCAGCGCAGGAAGGGGTCGATGGCGACGGCGGCGAAGAGGATCGTCACGTAGGTGATCGACCAGTGGAACAGCCGCATCTCCTTGAGCTTGGTCCCCGTGACGCCGGCCTTCGCGCGGGACTGGAGGGAGTGGGCCTCCCACAGCCACCAGCCGCCGGCGGCCAGGGCGACGGCCGTGTAGAACCAGCCCACGTACCCCAGGGGGTACAGGGCCAGCGACACGGCCACCATGACCCAGCTGTACCAGACGATCTGCCGGGCCACGACGCGGTTCGACGCGACGACGGGCAGCATCGGCACGCCCACCCGCGCGTAGTCGTCCTTGACCTTCATCGACAGCGGCCAGTAGTGCGGCGGCGTCCAGAAGAAGATGACGAGGAACAGCACGACGGCCGCCCAGCTGACCTCGTTCGTGACCGACGACCAGCCGATCAGGACGGGCATGCAGCCCGCGATCCCGCCCCACACGATGTTCTGCGCGGTACGCCGCTTGAGCAGCATCGTGTAGACGACGACGTAGAAGAGGAGAGCGCCCAGGGAGAGTGCGGCCGAGAGCCAGTTGACCAGCAGGCCGAACCACAGCGTCGAGCCGACGGCGAGCGTCAGGCCGAAGACCAGCCCCTCGCGGGGGGAGACCAGGCCGGTGACGAGCGGCCGCTGCGCGGTGCGGGTCATCAGGGCGTCGATGTCCCGGTCGATGTACATGTTCAGGGCGTTCGCCCCACCGGCCGACAGGTAGCCGCCGACACAGGTCCACAGCACGAGCAGCAGGTCGGGAACGCCCTGCGCCGCCAGGAACATCACCGGAATGGTGGTGGTGAGCAGCAGCTCGATGATGCGGGGCTTGGTGAGGGCCACGAACGCCTTCACCCGCGCCATGACCGGCGGGCCCGACTGCGTCTCGCCGCCGGGGGCAGGCGCGATACTCCCCGCGGGACGGGATTCGACGGCCGTCACGAACACCCCTGATCACAAGCGACATCCGCGGCTCACACCGCAGTGGGAACAAGCGAGGGCCGGACGACGCGTCCGGCGGCGTCTCGCACGTACCACGCCACTTTAGACGGCAGCCGTACGTGGCCCGACTGCGGGGGGTGGCCGTGTTGGGCCGGTATGCGCCCGGCCGCGTGGGAGGCCGTTCCCGGCGGGAGGCCGCCCTTCCCGCCGGCGAGCGGCCTCCCGCACGGCCCGGTGGGAAATATCGGGGCGAACGTGAGGGTTCCCCCGGCACGGGGTAACCGGCATCGTGACCGCGGGCCGAACACCGGCGGGCAGCCGACGCGGGCGACGGTAGGCTCGGCAGCGCGCGGTGAGGGACAGGTCACCGGCTTTTCGTATGCGGAGAGGAGCCCTGAGCCAGGGTGAGCACCAAGCCGACCACCACAGAAGCCGACACATTCGCATGGACGGAGCTGGACCAGCGGGCCGTGGACACCGTACGGGTCCTGGCGATGGACGCCGTCCAGAAGGTGGGCAACGGCCACCCGGGCACGGCGATGAGCCTGGCCCCGGCGGCTTACGTCCTGTTCCAGAAGCTGATGCGGCACGACCCCGCCGACTCGCACTGGACGGGCCGCGACCGCTTCGTTCTCTCCGTCGGGCACTCCAGCCTGACGCTCTACATCCAGCTCTACCTGGCCGGGTACGGCCTGGAGCTGGAGGACCTCAAGGCCTTCCGCACCTGGGAGAGCAAGACCCCGGGCCACCCGGAGGTGCACCACACTGTCGGCGTCGAGACGACGACGGGTCCGCTCGGCCAGGGCATCGGCAACGCCGTCGGCATGGCCATGGCCGCCCGCTACGAGCGCGGCCTGTACGACCCGGAGGCGCCCGAGGGCACCTCCCCGTTCGACCACACGATCTGGGTCCTGTGCGGTGACGGCGACCTCCAGGAGGGCGTGGCCGCCGAGGCCTCCTCGCTGGCCGGGCACCAGAAGCTCGGCAACCTCGTGATGCTGTGGGACGACAACCACATCTCCATCGAGGGCGACACCGAGACGGCCGTCTCCGAGGACACCCTGAAGCGGTACGAGGCCTACGGCTGGCACGTCCAGCGCGTCGAGCAGGCCGCGAACGGCGACCTCGACCCCGAGGGCCTGTACGAGGCGCTGAAGGCGGCCCGGGAGGAGACCTCCCGCCCCTCGCTCATCGCCGCCCGCTCGATCATCGCCTGGCCCGCGCCGAACGCGCAGAACACCGAGGCCTCGCACGGCTCGGCGCTCGGCGCCGAGGAGGTCGCCGCCACCAAGCGCGTCCTCGGTTTCGACCCCGAGGCCGACTTCGCCGTCGAGGACGCCGTCCTCGCGCACACCCGGCAGGCCCTGGAGCGGGGCAGTGCGGCCCAGGCCGCCTGGCGGGAGCGGCTGGACGCCTGGCGCGCGGCGAACCCCGAACGTGCCACCACCTGGGAGCGCATCCGCGACCGGCAGCTGCCCAAGGACTGGCGCGAGGCCCTGCCGACGTTCGAGCCGGGCAAGGACGTGGCCACCCGCAAGGCGTCCGGTGCCGTGCTCAAGGCCCTCGGTGAGGTGCTGCCGGAGCTGTGGGGCGGTTCCGCCGACCTCGCCGGGTCGAACAACACCACGATCGCCGAGACCTCGTTCCTCCCGATCGGCAACAAGCTGCCCGGCGCCGACCCGTACGGCCGCACCGTGCACTTCGGCATCCGCGAGCACGCCATGGGCTCGGTCATGAACGGTGTCGCCCTGCACGGCAACACGCGCATCTACGGCGGCACGTTCCTGGTGTTCTCCGACTACATGCGGCCCGCCGTGCGGCTCGCGGCGCTGATGAAGACGCCGGTCACCTACGTCTGGACGCACGACTCGATCGGTCTGGGCGAGGACGGCCCCACGCACCAGCCCGTCGAGCACCTCTCCGCGCTGCGGGCCATCCCCGGCCTCAACATGGTCCGGCCCGCCGACGCCAACGAGACGGCGACGGTGTGGGCCGAGATCATGGAGCGGCACGCGATCCACCCCGCGCCGCACGGCCTCGCCCTCACCCGGCAGAACGTGCCCACCTACGAGCCGAACCCCGACGCGGCCAAGGGCGGCTACGTCCTGCTGGAGGCCGAGGGCGGCAGCCCGGACGTCCTCCTCATCGCGACGGGTTCCGAGGTGCAGCTCGCCGTCGAGGCGCGCGAACAGCTGGCCGCGCGGGGCGTGCGGGCCCGCGTCGTCTCCATGCCGTGCGTGGAGTGGTTCGAGGAGCAGGACCAGGAGTGGAAGGACGCGGTGCTGCCCCCGGCCGTCCGGGCCCGAGTGAGCGTCGAGGCGGGCGTGGCCCAGTCCTGGTACCGATACCTCGGGGACGCCGGCCGAGCGGTGTCGCTGGAGCACTTCGGTGCCTCCGCCGACTACAAGACGCTCTACCGCGAGTTCGGCCTCACCAGTGAGGCGGTGGCGGCCGCCGCCCACGAGTCCATCGAAGCCGCAGCGCGCTGACGCACTGCCCGACAAGCGACAAGCAGGAGATGCAATTCCTATGACAGACGCACTCAAGCGCCTCTCCGACGAGGGCGTCGCGATCTGGCTGGACGACCTGTCGCGCGAGCGCATCACGTCCGGCGGCCTCGCCGAGCTGATCGACCAGCAGCACGTCGTCGGCGTCACGACCAACCCGTCGATCTTCCAGAAGGCGATCTCCCAGGGCGAGGGGTACGAGCAGCAGCTCACGGACCTCGCCGCCCGCCGCGTCTCCGTCGAGGAGGCGCTGCGGATGATCACCACCGCCGACGTGCGGGACGCGGCGGACATCCTCCGTCCCGTGTACGAGGCGACCGGCGGCCGGGACGGCCGGGTCTCCATCGAGGTCGACCCCCGGCTGGCCCACCACACCCGGCCGACCGTCGCCGAGGCGCGGCAGCTCGCCTGGCTCGTCGACCGGCCCAACACCCTGATCAAGATCCCCGCCAGCCTGGCCGGGCTCCCCGCGATCACCGAGACCATCGCCACCGGCATCAGCGTCAACGTCACGCTGATCTTCTCGCTGGAGCGCTACCGCCAGGTGATGGACGCCTACCTGACGGGGCTGGAGCGGGCCGACGCGAAGGGTCTGGACATCTCCCGGATCCACTCGGTGGCGTCGTTCTTCGTCTCCCGCGTGGACAGCGAGATCGACAAGCGGCTCGACGCGCTGGGGACGGAGGAGGCCACGGCGCTGCGCGGCAAGGCCGCCCTCGCCAACGCCCGGCTGGCCCACCAGGCGTACGAGGAGGTCATCGCCTCCGACCGGTGGAAGGCGCTGGAGGCCAAGAACGCCAACGTGCAGCGTCCCCTGTGGGCCTCCACCGGTGTGAAGGACCCGGCCTACCCGGACACCCTCTACGTCACCGAGCTGGTCGCGCCCCACACCGTCAACACGATGCCGGAGCCCACCCTGGACGCCACGGCGGACCACGGGAAGATCACCGGTGACACCGTACGCGGCACCTACGAGCAGGCGCGCGCGGACCTGGACGCCATCGAGGCACTCGGCATCTCCTACGACGAGGTCGTGCGGCTGCTGGAGGACGAGGGCGTCGAGAAGTTCGAGAAGTCCTGGACGGACCTGCTCACCTCCACCGAAGCCGAGCTCAAGCGTCTCGCCCCGAAGGAGGCGTAAGGACGGTGACGAGCCCCGCAGCAGGCCAGGCCCAGGACGGCAATCCGCTGCGTGACGCACAGGACCGGCGGCTCCCGCGCATCGCGGGGCCGTCGGGCCTGGTCATTTTCGGCGTCACGGGAGACCTGTCCCGCAAGAAGCTCATGCCCGCCGTGTACGACCTCGCCAACCGCGGGCTGCTGCCGCCGGGCTTCTCGCTCGTCGGTTTCGCACGCCGCGACTGGCAGCACGAGGACTTCGCGGACGTCGTGCACGAGGCCGTCAAGGAGCACGCCAGGACGCCGTTCCGGGAGGAGGTCTGGCAGCAGCTGGCCCAGGGCATGCGGTTCGTGCCCGGCGTCTTCGACGACGACACGGCGTTCGACACGCTGAAGACGACCATCGAGGAGCTGGACAAGGCCCGGGGCACCGGCGGGAACTTCGCCTACTACCTGTCCGTCCCGCCCAAGTTCTTCCCCACGGTCGTGCAGCAGCTGAAGAAGCACGGCCTGTCCGACGCGCCCGAGGGCTCCTGGCGGCGCGCCGTCGTCGAGAAGCCCTTCGGCCACGACCTGACGAGCGCCCAGGAGCTCAACGAGGTCATCCACGGCGTCTTCCGCGCCAGCCAGGTCTTCCGCATCGACCACTACCTGGGCAAGGAGACGGTCCAGAACATCCTCGCCCTGCGGTTCGCCAACACCATGTTCGAACCGCTGTGGAACCGCTCCTACGTCGACCACGTGCAGATCACGATGGCCGAGGACATCGGCATCGGCGGCCGGGCCGGCTACTACGACGGCATCGGCTCGGCCCGGGACGTCATCCAGAACCACCTCCTCCAGCTGCTGGCCCTCACCGCGATGGAGGAGCCGTCCTCCTTCGACGCCAAGGCGCTGGTCACCGAGAAGCTGAAAGTGCTCAACGCCGTCCGGCTCCCCGCCGACCTGGGCAAGCACACCGTGCGCGGCCAGTACACGGCCGGCTGGCAGGGCGGCCAGAAGGTGCTCGGCTACCTGGAGGAAGAGGGCATCAACCCGAAGTCCAAGACGGACACCTACGCCGCGATCAAGCTGGAGATCGACAACCGGCGCTGGGCGGGCGTGCCGTTCTACCTGCGTACGGGGAAGCGGCTGGGCCGCCGGGTCACCGAGATCGCCGTCGTCTTCCAGCGCGCCCCCTACTCGCCCTTCGACACCACCGACACCCAGGAGCTGGGGCAGAACGCCCTGGTCATCCGGGTACAGCCGGACGAGGGCGTCACGATCCGGTTCGGCTCCAAGGTGCCCGGCACCTCCATGGAGATCCGGGACGTGACGATGGACTTCGCCTACGGCGAGTCGTTCACGGAGTCCAGCCCGGAGGCCTACGAGCGGCTGATCCTGGACGTGCTGCTCGGCGACGCGAACCTCTTCCCGCGCCACCAGGAGGTCGAACGCTCCTGGGAGATCCTCGACCCGATCGAGGAGCACTGGGAGCGGCACGGCAAACCCGAGCCCTACACCGCCGGGACCTGGGGCCCCAAGGCGGCCGACGAGATGCTGGCACGCGACGGCAGGAGCTGGCGGCGCCCATGAACATCGACCTCACCCACACCACCTCGGGCCAGATCAACGCGGCGCTGGTCAAGGCCCGCCGGGCCGCCGGCTTCCCGGCCGTCGGCATGGTCCTCACCCTCGTCGTCGTCACCGACGAGGGCAACCACTACGACGCGCTCAAGGCCGCCAGCGACGCCTCCCGCGAGCACCCCTCCCGCATCCTCGTCGTGATCCGCCGACCCGGCCGCTCCCCCCGGGACCGCGCCCAGGCCCGGCTCGACGCCGAGGTGCGGCTCGGTGGCGAGACCGGCACGGGCGAGACCGTCCTGCTGCGGCTGCACGGCGAGCTGGCGGGCCACGCCTCCAGCGTCGTGCTGCCGCTGCTCCTGCCGGACGCGCCCGTCGTCGTCTGGTGGCCCGAGGACAGCCCGGCCGTGCCGTCGAAGGATCTGCTGGGCGCCCTCGCCCAGCGGCGCATCACCGACGCCGCCCGCACCGAGGACCCGGCCGGCACGCTCGCCCGCCGGGCGGAGACCTACGCGCCGGGGGACACCGACCTGGCCTGGACCCGCATCACGCCCTGGCGCAGCGTCCTGGCGGCGGCGATGGACCAGCGGGGCGTCGGGCAGCAGCAGATCACCGTCACCGGCGCCGTCGTCGAGGGCGAGGAGCACAACCCCAGCACGGAACTGCTGGCCCTGTGGCTGGCCGACCGGCTGGGCGTCCCGGTGACGCGGTCCCTGTCCGAGGGCCCCGGCATCACGGCCGTCCGGCTGGCCACGCCCGAGGGCGAGATCTGCCTGGACCGGCCCGACGGACGGCTGGCGCTGCTCGCCGTGCCGGGGCAGCCGGACCGGCACGTCGCCCTTCACCGCCGCACCACGGCGGAGCTCATCGCCGAGGAGCTGCGTCGCCTCGACCCGGACGAGGCCTACCACCACGCCCTGTGCCACGGCCTGGCCAACCTCGGTGCCGAGAAGGCGCCGGACGGGCCGTCCGACCCGCCCGCCGCCGGCCCGGAACCACGGCGCAAGACCCCCGCACGAAAGGCCGCCGCACGATGACCCTCGCACCCCAGGTCGTCGTCCACCGCACCAAGGACGAGATGGTGCGGGCCACGGCGGCCCGCCTCGTCACCACGCTCGTCGCCGCCCAGACCGACCGGGGCACCGCCTCCGTCGTCCTGACCGGCGGGCGCAACGGCATCGCCCTGCTCGACGCCGTGGCCGCCTCACCCGCTCGGGACGCGATCGACTGGGGCCGTCTGGACGTGTGGTGGGGCGACGAGCGCTTCCTGCCCGCCGGTGACCCGGAGCGCAACGAGACGCAGGCCCGCGCCGCCCTGCTGGACGCCGTCCCGCTCGACCCGGCCCGTGTCCACCCGATGGAGCCCTCCGGCGGCACCTTCGGCGACGACGCCGACGCGGCGGCGGCCGGGTACGCGGCCGAGCTGGACGCCGCGTCGCTGCCGGAGGACCACGGCCCGGTGCCGTCGTTCGACGTGCTGCTGCTCGGCGTGGGGCCCGACACGCACGTGGCGTCCCTGTTCCCCGAGCAGCCGGGGGTGCGGGAGACGGAGCGCACGGTCGTGGGCGTCCACGGCTCGCCCAAGCCGCCGCCCACCCGGGTGTCCCTGACGCTGCCCGCCATCCGGGCGGCCCGCGAGGTGTGGCTGCTGGCGGCGGGGGAGGACAAGGCGCGGGCCGTGGCGGTGGCCCTCACCGGAGCCGGCGAGGTGCAGGCCCCGGCGGCCGGCGCGTACGGCCGGTCGCGCACCCTGTGGCTCCTGGACGACGCGGCCGCCGCCCGGCTTCCGGAAGGCTTCCGGGCCCGGTCCTAGGGCGTTCCGCCGAGGTGCGCGGTCCCGGTCCTCACTCCCAGCGGAAGAAGCGGGCGGCGGCGGTCAGGGCGACCACCGCCCAGGCCGTGAGGATGCCCAGCTCGGCCCAGGGCAGCCCGGCACCGTGCTGGAGGACGGCGCGCAGTCCGTCGGCGAGGGCGGTCACCGGCAGCAGGGCGAGGACGTCCTGCGCCGCCTGCGGGAACCGCTCCAGCGGCACCACGACGCCGCCCCCGAGCAGCAGCAGGATGAAGACGAGGTTCGCCGCCGCCAGCGTCGCCTCCGCGCGCAGGGTGCCCGCCATGAGCAGGCCCAGCCCGCTGAAGGCCGCCGTGCCGACGACGAGCAGCAGCGCCACGACGGCCCAGTTGCCGTCCGGTGACCAGCCGAGCGCGAACGCCACGGCGCTCAGCAGGGCGACCTGGAGCACCTCGATGCCGACCACGGCCGCCGTCTTCGCCGTCATCAGGCCCCAGCGGGGCAGCGGCGAGCTGCCGAGCCGTTTGAGGACGCCGTAGCGGCGCTCGAAGCCGGTGGCGATGGCCTGCCCGGTGAAGGCCGTGGAGAGCACGGCGAGAGCCAGCACCCCCGGGGCCACGAAGTCGACCCGCTCCCCGCCGTCGACCGGCAGGTCCACGACGTCCACGCCGCTGAACAGCACGAGCAGCAGGGTGGGGATGACGACGGTGAGCAGGAGCTGCTCACCGTGGCGCAGCGCCATCCGCAGCTCCAGGGCCGCCTGGGCGGCGATCATCCGTCCGGCGGGCGCGGCCCCGGGGGCGGGGGTGTGCGTGCCCGTGGCGATCTCGCTCACGACCGCAGCTCCTTACCGGTCAGCTCCAGGAAGACGTCCTCCAGCGTGCGGCGCTCGACGGCGATGCGGTCGGGCAGCACGCCGTTCTGCGCGCACCAGGACGTGACGGTGGCGATGAGCTGCGGGTCGACCGTGCCGTGCAGCCGGTAGGCGCCCGGTGTGACCTCCACCGCGGCCGTCCGGGGCGGCAGCGCCTTCAGCAGCGAGGCGAGGTCGAGTCCGGGGCGGCCGGAGAAGCGCAGGGTGTTCTCGGCGCCGCCCCGGCACAGCTCCTCGGGGCTGCCGTGGGCGACGACCCGGCCGGCGTCGACGATCGCCACGGCGTCCGCCAGCTCCTCGGCCTCGTCCATGTGGTGGGTGGTGAGCACGCAGCTGACGCCGTCGGCGCGCAGCTCCCGCACCAGGTCCCAGGTCGCGCGGCGGGCCTGCGGATCGAGGCCCGCCGTGGGTTCGTCCAGGAAGACCAGCTCGGGTCGGCCGACGACGGCCATGGCCAGGGCCAGCCGTTGCTGCTGGCCCCCGGAGAGCCGCCGGTAGGACGTCCGGCCGCAGGAGCCGAGCCCGAGGCGTTCGACGAGCGCGTCGACGTCGAGCGGGTGGGCGTACAGGGCGGCCATGTGCCGCAGCATCTCCCCGGCCCGCACACCCGGGTAGACGCCGCCGCTCTGGAGCATCACCCCGATCCGCGGCCGCAGCGCCGCGCCGTCGGCCACGGGGTCGAGCCCGAGGACCCGCACCGTGCCGGCGTCGGGTCTCCGGTAGCCCTCGCAGATCTCGACGGTGGTCGTCTTGCCGGCGCCGTTGGGGCCGAGCACGGCCGTGACGGTGCCGCGTTCCACGGTCAGGTCGAGGCCGTCCACCGCCGTCGTCCCGCCGTACCGCTTGACCAGCCCCGCGACCTCGACGGCCGCCTTCTCGTGCATACGGGCCAGTCTAGGAAGCGCCGGGGAGTGCCGACGCCCCGGGGGCCGCGCCGCCCCGAGGCCGTCGGGCACCCTGCGCGAGTAAGGCTTGCCTTACGTGATGCACCCCATTGCCGCAGGTCACAACCGGGCTTGCCGCCCCTCGCCGAATTACGCAACAATGGCGTTGTGAAAAACACGGGAGACGCGCAGACGACGCGGGAGCCGGTCGAGGCCCCCGCGCTCGCGAGTGCGCCCGCCGCGCTGGAGGAGCAGCACGGCACCCGTCATCGCGTGGCCCGCTCCATCCTCGACCACGGCCCGTCCACCGCGGCGGAGCTGGCGGTGCGGCTGGAGCTCACGCAGGCCGCCGTACGGCGCCACCTCGACGCGCTGGTCGCCGAGGGCACCGCGGAGGCCCGCGCCCAGCGGGTCTACGGGCACCGGGGGCGCGGCCGTCCCGCCAAGGTCTTCGCACTCACCGACGGCGGTCGGGACGCGTTCGACCAGGCCTACGACGAACTCGCCGTCGACGCCATGCGCTGGATAGCCCGCATGGCCGGTGGCGGCGAGCAGGGCGAGGCCGCCGTCGCGGCGTTCGCCCGGGCCCGGGCGAACGCCCAGGCCGAGCGGTACCGCGCGCGTCTGGAGGGTTCGGCCCCCCGGGACCGCGCGCGTGTGCTGGCCGAAGCGCTCTCGGAGGACGGGTACGCTGCTACGGCACGCAGTGCCCCTGCCTCGACCGGCGAGCAGCTCTGTCAGCACCACTGCCCGGTGGCGCACGCCGCCGAGCGGTTCCCGCAGCTGTGTGAGGCGGAGACCGAGGTCTTCTCCCGCCTGCTCGGCACCCACGTGCAGCGCCTGGCCACCATCGCGCACGGCGACGGGGTGTGCACCACCTTCGTCCCGCGAGCAGACGGGCCCGCGCTGACCTCTGAGACCACCGCACACGCAACAGCTTCTGCAAGCACCGCCGGGAGGAACCCCGCATGACGCTCCCCACGGAGACCGCCCACCCCGAGCTGGAAGGGCTGGGCAACTACGAGTACGGCTGGGCCGACAGTGACGCGGCCGGAGCGGCCGCCAAGCGCGGCCTCTCCGAGGAGGTCGTCCGCGACATCTCCGGCAAGAAGTCCGAGCCGGACTGGATGCTCAAGCTCCGCCTCAAGGGCCTGAAGCTCTTCGACAAGAAGCCCATGCCGAACTGGGGCTCGGACCTCTCGGGCATCGACTTCGACAACATCAAGTACTTCGTGCGGTCCACCGAGAAGCAGGCCCAGTCCTGGGAGGACCTGCCGGAGGACATCAAGAACACCTACGACCGCCTCGGCATCCCGGAGGCCGAGAAGCAGCGCCTGGTCGCCGGTGTGGCCGCGCAGTACGAGTCGGAGGTCGTCTACCACCAGATCCGCGAGGACCTGGAGCAGCAGGGCGTCCTCTTCCTGGACACCGACACCGCGCTGCGCGAGCACCCGGAGATCTTCCAGGAGCACTTCGGCACGGTCATCCCGGCCGGTGACAACAAGTTCGCCGCGCTGAACACCGCCGTGTGGTCCGGTGGCTCCTTCATCTACGTGCCGCCGGGCGTGCACGTCGACATCCCGCTGCAGGCCTACTTCCGGATCAACACCGAGAACATGGGCCAGTTCGAGCGGACGCTGATCATCGTCGACGAGAACGCCTACGTGCACTACGTCGAGGGCTGCACCGCCCCGATCTACAACTCCGACTCGCTGCACTCGGCGGTCGTGGAGATCATCGTGAAGAAGGGCGGCCGCTGCCGCTACACGACGATCCAGAACTGGTCGAACAACGTCTACAACCTGGTCACCAAGCGTGCGGTGGCCTACGAGGGCGCGACCATGGAGTGGGTCGACGGCAACCTCGGCTCCAAGGTGACGATGAAGTACCCGGCCGTCTACCTGATGGGCGAGCACGCCAAGGGCGAGACGCTGTCCGTCGCCTTCGCCGGTGAGGGCCAGCACCAGGACGCCGGGGCCAAGATGGTCCACATGGCGCCGAACACCTCCTCCAACATCGTCTCCAAGTCGGTGGCCCGGGGCGGTGGCCGCACCTCCTACCGCGGTCTCATCGAGATCGCCGAGGGCGCGGAGAACTCCAAGTCCAACGTGCTGTGCGACGCGCTGCTGGTGGACACGATCTCCCGCTCCGACACCTACCCCTACGTCGACGTCCGCGAGGACGACGTGACGATGGGCCACGAGGCGACCGTCTCCAAGGTCAGCGACGACCAGCTCTTCTACCTGATGAGCCGGGGCATGGCCGAGGACGAGGCCATGGCGATGATCGTGCGCGGTTTCGTCGAGCCGATCGCCAAGGAGCTCCCCATGGAGTACGCCCTGGAGCTGAACCGGCTGATCGAGCTGCAGATGGAGGGCGCGGTCGGCTGACGCCGGCCGTCCCGCCCGTCCCGCAGCGCTCGGCGGCGTCAGAGCCGAGCGTGCCCAGACCCGAGAAAGAGAACCAGTAGTAGCCATGGCTGAGGCTCAGACAAACCCGGCGGGCAACACCGCCATCGCGGTGGCCGCCGAGTCCACCGTCGCCACCCGGATGAGCGCACCGCCCTCGTTCGACGTGGCGGACTTCCCCGTGCCGCACGGCCGCGAGGAGGAGTGGCGCTTCACCCCGCTGGAGCGGCTGCGCGGGCTGCACGACGGCAGCGCCGAGGCGTCCGGCGGCCTGAAGGCCGAGATCTCCGCGCCCGACGTCGTCACCGTCGAGGCCGTCGGCCGGGACGACGCCCGGCTCGGCCGGGCCGGCAAGCCGGTGGACCGGGTCGCCGCGCAGGCGTTCAGCTCCTTCGAGAAGGCCACCGTCGTCACGGTGCCGAAGGAAGCGGTGCTGGAGGAGCCGATCCGGGTCGGTCTGCACGGCGAGGGCGGGGTGTCCTACGGGCACACCGTCTTCGAG
This sequence comes from Streptomyces sp. GSL17-111, assembly GCF_037911585.1. Taxonomy (NCBI): domain Bacteria; kingdom Bacillati; phylum Actinomycetota; class Actinomycetes; order Kitasatosporales; family Streptomycetaceae; genus Streptomyces; species Streptomyces sp. GSL17-111. Next base: position 5,117,486 of record NZ_JBAJNS010000001.1, read on the forward strand.
CTGGGCGCCTTCGCCGAGGCCGTCATCGTCATCGACCACACCGGTGACGCCGTGCGCGCCGCCAACGTGGAGTTCGTCCTCGGGGACAACGCCAAGCTCACCGTCGTCTCCGTGCAGGACTGGGCGGACACGGCCGTGCACTGCTCGCAGCACAACGCCCTGGTCGGCCGGGACGCGAGCTTCAAGTCCGTCGTCGTCACCTTCGGCGGCGACGTCGTGCGGCTGCACCCCCGGGTCAGCTACGCGGGCCCCGGCGGTGAGGCCGAGCTGTACGGCCTGTACTTCACCGACGACGGCCAGCACCAGGAGCACCGCCTGTTCGTCGACCACGACGCGCCGCACTGCCGCAGCAACGTGGCCTACAAGGGCGCGCTCCAGGGGCAGGACGCGCACGCGGTGTGGATCGGCGACGTCCTGATCCGCAAGGCCGCCGAGGGCACCGACACCTACGAGCTGAACCGCAACCTCGTCCTCACCGACGGCGCGCGGGTCGACTCGGTGCCGAACCTGGAGATCGAGACCGGTGAGATCCAGGGGGCCGGGCACGCCTCGGCCACCGGCCGGTTCGAGGACGAGCAGCTGTTCTACCTGATGGCGCGCGGCATCCCCGCCGACGAGGCCCGCCGCCTCGTCGTGCGCGGCTTCTTCGCCGAGCTGGTCCAGCAGATCGGTCTGCCCGACCTCCAGGAGCGCCTGCTCGCCAAGATCGACGAAGAGCTGGAAGCGTCGGTGGCATGAGCGGATACGTGAAAGTCGCGAGCCTCGGCGAGCTGGAGGACGACACCCCGAAGCGGGTGGACGTCGACGGCACGCCGGTCTCGCTCGTGCGCACCGAGGGCGAGGTGTTCGCGATCAACGACATCTGCTCGCACGCGAACGTCTCCCTCTCGGAGGGAGAGGTGGAGGACTGCGCCATCGAGTGCTGGCTGCACGGCTCCAGCTTCGACCTGCGCACCGGCAAGCCCTCGGGTCTCCCCGCCACGCGACCCGTCCCCGTGTACCCCGTAAAGATCGAAGGAGACGGCCCGGACGCGGCCGTGCTCGTCTCCGTCACCCAGGAGTCCTGAAGCCCCATGGCCACCCTTGAGATTCACGACCTGCACGTGTCCGTCGACACCGACAGCGGACCCAACGAGATCCTGCGCGGCGTCGACCTGACCGTGAAGCAGGGCGAGACCCACGCCATCATGGGCCCGAACGGCTCCGGCAAGTCCACCCTCGCCTACTCCCTGGCGGGTCACCCGAAGTACACCGTCACCGGTGGCACCGTCACCCTCGACGGTGAGGACGTCCTGGAGATGTCCGTGGACGAGCGGGCCCGCGCCGGCCTCTTCCTCGCCATGCAGTACCCGGTCGAGGTCCCCGGTGTCTCCGTCTCCAACTTCCTGCGCACCGCCGCCACCGCCACCCGCGGTGAGGCCCCGAAGCTGCGCACCTGGGTGAAGGAGGTCAAGGAGGCCATGCAGCGGCTCTCCATGGACCCGGCCTTCGCCGAGCGCAACGTCAACGAGGGCTTCTCCGGTGGCGAGAAGAAGCGTCACGAGATCCTGCAGCTGGAACTGCTGAAGCCGAAGATGGCGATCCTCGACGAGACCGACTCCGGTCTGGACGTCGACGCCCTGCGCGTCGTCTCCGAGGGTGTCAACCGGGTGCGCGAGAGCGGCGAGGTCGGCACGCTGCTGATCACGCACTACACGCGCATCCTGCGCTACATCAAGCCCGACCACGTCCACGTGTTCGCCAAGGGCCGCATCGCCGAGTCCGGCGGTCCGGAGCTGGCCGACAAGCTGGAGGCCGAGGGCTACGAGCAGTACGTGAAGGGGGGTACGACTTCGTGACGTCCTCCCGTCCCGGGCTCCCCGGCCTCCTCGACACCGAGGCGATCCGCAAGGACTTCCCCATCCTGGATCGGCAGATCCACGACGGGAAGCGGCTCGTGTACCTGGACAACGCGGCGACCTCGCAGAAGCCGCGCCAGGTGCTCGACGCGCTGAACACCTACTACGAGCGGCACAACGCCAACGTCCACCGCGGTGTGCACGTCCTCGCCGAGGAGGCCACGGCCCTGTACGAGGGCGCGCGGGACAAGGTCGCCGCTTTCGTCAACGCTCCCAGCCGCGACGAGGTGATCTTCACCAAGAACGCCTCGGAGTCGCTGAACCTCGTGGCGAACATGCTCGGCTGGGCGGACGAGCCCTACCGGGTGGACCACGAGACCGAGATCGTCATCACGGAGATGGAGCACCACTCCAACATCGTGCCGTGGCAGCTGCTCGCGCAGCGCACGGGCGCGAAGCTGAAGTGGTTCGGGCTGACCGACGACGGCCGGCTCGACCTGTCCAACCTGGACGAGATCATCACGGAGAGGACCAAGGTCGTCTCCTTCACGCTGGTCTCCAACATCATGGGCACGGTCAACCCGGTCGAGGAGATCGTCCGCCGGGCGCAGGAGGTCAACGCGCTCGTCGTCGTCGACGCCTCGCAGGCCGCGCCGCACATGGTGCTGGACGTGCAGGCCATACAGGCGGACTTCGTCGCCTTCACCGGCCACAAGATGTGCGGCCCGACCGGCATCGGCGTGCTCTGGGGACGCCAGGAGCTGCTGGAGGACCTGCCGCCCTTCCTCGGCGGCGGCGAGATGATCGAGACCGTCTCGATGCACTCCTCCACCTACGCCCCCGCGCCGCACAAGTTCGAGGCGGGGACGCCGCCGATCGCCCAGGCCGTGGGCCTCGGCGCGGCGGTGGACTACCTCAGCGGCATCGGGATGGACGCCATCGCCGCGCATGAGCACGCCCTCACCGGGTACGCCGTGCAGCGGCTCCGGGACGTTCCGGACCTGCGGATCATCGGCCCCGGTACGGCCGAGGACCGGGGTGCGGCGATCTCGTTCGTGCTGGGCGACATCCACCCGCACGACGTCGGCCAGGTGCTGGACGAGCAGGGCATCGCCGTCCGGGTCGGCCACCACTGCGCCCGGCCCGTGTGCCTGCGCTACGGAATTCCCGCGACCACGCGAGCGTCGTTCTATCTGTACTCCACACCGGCCGAGGTCGACGCCCTGGTCGAGGGCCTGGAGTACGTTCGGAACTTCTTCGGATGAGGGTGGCTGACTCGTGAAGCTGGACTCCATGTACCAGGAAGTGATCCTGGATCACTACAAGAACCCGCACGGACGTGGCCTGCGCGACGGCGACGCCGAGGTGCACCACGTGAACCCGACCTGCGGGGACGAGATCACGCTGCGGGTGCGCTACGACGGTGACACCGTCGCCGACGTCAGTTACGAGGGTCAGGGGTGTTCGATCAGCCAGGCCAGCGCCTCGGTGCTGAACGAGCTGCTGGTCGGCAAGAACCTGGCCGAGGCCCGGCGCGTCCAGGAGACCTTCCTGGAGCTGATGCAGTCCAAGGGCCAGCTGACGCCGGACGACGCGATGGAGGACGTCCTGGAGGACGCGGTCGCCTTCGCCGGGGTCTCGAAGTACCCCGCCCGGGTGAAGTGCGCGCTGCTCAGCTGGATGGCCTGGAAGGACGCGACGGCCCAGGCGCTGGGCGAGTCCCCCGTTAAGGAGAAGACGGCATGACCGAGACGACCGAAGCAGGCGTGGCCAAGCCGGCCAGCGAGGAAGAGGTCCACGAGGCGATGATGGACGTCGTCGACCCCGAGCTGGGCATCGACGTCGTCAACCTCGGCCTGGTCTACGGGGTCCACGTGGACGAGGACAACACGGCCACGATCGACATGACGCTGACGTCCGCGGCCTGCCCGCTGACCGACGTCATCGAGGACCAGGCGAAGTCCGCGACCGAGGGCATCGTCAAGGAACTCAAGATCAACTGGGTCTGGATGCCGCCGTGGGGTCCGGACAAGATCACCGACGACGGCCGCGAGCAGCTGCGCGCCCTCGGCTTCAACGTCTGATCCGGTGCGGGGGTCTCCCCGCCCGGCGCCCGGTGCCCCGGTCCGCAGCGCGGACCGGGGCACCGGTGCGTCCCGGCCGGGGGCCGTCACGGCGTGGCGTACTGCTCGGCGTAGTCGGCGCTCGGCGCGATGGGCGTGATGACGTCGACGAGGACGCCGTCGGGGTCGGCCACGATGAAGTGCCGCTGCCCGAAGTCCTCGCTGCGCAGCTCCAGGGCGGCCGGCAGTCCGGCGCGGACGACGAGGCGTTCCCACTCGGCGTCGACGTCGTCGACCTCGAAGTTCAGCAGCAGTCCCTGGACGGGCCGGCGGTGGCCCTCCGGGAGGGTGGGGTGCGTCGCGTCGAGGAGTGCCAGCTCGTAGGCCGGTTCGCCGGGCCGTCGCAGGCTCACGTACCAGTCCGCCTCGAACGTCACCTCGAAGCCCATGAGGCGGGTGTAGAAGTCGCGCGAGGCGCTGAGGCGGGAGGTGCAGATCACGGGATAGAAGCTGGTCAGCATGGCGTTCACTCCTTCGCATACCTTGGGTATGTCAAGTTCGACGCTATGCGCATACCATCGGTATGTCAAAGGAGAGGGTGACGCGTGTGGGGACGGTGCGGGCACGGCAGCGGGACCGGACCCGCCGGGCGCTGCTGGACGAGGCCCGGCGGCTGTTCGCGGAGCGGGGCTACGCGGCGGTCGGGCTGGCGGACGTCGTCGCGGCGGCCGGAGTGACCAAAGGGGCCCTCTACCACCACTTCGACGGCAAGGCCGACCTCTTCCGGGCCGTCCTGGCCGAGGTGCAGGAGGAGGTGGGGGACCGCGTCGCCGCCTCGGCCGACGCCGAGCCCGACCCGTGGGACCGGCTGACGGCGGGCTGCGCGGCGTTCCTCGACGTCACCGCGAGCCCCGGCGTCCAGCGGATCATGCTCGTCGACGGGCCCGCCGTGCTGGGCTGGCACACCTGGCGCACGATGGACGAGGCCGCGTCCGCCCGGCACCTGCACGAGGCGCTGGCCGATCTCGTCGCGCGGGGCGTCCTCCCCGACCAGCCCGTCGCCCCGCTGGCCCGGCTGCTGTCCGGCGCCATGAACGAGGCGGCCCTGTGGCTCGCGGACAGCGCCGATCCCGGCGACCTCGCCGACACCCAGCGCGCGCTGGAGCGGCTGCTGGCCTCCCTGCGCCACTCCTGACGCCACGAGCCGCGGTCCTCGCCGCGCGCGGTGATCCGTACGATCGGCGGCATGGTGTACTTGACGCTCGGAGCGGCGATTCTCGCCGAGGTGCTGGCCACGACCTCGATGAAGTTCAGTGACGGCTTCACCCGGCTGTGGCCCTCGCTGGGGACGGTCGTCGGCTACCTCATCGCGTTCGTGCTCCTGGCGCAGGCGCTCAAGACGATGTCCGTCGGCACCGCCTACGCGATCTGGGCCGGGGTCGGCACCGCCGCCGTGGCCACGATCGGCATGGTCTTCATCGACGAACCGGTGACGTTCACCCGGATCCTGGGCATCGCGCTGGTGGTCGTCGGCGTCGTCGTCCTCAACCTCGGCGGCGGCGCCCACTGAGTACCCGCCCAGGGGCCACCCGCCGGTCCTCCGCCGGGTGGCCCCGCTCCCTACAGGGCCATGAGGGTGCGGCCGGCCCGGGCGGTGTCCCGGAGCGGCCTGAGCGCCATCCGCACCAGGGCGAGGGCGTTGTCGTCGCCCGCGATGCGGTTCACGCCGAGCTCCCCGCAGCTCAGGCACCGGTGGACGATCATCCACTCACCGTCCGGCCGGGTGCTCAGCGCCAGCGGCTCCATGCGTCCCCGGCAGCCGGACGCACGGTCGCCGGGGACCCGGCGGTCGACGTGCCGACTGGTGAGGCAGTGCGGGCAGTGGTTGCGGTGGACGGTGCCCGGAGCGGTGAGGGACACCTCCAGGCGGCAGTGAACGCACCGGAAGGCGTCGGCCCGGTGGCCTCCCGAGCCGTGCAGGACGTCCTTGTGCCGCTGGGGGCGGCGGTCCGCCCCGCCCCGCCCGCGTGACGGATTGCGTCGTGGCATGGTTGCTTCTCCCCTTCCCCGCCGCGTCACAGGCTGCCGAGGGCTTCGAGCGGGAACGGCGGTTGGGCGAGCGGGCGAACCGCCATGCGCATGAGGATGAGCTGGTTGTCGTCGGGCTGGACGGGGCCGGCGGTCAGCTCGTCGCAGCGCACGCAGCGGTGCACGACCTGCCAGTCACCCGTGCGCAGCACGGCGATGGCGATCGGCGTCATCCGCCCCCGGCAACGGCTCGGCCCGCCCTCCAGGTGATCGGTGACGTGCCGGGAGTGCAGGCAGGAGGGGCAGTGTTCACGCCGTGCGCCGTCGGCGGCGGCCGTGGTGACGGTGAGGCCGCACCACGCGCAGGTGAAGGTGTCGATCGTGAGGGTGTTGTGCGGTTTGTTGGACACCCGGGATGCTCCTTGCTGGGAAAGCCGGTGATGACAGCAAGAGCCGGCCGAGCGGTCCTCGACGGGAGGCCGCGCACCACGGCTTCCACGGGGAAGCGCGGGGCGAGGCGGTACGGGCGCCGCAGCGGGCGTCCACCGCGCCACGGGGAGCCGTGGCGGCGGGACGGTGCTATGCGGCGTGGCGAGGCGCGCTCGGCGCGGTGCGGGGCATCAAGACACTACTCCTCAGGGCCACCGGCCCGGTGGACGACAGGGGGCGCCGCCCACCGTAGCCACACCGCGCGGCGGCGGCCACGGGTTTTCCCGGCCGCCGGTGAGCGTGCCCGGCGGGCCCGACGCCGTCAGTCCCGCGCCCGGGGGCGGGCCCGCAGGTGGGCGCGTTCGCCCTGGCGGCCGAAGAGGCTGAGCAGCTCCACCGGTTCGGCGCCCGACGCGGCGAACCAGTGCGGCAGCCGGGTGTCGAACTCGGCGGCCTCACCGGGAGTGAGCTCCATGTCCCGGTCGCCGAGGACGAGCCGCAGCCGCCCGTTGAGCACGTAGAGCCACTCGTAGCCCTCGTGCGTCTGCGGATCGGGCTCGCGGTGGCCGGTGGCGCCGGGGAGCACCATCTTGTACGCCTGGATGCCCCCGGCCCGGCGGGTCAGCGGCACGCTCGTGATGCCGCCGTGGGTCACCGGCCGCAGGTGGATGCGCGGATCACCGGTGGGCGGCGCGTCGACCAGCTCGTCCAGGGTGACGCCGTGCGCCCGGGCCAGCGGGAGCAGCAGCTCCAGGCTGGGCCGCCGCGACCCCGACTCCAGCCGGGAGAGCGTGCTGACGGAGATGCCGGTGCGCGCGGCGAGCTCGGCCAGCGTCGTGTCGCGGTGCCGCCGCAGCGCCCGCAGCCGGGGCCCGACCGCGTCCAGTGCCTGCCCGAGGTCGTCGCCGTCTTCCGTGGAGGCCATGGGGTCAGTTTGCCAGATCGGCAAGGAGGTTTGCCAGCCCCTGCGGCGGCGCGCATCGTCGGCCGTGGAGGTGGTCACGATGACCGAGGAACTGAGCGACTCCTACGACGTGGTGGTGCTCGGCGGCGGCGCCGCGGGGCTGAGCGGCGCGCTGATGCTGGCCCGCGCGCGCCGGTACGTGCTGGTGCTGGACGCCGGTGCGCCCCGCAACGCCCCGGCCGAGGGCGTGCACGGGCTGCTGGGACGGGAGGGCGTGCCGCCCGGCGAGCTGCTGCGGCGCGGCCGGGAGGAGGTCGGCCGGTACGGCGGCCGGGTGGTGTCGGCGGAGGTCCTGGCCGTGACCCGCGAGGCCGACGGCTTCCGGGTGACGCCGGCCGCCGGGCCGACCGTCCGTGCGCGCCGCGTCCTGGTCGCCACCGGCCTCGTCGACGGGCTGCCTCACGTCCCGGGGCTGCGCGAGCGCTGGGGCCGCGACGTCCTGCACTGCCCCTACTGCCACGGCTGGGAGGTGCGGGACCGGGCCCTCGGCGTCCTCGGCTGCGGCCCGCTCTCCGTGCACCAGGCGCTGCTGCTGCGCCAGTGGAGTGACGACGTCCTCTTCCTCCCGCACACCATGCCGCCACCGAGCGGGGAGGAGGCGGAGCGGCTGGCGGCGCGGGGCGTGCGCGTCGTGCCGGGCGAGGTGACGTCCGTCGAGGTCGCCGAGGACCGCCTCGTCGGAGTCCGGCTGGGTGACGGCACCCGCGTCGGCCGGGACGCGCTCGCCGTCGCGCCCCGCATGGAGGCCCGCGCCGCCTTCCTGGCCGGGCTCGGCCTGAAGCCCGTGGAGCACCCCTCGGGGGCCGGCGAGCACCTGCCCGTGGACGCCACCGGCCGCACCGACGTGCCGGGCGTCTGGGCGGCGGGCAACGTCACGGACCTGTCCGCCCAGGTCGGCGGCGCCGCGGCCGCCGGAGCCGCGGCGGCGGCGCAGATCAACGCCGACCTCGTCGCCGAGGAGACCCGCCGGGCCGTCGAGGCCCACCGCGCCTCCCGCCCGGCGGGCCCCGGGCGGCGGGGCTGAGCGGCCGGTCACTGGGCGAGACCGGTTCGCGGGGCGGCGGCGGGGAACGTTAGGTTCTCCCCATGACCGAAGCAGCCACCACCCGTACCACCGGCGCCGTCGCCGCCGGGCTCGCCACCGTCACCGCCGACGGCACCGTCCTCGACACCTGGTTCCCGCGCCCCGAGCTGGCCGACGCCCCCGGCCCGGCCGGTACCGAGCGGCTGAGCGCCGAGCAGGCCGCCGAACTGCTGGGCGAGGCCGCCCCGCGTGCCCTCGGCCCGGACCCGCTGCGGGGCGTGGAGACCGTCGCGGTGCGGACCGTCATCGACTCGCTGGACGCGAAGCCCGCCGACGCGCACGACGCCTACCTGCGGCTGCACCTCATCAGCCACCGCCTGGCCCGCCCGCACGGGCTGAACCTGGACGGCGTCTTCGGGCTGCTGGCCAACGTCGCCTGGACGAGCCTCGGGCCGGTGCCGGTGGACCGGTTGGAGGACGTGCGGCTGGCCGCGCGCGCCGAGGGCCGTCAGCTCAACGTCACCAGCGTCGACAAGTTCCCCCGCATGACGGACTACGTCATGCCGAAGGGCGTGCGCATCGGGGACGCCGACCGGGTGCGGCTCGGGGCCCACCTCGCCGAGGGCACCACCGTCATGCACGAGGGCTTCGTCAACTTCAACGCCGGCACGCTCGGCACCTCCATGGTCGAGGGCCGCATCAGCGCGGGCGTCGTCGTGGGGGACGGCTCCGACATCGGCGGCGGCGCCTCGATCATGGGGACGCTCTCCGGCGGCGGCAAGCAGCGCATCACCATCGGCGAGCGCTGCCTGCTCGGGGCCGAGGCGGGCATCGGCATCTCGCTGGGCGACGACTGCATCGTGGAGGCCGGCCTCTACGTCACGGCGGGCACGCGCGTCAGCCTGCCGGACGGTCAGGTCGTCAAGGCGCTGGAGCTGTCCGGTGTCACCAACCTGCTGTTCCGCCGCAACTCCACCAGCGGCGCCGTGGAGGCCCTGCCCCGCAGCGGCTCCTGGGGCGGCCTGAACGAGGCCCTGCACAGCCACAACTGAGCAGCGGCGGCGGCCCGTTCCCGGCCCCGGTGCCCGGCCCGTGCGGGGCCGGGCACCGGGGCCGTTACGCTGGCGGCCATGAGTGATCTCGCAACGGGGGCGCGCTGCCTGGGCAAGGGGCAGGGCTGGGTCGCGCGGAACGGCCGATGGTACGGGTTCGGCCTGATCCCGGCCGCCATCGCCCTCGTCCTCTACCTGGCCGCCCTGGTCGCGCTCGGGGTGTACGCCGGGGACATCGCGCAGTGGGCCACGCCGTTCGCCGACGACTGGGGCGCGGCGTGGCGGACGGCGCTGCGCGTCTCGGTCGGCGTCATCCTCTTCGCGGGCGGGCTGCTGCTCGCCGTCCTCACCTTCACCGCCGTGACGCTGCTCATCGGCGACCCCTTCTACGAGAAGCTCTCCGAGAAGGTCGAGGAGGACGAGGGCGGCTGCCCCGCCGGGTCGGACCGGCCGCTGTGGCGCGAGCTGTGGATCTCGGCCTGCGACAGCCTCTACGTGCTGATGTGGGCGCTGGTCTTCGCGATCCCGCTGTTCCTGCTGGGCTTCGTGCCCTTCGTCGGGCAGACGGTCGTTCCCGTGGTCGGCCTGTGTGTCTCCGGCTTCTTCCTCACCGTGGAGCTGTCGTCGGTGGCGATGCAGCGGCGCGGGCTGCCCGTGCGGGAGCGGATGCGGGTGCTGCGCCGGCGCAAGGCGCTGGTCCTCGGGTTCGGCGTGCCGCTGGCCGCCGCGTTCCTCGTGCCGTTCGTCGCCGTCTTCCTGATGCCGGGGGCGGTGGCCGGGGCCACGCTGCTCGCCCGCGACGTGCTGGGCGAGGGGGCGCGCCCGCGCCCCGCGCCCGGCGACGGCGCCGCAGGGCCGGGGCCCTACGGGCCGCCCGTCACGGCGCCGTACGGGTCCGGCGGCCCCCAGGGACGGCCGGGCCCGTACGGGTGACCCGCTGTCGCCCCGTTACGGGCGGAAGCGGATGACCTGCGGGTCGTGGTCGCTGCTCTGGTCGGCGAACTCGGCGTTCGTGTGCACGATGTCGTAGTCGTGGCGGCGGATGCCGGGGGAGACCAGCGTCTGGTCGAGCACCTGCGCGTTGCCCTGGTAGACGTAGGTGTAGCGCTCCTCGGCCGGAAGCGAGTACACCGCGCTGGAGAGGACGCCGCCGTCCGTCAGCGCCTCGGTGGTCGGGGAGAACTCGAAGTCGTTGATGTCGCCGAGCACGACCACCTTCGCCTTGCGCTGCACCGCCAGCACGTCCTTGACGAAGGTGTTGACCACCTCGGCCTGCCGCACCCGCTGCTCCTCGGAGAACCGGGTCGGCGGCTGGAAGCGGGAGTGCAGGCTCTGGTCCCCGCCCTTGGACGCGAAGTGGTTGGCGACGACGATCACCGGACGGCCGCGGAAGCGGAACTCGCCCGCCAGCGGCTTGCGGCTGTCCTCCCAGGCCACGTCGAGCGGGTCGATCCGGCCGGGGGAGAGGGTCAGGGCGGCCTTGCCGCGCCGCTTGAACACCTCCGTGGCGGTCGTCGCGTCGCCCTCGCCCCGGTCCACGAACGACACCCGGTGGGGGTTGAAGAGGAAGACGTTGCGGATGTTGCCGCCGGGCTGGCCGCCGTCCTCCTTGTCCTGCGGCGCGATGCCGCGCCACGCGTAGCGCGGGCCGCCCGCCGCGACGATGGCGTCGGTGAGCTTGCGCAGCGTCGCGTCGGCCGTGACCGTCCCGTCGTCCGTGGGGCCGGAGTCGTCCTGGATCTCCTCCAGGGCGACGATGTCGGGCGCGGCCAGGTTCCGCACGATGCCCTCCGCGAGGCGGTCGAACGTGGCCTGCGGGTCGCCGGGGTCGAGGTTCTCGACGTTGTAGGTGGCCACGGCCAGCTCGTGCCGGCGCTGCGCGCGCGTCTCCTCCCGGCGCAGCCCTCCGTCCGTCACCCGGCCCAGCTCGCGGGCGGCCAGCAGGTAGCCGCCGAACTGGTCGTAGTCGAGCGGGCCCTCGCCGGCGGACAGGCGGTCGCCGGTGTCGGCGGTGGGGAACGGGCGCTCGGAAATCGGAGTCAGCGACGTGACCTTCAGCCGGCCGGAGTTCTGCTCGTCGTAGCCCCCGTACCGGGTGCCGCCCCGCGCCGTCCGGTTCTGCTCCGGCTCGATGCTCACCCACAGGTCGTGGTACGGGGAGGTGGCTCCGACGACGCGCACGTCGTCGACGCGGACGTTCATGCCCTCCCAGGACTCGTAGCGGTCCAGCGCGTACCGGCCCGGTCGCAGGCGCAGGTCCTCGATGCCGCCGTCGGCGGCGTCGCCGCGCGGTGCGTACCGCTCGGGCACGGCGTCCTCGTCGAGCACCTCGGGGGCGGGCAGCGGGAGGCCGGAGGAGACGACGGTGACGTCGGCGCCGGATATCTGCGTCACCGACTGGTTGCCCGAGCCGGTACCGCCGTAGTAGTACTCCCCGACCCGGCCGCTGACGCGCACCGCGTCGCCCGGGCGGACCGTGGGCGTGCTGCCGGTGAAGACGAAGACGCCTTCGCTGGTGGCCGGATCGCCGTCACCACGCGGGTCCTGGAACCAGAACCCGCGCGAGCCGTACGGCCGGACGCCGGTCACCACGCCGGGGACGTCGGCGACCTGGCGGCCGACGAGCGGGCTGATCCGGGTGTCGCCCTGGATGTCGTGGATGCGCACGGCGGAGGCCCCGCCGGGTTCGGACGCCGAGGCGTTCGCCCCGAGCAGCGTCGAGGTCACGGCCGCGACGGTGAGTGCGGCCAGCGTGACGGTGGGCCGGGAGAGGTGTCGAGTGGTCAAGTGCGGTCCCTCCGGGACGGGATGGGGGTGGTGCGGGGGACTTCTACGCGCGTAAAAATCGCCCAGAGCTGGGACGATGTCAAGGCACGCGGAGTGGCCCGGAACGGGCGGACCGGTGAACCCGGGGCGATGCGCGCGTTCGGGCGAGGACCGGCCGACGCGGCGCTAGGCTGGTTCACCGGCTGACAACTGCCGCGCACCACCGGGGCTCCTGTCCCTCACCGTGCGTACCGTCCACCCTTCCGCTTCCCGCTGAGGAGCCCGACGCCGATGACCGGTGACGACCGTCCGCCCATGCCGCCCGTGCGGCTGCCCGCCGAGGCAGAGCTGGCCCGGGACGCGCTCGCCGTGCCGCTGCTGAACCGGGCCGTGGCGCTCGCCCGGTGGGCCGGTGACGGCGTGCGCCTGACGGTGGGCGGCGAGCTCCCGGAGGCGAGGGTCGCCGAAGCGCTCGACCTGCTCGGTTTGGACGCCACACCGGACGGGCGCGAGGAGCTCGCCGACGCCTGGCAGGTCGCCACCGAGACGGGGCTGGCCGCCGTCGTGCCCGCCGAGGACGCCGACGCCGACGCCGACGCGGGACCGGTCGACGACGCGGCGGCGGGAGAGGTGGCGGTCACCGGGGAGAGCGTGAAGCTGCTCACCTCCGGCGGCCCCGCCGACGTCCTGGACCTGTGGCGCGACGTGTGGCAGGTGGCCCTCAGCCTCGCGGCCCTGCGTCCCATGGAGGAGTTGCTGGCCGACGCGCTGGCGGACGCGGCCGGTGCGGACGGCACGCTCGACCCCGAGGCCTTCGACCCCCGGACGCTGGAGGGTGAGGCCGAGGAGTCCGCCGACCTGCTCGACGACGCGCTCGGCAACCTCTACCTCCTCACCGCCACCGACCCGTCGCTCGCCTCGGGCGCCATGGTGCCGCTGCCGGTGCTCGCGGCGTCACTCGTCCTGCCCGACGACCCCGACGGCACGCAGCAGCCCTCCGACGCCGTCCTGGAGGAGGTCTCGGACGTGATGATGCGGCTGGACGGACAGTTGCGCGGCCTGGAGGCGGCCGGGGCGATCGAGTACCGCCCGATGGACGAGGAGTTGCTCCAGGAGGCCGACGAACAGCCGCTGCCCACACAGGAGGTGGAGGACGAGGAGCTGTCGCGGTACGGCATGGTCCGCCTCACCGCACTGGGCGTGCACGGGGAGCGGGCCCGGCTGCTGCAGGCGGGGTTCACCGCACCCCTCGTCGGCGACCTGAAGGAGGCGGACGCGGCGGCCCTGCTCGGCGCGGCGTCCGGCTACCCCGAGGAGCTGGCCCAGGCGGAGCTCGAGCAGTGGCTCGTGGGTCGTCCCGTCCCGGAGGCCGCCGAGGAGCTGCTCAGCGCCGCACGGGGGGCCGACGCCCTGGCTCCGCGCCGCCGGCTGCTGTGCCAGCAGGGGCTCGCGCTGGTCGGGGCCGAGGCCGAGCCCGCCCTGCGCGCCGTGCTGCCCGACGCCGAGCTCGGCGGGCTCGCCCGGGTGTGGCTGGCCGAGCGGGGCGCGCGGGACGTGCCGCCGCCCGACGAGGAGCTGATCTTCTGGCTCACCGTCGACACCCTCGCCGCCCAGCTGGACCCCGGGGACCCCACGGCCGCCTCCCCGGAGCTGAGCGAACTGATGGCCGGGCTCGTGGCCCAGCACAGCGGGTTCTTCGAGAAGGCGTGGCGCGTCGACCATCCGGCCACGGCGCAGGTGCTGGAGGCCATGGCCCGGGTGCATCCCGACCGGACGGCCGCCAAGGCGGCCCGCAAGGCCGCCTACAAGGCCCGCTCCCGCCGCGCCTGAGCCGGGGAGCGGTGGCGGTGCCGGGTACGGCACCGCCACCGCACGCGGTCAGAGGGCCTGGCCGCCGGGCTTGAGCAGGGAGCGGGCGGTGCGGGCGTCGAGGAACTGCCCGAGCGCCGTCATCTCCCACTCGCCGGAGAACTGCCGGACGAACTTGGCCATGAGGACGGCCGTGCGCGGCTCGGACTCCGTGAGGTCGAAGCGCACCAGCTCCTGGCCGCCGGTGTCGAGCAGCCGGCAGTACGCCTTGGCCACCTGGCTGAACTTCTGCCCCCGGTAGGAGTTCACGGTGAAGACCAGCCCCGTGACCTCGGGCGGCAGGCCGTCCAGGTGCACGGTGATCGTCTCGTCGTCCCCCGCTCCCTCTCCGGTGAGGTTGTCGCCGGAGTGCTGGATCGCGCCGCGCAGGATGTTCAGCTTGCCGAAGTAGCAGACGTCGATCGGCTTGCGGTTGGCGTCGTAGGCGATGACCGAGGCGTCCAGGTCGATGTCCCGGCCCCGGTAGGCGGGCTCCCAGCCGAGCCCCATGCGCAGGGCGCCGAGCACCGGACGGTCGTTCTTGACCAGGGAGACCGTCTCGTTCTTCCGCAGGTCGACGCGGCCCTTGTCCAGGTTGATCTTCCCCGCGCCCGGAGCGGGCGGTGCGGGCTGGGCCGGGGGCGGCGGCGCGGGGGCCGCCTGCTGGGCCGGTGGTGCGGGCGGTGCGGGCTGGGCCGGGGCCGGCGGGGCGGCGGGGGCCGGCTCCTCGACGGTGACCCCGAAGTCCGTGGCGATGCCCGCCAGACCGTTCGCGTACCCCTGGCCGACGGCCCGCACCTTCCAGCCGCCGCCGCGCCGGTAGACCTCCACCAGGACCAGCGCCGTCTCCGGACCGAGCTGCGGCGGGGTGAACGTCGCCACCACCGCGCCGGACGCGGCGTCCCGCACCGTGCCGGTCGGCTCCGTCCCCGCGAAGGTGGCCCCCGGAGCGTCCAGGCTGGCGGTGACGACCACCTTCTCGATCTCGGCGGGGACGGCGGCCGTGTCGACGGTGATGGTGTCCGTACCGCCACCGCCACCGCCGCTGTGCGAGACCCCCGGGGCGGAGGGCTGGTTGTAGAAGACGAAGTCGGCGTCGGAGCGCACCTTGCCGTCGGCGGTGATCAGCAGGCCCGACACGTCCAGCCGCACCGGTGCGGCGACGTCGACGGCCACCCGGGCCGCGGAGAGGGGCAGGTTCGAGCCAGGAGTCATTGCGGTCATGCCCGTCGTAACGACCGGCCGAGCGGCACGGTTCCTCCGGGGTGGCGACCGGGACCGGGCCAGGACGCCGAGTCAGCCCGGCGTACGGGCGGCCGCCGTGGTGGTGTCGGGGGTGACGGTGATGGCCGTCAGATGGCCGTAGACGACCACGTTGCCCAGGTAGCCCTCCGTGCTGGAGTAGCCGCCGCCGCAGGTGATGAGCCGTATCTCGGCGCGCTCGGAGGGGCCGTAGACCTTGTCGTCCGGGAAGGCGTCCCGGTCGTGGACCTCTATGGCGTGGATGCGGAACTCGGCAGTCAGCCCGTCCACCCGGTCCACGGAGACGGTGTCCCCCTTCGTGAGCGCCCCGAGGCCGTAGAAGACACTCGGACCCGCCGCGTTGTCGACGTGCCCGGCGATGATGGCCGTCCCCCGGGAGCCGGGTGTCGCCCCGCCCTGGTACCAGCCGGTGAGGTTCACGGCGTCCTGCGGGGGCACCTCCAGGCTGCCGTCCTCCTCCAGGCCGAGCGGCATGACGGCCGCGTCGACCCGGACGCCGGGTATGCGCACCCGCACGGGCTCCGCGGGCGGCAGCGGCACGATGGCGCCCGAGCCGGCGGCGGTCTCCGGGCGTTCGGAGGGAGCGACGGCCTGCTCGGGCGTGGGCTGCGGGGGCAGCTCCTCCTGCGGGCTGTGGTCGATGAGCCACACTCCGGCGCACAGTCCGACGGCCGTCAGGGTCGCGGCGATCGTCTCGCGGCGGCGCTGTGCTCGGTCCATCGCGTCCTCCGGCGGGTCCTCGACGGTGCTCGGTCACAGCCGCTCAGGGCCGGTCCCGATCGCGCCGGTGCAGCAGCCAGCTCCCGCCCGCCGCCCCCACGGCGAGCACCGCCGCGGCGGCCAGGGACCCGGTGGCGTCGCCGCTCACCGACGCGTCCGCCGCCAGAGCGGGCGCCGCCGTGAGCCCCGACGCCGCCGGGGCGGCTATGGACAGGACGAGACCGGTCAGGGCACGGGCTGGGCGCATCCTGCTCACTCCTTCAGCACCAGGCCGGGGTTCGGCACTCATGTGCCGAGGAAACCGGGCGCCGGGGGCCGCCGCGAGGCGATCGGGTGCGGCCCGTCCGCGTTTCGCCGCCCGGCGGGCCGGGTGCCGGGGCGTCGTCGCAGCTCAGGATCGCCGTTACGGCGTTCGGGTGACCTGTGGCAATCGGGGGAGGGGTCTTCGGCCCCGCTCCGTACTCCGGGCGTGCGGTCCCGGTATCCGCGTCGGGCGTCGCAGGCGGCTCAGTCCCGTCCACCGGGGCGGACGAAGCCCTGCTCGTACGCGGTGATCACCGCCTGGGTGCGGTCCCGGGCACCCAGTTTGGCGAGCACCGCCGCCACGTGGGACTTGACCGTCTGGGCGCCCACCGTCAGCCGCTCGGCGATCTCCGCGTTGCTCAGGCCCTCGGCCATCAGCCGCAGCACCTCCGCCTCCCGGGCGCTGAGCCGGGGGGTGAGGGTGTCCCCGGGGCCGGGCGCGTGGTGGGCCGCCAGGGCCCGTACCGCTGCGGGGAAGAGCAGGGTGTCGCTGCGGGCGACCAGCCGTACCGCCCGCACCAGCTCCTCCGCGGCGGCCCGCTTGAGCAGGAAGCCGCTGGCCCCGGCCCGCAGCGCCGCGTAGACGGACGCGTCGTTCTCGAAGGTGGTGAGCACGACGACGCGGGGCGGTGGGTCCAGGGTCGACACCAGCCGCTCCGTGGCGCGGATGCCGTCGACCTCGGGCATCCGCACGTCCATGAGGACGAGGTCCGGGCGCAGCTCGCGCACCACGGACACGGCCTCGGCCCCCGTGGCCGCCTCGCCGACGACCTCCAGGTCCGGCTCGCACCCGAGGATGGCCCGCAGCGCCCCCCGCACGAGCCGTTCGTCGTCGGCGAGCACGATCCGCGTCGTGCTCATCGCGCACCCCGCAGCGGCAGCCGCGCCGCGACGCGCCAGCCGTCCTCGCACGGACCCGCCTCGATCGTGCCGCCGAGCAGCGCCGCCCGTTCGGCCATGCCGCGCAGGCCGCGCCCGCCGGTGCGTCCGTCGGTGTGCCCGCGCCGCGCCGCTCCCGGCACGGCGTTCGTGAGGGTGATGGTCAACTGCTCGCCCTTCTGCGTCAGTTCGAGTCGTACCGGCGGGCCGGGAGCGGCGTACCGCAACGCGTTGGACAGCCCCTCCTGCACGATCCGGTACGCCTCGCGCGAGACGACCGCCGGTACGGCGTCCAGATTTTCCGGCGCGTGCACCGTGACCTCGGCCCCGGCGGCCCGCACGTGCGCCAGCAGGGGCGGCAGGGCCGCCAGCGTCGGAGCGGGGGCGCGCCGCTCCGCCCCCGCGTCCTCGGCCTCCTCCCGCAACATGCCGAGCACGGAGTCGAGTTCGGCCACGGCCTCCCGCGTCGTGGTCTCGATCGCCGCGAGCGCCTCCCGGACGAACGCCGGATCGTGGTCGAGCACCCGGCGCGCAGCACCCGCCTGGAGCGTGACCGCGCTCAGCGCGTGACCGACCGCGTCGTGCAGTTCCCGGGCCAGCCGGTTGCGCACCGCGAGGCGTTCGGCCCGCTCCTCGGCGGCGGCGAGCCGGTCGGCCGGGGTCGGCCCGAGCAGCGCGGGCGCGCACCGCGCCAGCAGCCGTCCGGCACCCGCCGCCGCACCCACCGGTACGGCGAGCAGCAGCAGCCCCGCCGCCGGGCCGAGCCACGGGGCGGAGCCGACCGGCCAGCCCAGCGGGGACGTGCGCACGGCGGCGGAGAAGGGCGTGGCCACGAGCACGACCGTGGCGGGCGGGCCGGCCAGCGTCGCACCGCTGACGAGGGCGCCGACGCCGGTGTGCAGCGTGAACCAGCCCGCCGCGCGCCGCCGCGCCGACCAGGAACGGGCCGGGGTGTCGGCGAGCCGTTCGGGAGCGACGCCGCCCAGCGCCCGTACCGCCGTCACCGACAGCGGCCGCACCAGCGGGGAGAGGCCGACGAGGGCGGCGCCGGGCAGGGCGAGGGCGTACGCGGCCAGTTGGCCGGGGACGCTCGCCACCGGCACGCTCGCCGCGCCGGTGGCGAGCCCCACGAGGACGGAGGAGAGGAGGAAGAACGGCATCAACAGGGCGCCGCCCAGCAGCAGGTGCACCCAGCGCAGGGCGAGGCGACGCGCTCCGGCCCGCGTCCGGACCGCCCCGGCCCGCCCCGCCGCCCCCGGTCCGCCGGGCCCGGGGCCCGGAGGGCTCAGCATCCCGGCCGCCCTGGCCGGACGGGCTCCGGGCGATGGGCGGTGACGCGCGCCAGCACGGCCAGCGTCACAGGACCGGTGATCACCTGTGCAGCATAGGCGAGCCGCCACAGCGCGGACGGGCCGTCGGCCGTGGCGACGGGGGCGTCGATCAGCGGCACGAGCAGCCACCACGCACCCCAGGCGGCGAGGGCCGCTCCGCCGCACCAGGTGCCCACCACGGCCGCCCTCCGCCACGGGCCCCGCGGCCGCAGCCCCAGCCGCAGCGCTCCCGCCCCGGCGGACAGCGCCGCGCAGGCCATCACGACGCTGACGGTGACGGGCCGCCCCTCGCCCGCCCCGAGCCCCCGCCCCAGGTGGGCGGTGAACGCGACGGCGGCCGGCACCACCGCGAGGACGGCGAGCCGGCGCGGCCCGGCCGCTTCCCGGTCCGTGCCGCCGCCCCGCAGGCGCGCACCCCAGCGCTGCCCGACGTAGGCGGCCAGCAGTCCGCCCAGCGCCAGGGCCTGGAGGCTGAACCCGGCGTAGACGACGGTGAAGACCCAGGGGTCCAGAAACGGCTCCGAGGGCGGCGCCGGACGGGCCGCGCCCAGGCTCAGCACCGCGTCCAGCACCGTGCTGAGCAGCACCGGTCCCAGCAGCCCGGAGGCCACCCACAGCGGTGCCAGCAGCAGCGGCGCGGGCAGCCGCCGTCCCCACGGGCGGGTCAGGGCGAGGGCCAGCACGACGACGCCGGCGTCCATGAGCAGCGTCGCCCCGTTGACGGCCGCCATGACCCCGGCCGACCCGGGCTCCAGGAGCGGACTCCCGGCCGGGATGCCGACCTCGCCGCCGGCCGTCCAGGCCAGCTTGAGCGACAGGTAGGGCAGGCAGGCGAGGAGCGTCAGGGCGCACAGTGCGGGGCGGAGCCGAAGCAGTCTGTCCATGGTGACGACTCTGGCCCCGGAGACCCCCGCCCCACCTCCTGCCGGACGCCGATCCGCCTCCCCCGCGCGGGGGAAACGGGCGTCGTTCACGCGGCTGACCTGCGGGGATAAGGACGGCTTGGGGAACGCCGAACGATAATCGCCATGGACAGCGGGCTCCCGGCCGCCGGAGAATGCGATCATGCCGAGTTCGTTGAGCCAGGAGTTCGCACCGCAGACCACGTACCTCAACACCGCCGCCCACGGGATCTTCCCCGCCCGGACCGCGACCGTACTGCGCGCCGCCGTCCAGGAGATGGCCGAGGCGCGCATGGACCAGACCGCCTACTACGAACGGGTCGAGGAGGCGCGCGCCGCCTTCGCCGCGCTCGTCGGCCTGCCCGCCGAGCGGGTCGCCACCGGATCGGCCGTGGCGGTGCACGTCGGGCTGATCGCCCAGTCCCTCCCCACCGGTACCGAAGTGCTCGTCGCCGACGGAGACTTCAGCTCCCTCGTCAACCCCTTCCACGTCCGCCCCGACCTGCGGCTGCGGCAGGCGCCCCTGGAGGGCCTGGCGGACGCCGTGCGGCCGGGGACGGGGCTGGTCGCGGTGAGCGCCGTGCAGTCCGCCGACGGCCGCGTGGCCGACCTCGCGGCCGTGCGCGCCGCCGCCCGGGCCGCCGGAGCCCGGGTGCTCGTCGACACCACGCAGTCGACCGGCTGGCTGCCCATGGACCCCGAGCTCGCCGACTTCACCGTCTGCGGTGCCTACAAGTGGCTGCTGTGCCCGCGCGGCACGTCGTTCCTCACCGTGCCCGAGGACGGGGGCGGGCTCGTCCCCGCACACGCCGGGTGGGTCGCGGGGGAGCGGCCCTGGGACGCCTGCTACGGACCGATCGACGACCTCGCCCGCTCCGCGCGCCGTTTCGACGAGTCGCCGCCCTTCCTGCCGTTCCTCGGAGCCGTGCCCTCACTGGCGCTGATCGCGGAGCTGGGCCCGGCGGCGATCGGCGCCCACAACCGGGAGTTGGCCGCGCGGTTCCGGGCCGGGGCGACGGAGCTCGGCCACCGTCCCGTCCCGGCCGACTCGGCCGTCGTCGCGGTGCCGGGGCTGGGCGACGCCGCACCGGCACTGGCCAGGGCGGGCGTCGAGGTCTCCGCGCGGGCGGGCAACCTCCGCGCGTCCTTCCACCTGTACAACAGCGGCGCCGACGTCGACCGCCTCCTGGAGGTCCTCGCCGACCACGCGCGCTAGCGCGGGCCCACGCGGGCCGTCGGGCCTGCGCGGAGCGGCCTGCCCGGCGGAGCCCGGCGCCCCCGACCCGCGGGAGCGCCGGGCTCCGCCGCGTCGCCGGGAACCCTCCCCGGACGCGGTCGGCGTGCCTGACCGGGTACGTCGGAGCCGTCCGGTCTGCCACTCCCACCGGGGCTGCCCCTGGCCGCGCGGACCGGGAAGGGTCGGACACCCCGGCCGTGGCCGGACGCGGACGACCTCCGGAGAGACGTATGCCCGACGCTGCACGGCTGACCTTCCTCCGCCCGCTGACGACACCGGTGGCGCCCGGTCCGCCGGCCGGCGAGGCCCTTCGCGCCGACGGTGGTGGCGCCGGCCGTCACCGCCGTCACGCCTCCCGCAGTCCGACCGGCGCTCGCCACGGCACCGGAGCGGAAAGCGGGACGCGAACCAGGACGGAAGGAGCCACGCCATGGTGACGGCCCTGGGCCGGCGGCAGGAAGCCGCCGACCGCACGCTCACCTACGACGACTACCTGGAGTTGACCACCCTCCTCGACCTCCAGCGGCCGCGCAGCGAACACCCGGACGAGCTGCACTTCATCGTCGTGCACCAGTCGATGGAGCTGTGGTTCAAGCTCCTCGCCCACGACCTGCGGCGGATGGTCGTGCTGCTGGACGCCGACCGGCTCCCGGAGTGCTGCACGGTGATGCGCCGGATCAACGACGTGATGACCGCGCTGCTGGTCCAGATGCGCAGCCTGCGGGACCTGCCGCCGCACAGTTTCCACGCCTTCCGGAACCTGCTCGGCGAGGCCAGTGGCTTCCAGTCCGCCCAGTTCCGCGAGGTGGAGCTGTGCTCGGGGCTGCGGGAGGAGGGCTACCTGCGCGATCTGCGCGGCGTCTGCGGGGGAGCGCTGCCCGAGGCGGTCGTCCGGAACCTGGGGCGGCGCAGTGTCGCCGACGCCCACCGGGAGGCGGCCCACCGCGCGGGCCTGGACGACTGGGCCGCGCTGTACACCGACGAGGGTGCCGCCTCGCCGCTGTACGTCCTCAGTGAGCAGCTCATGGACTACGACGAGCTGTGGCTGCGCTGGCGCACCGAGCACGTCGCGCTGGTGCGCCGCATGATCGGCGGCTCCACCCGGGGGACCGGGGGCACCGAGATCGGATACCTGGAGCGCACCCTGCGTCACCGCTTCTTCCCCTACCTGTGGGAGTCGCGCGACACGCTGGCCGCCGGCCCGGCGGGCGAGGACCACCGAAGCGGCGGAGACGCCGGGTGAGTCCCGCACGCCGCCCCCTTATGCCTGCAGACCCCGGAAGGAGACAGACCGCATGGTCAACAGCGTGGTGATCGTCGGCGGCGGTACGGCGGGCTGGATGACGGCCACCTACCTGCGCGCCACCTTCGGCGACCGGCTGCCCGTGACCCTCGTGGAGTCGGCGGACGTACCCACCGTCGGCGTGGGCGAGGCGACCTTCAGCACCGTCCGCCACTTCTTCGACTACCTCGGCCTCGCCGAGCACGAGTGGATGCCCTCCTGCAACGCCTCCTACAAGCTGGCCATCCGCTTCGAGAACTGGCGCGGCACCGGCGAGCACTTCTACCACCCGTTCGAACGCCTGCGGGTCGCGGACGGCTTCTCGCTCGCCGACTGGTGGCTCAAGTCCGGTGGCCGCGACGGCCGGCGGTTCGACGAGGCCTGCTACGTGCTGCCCGCCCTGTGCGAGGCCAAGCGCTCGCCCAAGCACCTCGACGGTGAGCTGTTCGAGCGTTCGCTGCACGACGGCGGTGACCGGGCGCGGCGGACGACGATGAGCCAGCAGGACACCCAGTTCCCCTACGCCTACCACTTCGACGCCGCCCGGCTCGCCACCTTCCTCGCCGACCTCGGGACGCGGCAGGGGGTGCGCCGGGTCCTGGACGACGTCGTGGAGGTCCGGCAGGACGAACGCGGCTGGATCTCCCACCTGGTCACCCGTGAGCACGGAGAGATCCGGGGCGACCTGTTCATCGACTGCACCGGCTTCCGCGGCCTGTTGGTCAACAAGACACTCGGTGAGGACTTCGTGTCCTTCCAGGACGTCCTGCCCAACGACCGTGCGGTGGCCCTGCGGGTGCCCACGGACGTCGAGCGCGAGGGCATGGCCCCCTACACCACGGCGTCCGCCCGCGACAACGGCTGGATCTGGACCATCCCGCTGTTCGGGCGGATCGGCACCGGCTACGTCTACTCCTCGCAGTTCTGCTCACCGGAGGAGGCCGAGAGGGAGCTGCGGCGGTTCGTCGGGCCCCGTGCGGAGGGGCTGGAGGCCAACCACATCCGGATGCGGATCGGCCGCAACCGGCGCTCCTGGGTGAAGAACTGCGTCGCCATCGGCCTGTCCAGCGGCTTCGTCGAGCCGCTGGAGTCGACCGGCATCTTCTTCATCCAGCACGGCATCGAGCAGCTGGTCAAGCACTTCCCCGGGGAGGACTGGGATCCGGCGCTGGTCGACGCCTACAACGACCGCGTCGCCCGCTGCCTGGAGGGCGTGCGGGAGTTCCTGACCCTCCACTACCGCGCCGCGGCGCGCGCCGACACCCCCTACTGGAAGGCCGCCAAGGAGCGGGCGCTGCC
The DNA here is from genome assembly GCF_037911585.1 of Streptomyces sp. GSL17-111. NCBI lineage: Bacteria > Bacillati > Actinomycetota > Actinomycetes > Kitasatosporales > Streptomycetaceae > Streptomyces > Streptomyces sp. GSL17-111. The sequence continues at coordinate 5,140,714 of NZ_JBAJNS010000001.1, forward strand.
CGAGGGGATGGCCGAGCGGCTGCGGGGATGGGAGGCCCGGCTGCCCGACGCCGGCGCGGTCTATCCGTACTACCACGGCTTCGACCCGTACTCCTACGCCGTGATGCTGCTCGGCCTGGGGCACCACCCGGCCCGCGTCCATCCGGCGCTGGACCTGCTGGACGGGGCCGAGGCCGATCGGCAGTTCGCGGACGTGCGACGGCAGAGCGAGCGGCTGGCCGCCGAACTGCCCAGCCAGCACGCGTACCTGGCTCAGCTCCACGGTTGAGGACGGGGGGCGGGGCGGCGCCCGGGGCCAAGGTGCTCCGGGCGCCGCCCCGTGCGGGGTGGCGGTGGTCCGGCCGGCGCGGACGTCACCTCTCGCCGGTGGTCGGCTCCGCGAGCCGGGACCAGTCGGCGAAACGCCGTCGGCCGTACAACAGCGGTGCGCCGGGCCGGCTGAGGACCTCCTCGACCGCCCCGATGACGACGGTGTGGTCACCTCCCGGGTGGGTGCGGAGCACCCGGCACTCGGCCGTCGCGTGGGCGTCCTCGGTCAGCCGGGGCACCCGGTAGCGTGCCGTCGGCTCCCACGCCACTTCGGCGAACCGGTCCCGTCCGGGGGTCGCGAACGTCTCGGCCGTCCTCCGGCCGCCGGTGTGCAGCAGGTTCACGGCGAACGCTCCGCTCTCGCACAGCGCCCGCAGCGTGCCGCTGCGGTTGTCGACGCACACCAGCAGGCTCGGCGGGTGCAGACCCACGCCGCACATCGACGTGCAGGTCAGTCCGCGCGGTGCGCCGGCCCCGTCCACGCTGGTCACCACCGCGACCCCGCTGGGGAAGCCGCTCATGAGCGACCGGAAGGCGTCCACGTCGGTGCGCGGCGCACGGCCGTCGCCCCGGTCGGAGGTTCCGGAAGGGTCGGTCCTGGTGCTCCGCATGGGGTCGCCTTTCGCAACGGGTGGGCTGCCGTCGGCCGGGCCGGGAGCTGTTCCGGCCGCTCCTCGGGACGCCACCCTAGGAGGCGGGGGCGCCGCGGACGACGGTTGAACGGAGCGGCCGTGCGGGGCCCCGGAGTGCGGTACCCGTTCGGGCCCGGTGCCCCGCGCCGCCGCCCGCCCCGTCCGCCCGGTCACGGTGCCGGAGCCGCCGTGATGCCTGCCTGGACGGCGACGACCGCGGCCACCGTGCGGTTGGGGCAGTTGAGTTTGGCCAGCACGTTGGAGACGTGGCGCTTGGCCCCGTGCTCGGAGATGCCGAGGCGGCGGGCGATCTGCTTGTTGCTCATCCCCTGCACCATCAGGGCGAGCGCCTCCTCCTCGCGGGGGGTGAGTTGCGGCCCGCGGCTGGGGCGTTCCCCGGCCTTCACGACCGCCAGCAGTTCCCGCACCAGGCCCGGGGGCGCGGGTATCTCGCCCCGTTTGACCTCGGTGACCGCATGGTTGAGCGCGTCCGCGCTCAAGCCGGACTCCTGGACGAAGCCGTCGACCGCCAGGCCGCTGACCCGCCGGACGTTGTACCGGTCGAGTTCACTCAGCAGTAAGAGGACCTTGGTCCCGGCTTCCCGCGCCGTCCGGATCAGTTCCCGGAGCGTGGGGGTCTCCAGGGACGCGGGCAGTAGCACGATGTCCGGGGTGAAGTGGGCGAGGGTCTGCTCGAGCAGCGCGGACGAAGCGGCGACACGGACGGAGCCGACGTCGGCCATGTGCCGCAGCAGGGTCTCCAGGCCCCGTCTGACGACCTCGTCCTCGTGCAGGACCGCCACATCGAGAAGGAGCGGGGCATGGCGGGGAATGTGCAGGTCCATGACATGACAGTCGAGCACCTGTTCCTTCATCGACCACCCTCCTCAGGTGTTGGAACGACGCGATGGGGGGAAGCGGGTGCGGCGCGCGGAGCGCCGCGTTCCACTGGCGGGGACGTTATAACTCATGTCCGGCGGACGGAAGATGTAACGCCTGAAACATCGTCTTACGTGCCGGTGAGGTGTGTCGAAAGAAGCGTCGACGCCGGTCACGCGGACCGGGGGCGTCCGGCGCGGGCGGGCACGGCTGACCGGCGAAACGGCCCGCACCCTTCCCGGGGTGCCCGATAGGCCACCGTCACCGGTGCCCCATCGGCCCCTCTGAAGGGGGCTGGGGCGGCTCGCGGCCCTCGCTCATGCTGCTGGCCGGACCGCAACCTCTCAGCGGGGATGACCATGAAACTCAGGACGATGCTGAAGTCGAAGATCCACCGGGCCACCGTCACCCGGGCCGACCTGCACTATGTGGGATCGCTGACGATCGACTCCGATCTGATGCGGGCGGCCGACCTGCTGCCCGGCGAACTCATCCACGTCGTCGACATCGACAACGGCGCCCGCCTGGAGACGTACGTGATCGAGGGACCCGCCGGCTCCGGGGTCATCGGCGTCAACGGAGCGGCGGCCCGGCTCGTCCAGCCCGGCGACCTGGTGATCATCATCGGCTACGCGCAGCTCTCCGAGGACGAACTCGCCGATCACGAGCCCCGGGTCGTCTTCGTCGACGACAAGAACCAGATGGTCGGGACCGGGGACGACCCGTCCCGCGCGCTGCCCGACGGCGCCACGGCGTCCGGCACGGCCCCCGCGGACGGCGGGCGACCGGGCTGACCGCAGCCGGACCCAGCCCCCCCCGGACCGTGGCGTCGCGTCGACGCAGCCAGAACAGGAGCCAGGATGACCGCCCCCACCACCGGGCCGCCCCGAACCGATGCCCCCACCTTCCTCGGGACCGTTCTGGACCACGCGCGGCGCGACCCCGAGGCCACCGCCTACCGCTTCCTGCCTCCGGGCCACCGGGCCGGCGACCGGGGCTCGGCCATCTCCCGGGGCCGGCTGGACGCCCGGGCGCGGGCCGTCGCCGCGTGCCTGGGCCGTCCGGCGGGATCCGGGCCGGCCTCGGCGCTGCTCGTCCTGCCGCCCGGCCACGACTTCTTCGCCGCGTTCCACGGCTGCCTGTACGCCGGGGTGACGGCGGTGCCCTGCCCGCCGCCGCGCGCGGCGCGGGACGCCTCCGTCCGGATCGCGGGCATCGCCGAGGACGCCGGGGTCGGCGCCGTCATCACCACCGCGGAGCTCGCGCCCGCCCTGCGCCAGGCGTGGGGGCGGGCGGGCGACGGCGTCCGCTGGGTCGAGGTGGACGCCCTCCCGGAGGAGGACGGCAGCCACTGGCGGCCGCCCGCCGAGGCGGCGGACGGCCCGGTGATGCTCCAGTACACCTCCGGATCCACCGGGCGTCCCAAGGCCGTGGTCGTCGACCAGGCCGCGCTCACCGCCCAGATCGAGAACTTCCGGGCCCTGACCCGGTTCCCCGACGGCGCGTCGGCCGTCAGCTGGATGCCCGTGTACCACGCCCTGGGCCTCGGGCACCTGCTGCTGGCCCAGTACGTCGGGGGCGAGGCCGTCTACATGACCCCCGACGACTTCGTCGACGATCCGGGCCGGTGGCTGCGCGCGATCAGCGACACCCCCGGTCCGGTGCTCGGCGGCGGCCCGAACTTCGCCTACGAGCGGTGCGTCGAGGCGGTGGGGAAGGACCGCGTCCGCTCCTACGACCTGTCCTCCTGGCACACCGCGCTGGTCGGCGGCGAACGCATCCAGCCGCGCACGCTGGCCCGGTTCGCCGACGCCTTCGCCCCCGCCGGCTTCCGGCGCGAGGCGCTCTTCTGCGCCTACGGGCTCACCGAGGCCATGCAGATCGTCCTCGGTGAACACGGACCCCGGACGCTGACCGTCGACGCGGCCGAACTCGAGCGGGGCCGCGTGCGGGTGGCGCAGGACGACGGCGGGGGGCGGGTGCGGACGCTGACCGCGTGCGGACGCCCCGGACCCTCCGCGGAGGTGCTCGTGGTCGACCCCGGGACGGGCACCGAGGCGGAGCCCGGCCGGGTCGGCGAGGTGTGGGTCGCCGGGCCCGCCGTCTGCCGCGGCTACTGGCGGCGCACGGAGGAGACCGAACAGACCTTCACCGGGCGGCTGGAGGGCTCCACGAGACCCTGGCTGCGCAGCGGTGACCTCGCCTTCGCCCACGACGGTCGGGTCTTCCTGTGCGGCCGCTCGCGCGAACTCGTCATCATCCGGGGCCGCAACCTCCACCCGCAGGACATCGAGGCGTCCGCCCGCGCGGCGGCCCCCGAGCTGGCGTCACTCCCCGTCGCGGCCTTCTCCGTGGACGACGAGGACGGCGAGCGCCTGGTCGTCGTCCAGGCCGTACCCCGCGCCGCCGAACCGGGGTCCGGCGCCCCCGCGGAACCGGCCGACCTCGCCGAGCGCATCCGGCGCGCCGTCGCCTCCGACCACGAGGTCGAGGCCGAGGTCGTGCTGGTCGAGCCCGAGGAGATCGCCCACACCGACAGCGGCAAGGTGCGCCGCACCGGCTGCCGGCAGGCGTACTCCGACGGCGAACTGACCGTGCTGCACACCACCGGACCCTCGGCGGACCGGCCCGCCGACGGTGACGCGGCGCCCGGCGCCGGCGACGCGTTGCGCGTCCTGGTCGGCTCCCTCCCGGCCGAGCTGCGCCGTCCGGTCGCCGCGGCCGAGGTGCGCCGCCGCCTCGCGGCGGCCACCGGGCTGCCCGCCGACGCCATCGGGGACGACACGCCCCTGGTCGCGCTGGGCCTGGAGTCGCTGCGGGTCATCGCGCTCCGGTACGGCCTGGAACGCGACTTCCGGGTGTCCCTGCCCACGGCGGGGCTCCTGCGCGGGACGATCACCGACCTCGCCGCACGGATCGCCGAGGACACCGGCGACGGGGGCGGCGGTACGCCGTGGCCGGAGCTGGTGGCCGACCCGGCCCGCCGACACGAGCCGTTCCCTCTCACGGAGATCCAGCAGGCGTACCTCGTCGGCCGCAGCACCGCGTACGACCTGGGCGGCTCCTCCATCCACCTCTACCTGGAGGTGGCCGCCGAGGGCATCGACGTCGAGCGCCTGAGCGAGGCCCTCGACCGGCTGGTGCGGCGTCAGGAGATGCTGCGGGCGGTCGTCAGCGCCGACGGGCACCAGCGCATCCTGCCCGTCGAGGAGGTGCCCGCCGTCCACATCCCGTGCCACGACCTGAGCGGGGCGGACGAGGAGGCGGTGCGGCGGCACCTGGAGGCGGTGCGCGAGGAGCTCACCCACCAGGTCCTGCCGCTGGACTCCTGGCCCATGTTCGACATCCGGGCCACCGCGCTGGGCGGAGACCGCCACCGGATCCACATCAGTCTGGACCTGCTGGCGTTCGACGTGGCGAGCGTGCGGCTGTTCTTCCTGGAGTGGGGCGACCTGTACGCCGACCCCGCCTCCCAGCCGCCGCCCCCCGAGGTCTCCTTCCGCGACTTCGTGCTCGCCGCACAGCGGATCGAGGACACCCCCGTGCACGCCGCGTCGCGCGCCTACTGGCTGAAGCGGGTGCCCACCCTGCCCCCCGGCCCCGAACTCCCCCTGCTGCCGGTGCCCGAGCGGAGCGCGGCCCGCGTTCCGGTGCGCCGACGCCACCGGGCGCGGCTGGACGCCGAGCGCTGGAGGATCCTGCGTGAGCGCGCCCAGGAGCGCGGACTGACGCCCTCCGCCCTGCTGCTGGCCGCCTACACCACCGTCCTGGGCACCTGGAGCGCCACCAGCCACTTCACCCTCGACGTGCCGCTGTTCAGCCGCTGGCCGCTGCACGAGCGGATCGACGACATCCTCGGCGACTTCACCTCGGTGACGCTCCTGGAGGTCGACCTGCGGCCCGACGACGGTGTCGCGGGCCTGGCGAAGCGGATCCAGCGTCAGCTGTGGGAGGACCTCGAACACCGCTACTTCAGCGGTGTGGAGGTGATGCGCGAGATCTCCCGCACGCGCGGCCTGCCCGCCTCGGCCTTCGCCTCCATCGTGTTCGCCAGCACCCGCGAGCACGGACGCGACCAGGACTTCTCCCAGGGGGAGTGGGGCACGCGCTGGATGGGAGAGACGGTGACCGGGGTCACCCAGACTCCCCAGGTCCTCCTGGACCACCAGGTCTTCGAGGACGACGGCGTGCTGTCCTACAACTGGGACGCGGTGGCCGACCGCTTCCCCGAGGGCATGGTCGAGGAGATGTTCGCGGCCTACCGCGACCTCCTGCGGGAGCTGGCGGACGGTGAGGACGCCTGGTCGCCCGACGGGTTCGACCCTCTTCCGGCGGCCCACCGGGCCCTGACGGAGGAGGCCAACGACACCGCCGGTCCCCTGCCCGCGCAGCACCTCTTCACCGGCATCGTCGAGCAGGCCCGTGCACACCCCGACCGCACCGCGCTGATCGCCCCCGGCCGCCGGCTGACCTTCGCGGGTCTGTACGACCACGCCTGCCGCCTCGGGCGCAGGCTGCGCGATCTGGGCGCCAGCCCCGGCGACCTGGTCGCCGTCCAGCTGCCCAAGGGCGCCGAGCAGGTGGTCGCCGCCGTCGCGGCCCAGCTCGCGGGCGCCGCCTACCTGCCGGTCGATCCGGACCTCCCCGAGCGGCGCCGGCACGCGATCCTCGAGCGGGGGCTGGTGCGCCTCGCCCTCGTGCCGTCCGGGGCGGCCCCGGACCTGCCCGCCGGTATCGTCGCCGTGCCCGTGGACCTCGACGAGCCCCTCGAGGAGGACGGCGGCCCCCTGGACCCGGTCCAGAAGCCCACCGACCCGGCCTACGTGCTGTTCACCTCCGGCTCGACGGGCGAGCCCAAGGGCGTCGTGCAGACCCACCGGGCCACCCTCAACACCCTCCTCGACGTCCGGGAGCGCCTCGGCGTGGGGGCGGGGGACGTGGCCCTCGGGCTCTCCTCGCTGAGTTTCGACCTGTCGGTGTGGGACGTGTTCGGGGTGCTCGGCGCGGGCGGGACCCTGGTGCTGCCCGAGCCGTCCGCCGTCCGCGACCCGGGCCGCTGGCTGGAGCTGACGGCCGAGCACGGCGTCACCCTGTGGAACTCCGTGCCCGCGCTGCTGCGGATGCTGGTGGAGCACCTGTCGGGCACGCCCACGAGCGATCCGCACCCGGCGCTGAAGACGCTGCGCTCGGTGTGGCTGTCCGGCGACTGGATCCCCGTGGACCTCCCCGACCGGATCAGGGCGCTGGCCCCGGGCGCCCTCGTCACCGCCTCGGGCGGACCCACCGAGACGGCGATCTGGTGCGTGGCCAACCCCCTGGGCGACGTCGATCCGCAGTGGGACTCCATCCCCTACGGCCGCCCCATGCGCAACCACACCATCCACGTCCTCGACGACCGGATGCGGCCGTGTCCCGTCGGAGTCCCCGGCGAGATGTACATCGGGGGAGCGGGCCTGGCCGAGGGGTACTGGCGTGACGAGGAGCGCACCACCGCCTCCTTCGTCACCCACCCCGGCTCCGGCCAGCGCCTCTACCGCTCGGGGGACCTGGGACGCTGGCTGCCGGACGGCAACCTGGAGATCCTCGGCCGCGACGACCTCCAGGTGAAGATCGGCGGCTTCCGCATCGAGCTGGGCGAGATCGAGGCGGCGCTGGGCCGCCATCCGGAGGTCGCCGAGGCCGCCGTCGTCGCCACCGGAGCCGACCGGCACGCCCGCACGCTGGCCGCCTACGTCGTCCCGACGGCGTCCCGCACGGAGGACGCCGCGGAGGGCCGCGCGGCGGACGGCCGGGACGCCTACGACGCCGAGGAACTGGGCCAGGTGGTCACCGACCCCGTCGAACGGCTGGCGTTCAAGGCCCGCCGGGCCGGGCGCCGCACCGATCTCGACGGCCTGCGTCACCGGCTGCCGACGGCGGCGCAGGAGGCGCCTCGCGACCTCCACGCCCGCGTCAGCCACCGCCGGTACGACGAGCGCCCGGTGCCGACGGCCGAACTGGCCCGGCTGCTGGCGCCGTTGAGCAGCCGGGAGGACGGACCGTTCCCCCGGTACGCCTACGCCTCGGCCGGTTCCCTCTACCCCGTCCAGACCTACCTCTACGTGGCCGAGGGCCGGGTGGAGGGCCTGGCGGGCGGGACGTACTACGCCGACCCCGCCACACGCGAGCTCGTCTCGATCGAACCCGGGGCCCGGCTGGCGCAGGACCTCCACGTGGAGGCCAACCGGCCGACGTTCGCCGCATCGGCGTTCTCCGTCTTCCTCGTCGCCGACCGCGCGGCCATCGACCCGCTCTACGGGCGCCGCAGCCGGGACTTCTGCCTCCTGGAGGCCGGTCTGATGGCCCAGCTGCTGGACACGGCCGCGACCGAGGGCCCCCTGGGCCTGTGCCAGTTGGGGCTGGTCCGCTCCACGCCCGCGCTGCGCGCCGCGCTGCGCCTGGAGGACGGACGGCACGAGGTGCTGCACGCACTGGTCGGCGGCCTGCGCCCGGTGCCCGACCGAGCGGAGGCGGGCGACGCGGACACCGCGCCGGACTCCGGGGACGGCGGGCCACTGGCCGAACGGCTCCGCGCCCACCTGGCGTCCCTGCTGCCGTCGTACATGGTTCCGGCCACCCTCACCGAACGGGCGGCGCTGCCGCTCACGGCCAACGGCAAGGTGGACCGGGGAAGGCTCGCCTCCGACGCGTCCGCCGCCTCCGCCGCGCCGCGCACCGACGCCTACGTGGCGGCCGAGGGCGATCTGGAACGCACCGTCCAGGAGGTCGCCCAGCGCACGCTGGGGATCGACGCGATCGGGGTCACCGACAACTTCTTCGACCTGGGGGCGACGTCCGTGCGGGTCGTCCAGGTGCACCGGGAGCTGTGCGCGGCGCTCGGCCGCACCTTCCCGCTGCTGAGCCTCTTCGAGCACACCACGGTGCGCCGCCTCGCGGAGTTCCTCGACGGCGGCGGCGACACCACCGGGGCGGCCCGGGAGGGACGCGACCGCGCCCGCCTGCGCCGCGCCGCGAACCGCCGGGCACCCGGACGCCGTCCGCTGCCGCCCACCGCGCCGACGCCGCACCAGGAAGGCCCTCACGCATGACAACGCCCCGGTACAACGGTCCGAGCGACGGCGCCGCCGGCGTGCTCGACGGCGGTGAGATCGCCGTCGTCGGCATGGCCGGCAGGTTCCCCGGCGCGTCGAACGTGCGCGACTTCTGGCACAACCTGCGCCACGGTGTGGAGTCGGTGACCTTCTTCGACGACGAGGAACTGCTCGCCAAAGGGGTGCCCGCCGACCTCCTCGCCGACCCCGCCTACGTCAAGGCGGGCTCCCTGCTGGAGGGCGTGGAACTGTTCGACGCCGCGTTCTTCGGCTACAACGCCCGCGAGGCGGCCCTGCTCGACCCGCAGCAGCGGCTGCTGCTGGAGACCGCGCACACCGCGCTGGAGGACGCCGGCTGCGTCCCGTCCGCCGTCCCCGGCGCGATCGGCGTCTACGCGGGCAGCAGCCTGTCGACCTACCTCGTCTCCAACCTCCTGGCGGGCCGCGCCGGCTTCACCGACGTCGCCGAGACCCTCGAACTGCTCGTCACCAACGACAAGGACTACCTCGCCAGCCGGGTCAGCTACCGCCTGGACCTGAACGGTCCGGCCCTGGCGGTCCAGACGGCGTGCTCCTCCTCCCTGGTGGCGCTGCACCTGGCCACCCAGGGGCTGCTGGCCTACGACTGCGACGTCGCGCTCGTCGGCGGTGCCTCCGTACGCGTGCCGCAGGGGCGCGGATACCTGCACCGCGACGGGATGATCTTCTCCGCGGACGGGCACACCCGTCCCTTCGACGCCGCCGGCAGCGGCACCATGTTCGGCAGCGGGGTCGGGGTCATCGTGCTCAAGCGGCTCGCCGACGCCATCGCCGACCGCGACCGCGTGGACGCGGTGATCCGGGGAACGGCGGTCAACAACGACGGTGCCGCCAAGATCGGGTACACCGCCCCCGGCGTCGACGGCCAGGCCCGGGTCATCGCCACGGCACTGGGCGTGGCGGACGTCGAACCCGACACCGTCACCGCGATCGAGGCGCACGGCACGGGCACCCCCCTCGGCGACCCGATCGAGATCACCGCCCTGGCCCGGGCCATGGGGCCGTCGGCCGGGGGCGCCTCCTCCTGCGCCGTCGGGTCGGTGAAGTCCAACGTCGGTCACCTCGCGGAGGCGGCCGGCATCACCGGCCTGATCAAGGCGGTGCTCCAGCTCAGGCATCGGGAACTCGCACCGTCGCTCCACTTCGAGCGCCCCAACCCGCGCCTCGACCTCGACTCCGGCCCCTTCCACGTCGTCACCGAGCCGACGGAGTGGAAGACCGACGCCGTCCCGCGCCGCATCGGCGTCAGCTCCTTCGGCATGGGCGGCACCAACGCCCACGCCGTGCTGGAGGAGGCGCCGGCCCCGCCCCCGGCCCGCCCCCTCACCCGCGACCTGTACCTGCTGCCGCTGTCCGCCCGCACCCCGGGCGCCCTGGAGACCGCCACCGACGAGCTGGCCACGGCGCTGGACGGCGAGGCCGGCCGCGCACCGGCCGACGCCGCGACCACCCTGCAGCGCGGCCGGGCCGCCCACCCCCACCGTCGGCTGGTGGTGACCCGCGACGCCGCCGACGCCGCCCGCGCCCTGCGCGAACGCGACGCGGAGCGGGTGGCCACCGGACAGGCCTCGGAGGTGCCGCGCGTCGTCCTGATGTTCCCCGGCCAGGGCAGCCAGCACCCCGGCATGGGCGCCGGGCTCTACCGCGCCGAGCCGGTCTTCCGCGAGCAGATCGACCTCTGCGCCGAGACCCTGGCCGGGGAACTCGGCCTGGACCTGCGGGAGCTGATCCTGCCCGGCCCCGGCACCGACCTGCGTGAGGCCGCGACACGGCTGCGCGCCACGGAGCTGGCGCAGCCCGCACTCTTCACGGTCTCCTACGCCCTCGCCGAACTGCTCGGCAGCCTCGGTGTACGGCCGGACGCGCTGATCGGGCACAGCGTCGGCGAGATCGTCGCCGCCTGCCGTGCGGGGGTGATGTCCCTGCCCGACGCGCTGCACCTGGTCGCCGTGCGCGGGCGCCTGATGCAGGCGCTGCCCCCCGGCGGGATGCTCTCGGTCGCCCTGCCCGAGGAACGGGTGCGCGCGACGCTGCCCGCCGAGCTGTCCCTGGCCGCCGTCAACGGCCCGGAGCTGTGCGTGGTCTCCGGCCCCTCCGCCGCCCTCGACGCCTACGCCGAGCACCTGGCCGACCAGGGGATCAGCGGGCGGCCGCTGCACACCTCGCACGCCTTCCACTCGGCCATGGTCGAGCCGATGCTGGAGGAGTTCACCGCCGCCCTGTCGACGCTCGACCTCCACGAGCCGCAGGTGCCCTACGCCGCCAACACGACCGGGACGTGGGCGACGGCGGCCGAGGCCACGGACCCGGAGCACTGGGCCCGCCACGTCCGCGAGCCGGTGCGCTTCGGTGACGGGATCCGCCTGGTGACCGAGCAGGGCCCGACCGTCCTGGTCGAGGCCGGCCCCGGAACGGTGCTGTCCGCCCTGGCGCGGCCCGCCGCTCGCGGCCGGGGCGCCACGGCGATCCCCTGCCTGCCGCCCGCGGCAGAGGACGGGGACCGCGACGAGCCCCTGCGGTTCACCGAGGCGCTGGGACGGCTCTGGCTGGCGGGCGCCGAGCTGGACTGGGAACGCGTCCAGGGCGGGACCGGCAGCCGCATCGCCCTCCCCACCCACCCGTTCGAGCGGCGCCGGTACTGGATCGAGCCGGCCGTGACCGGGGACCGGACCGCCGGCCCGTACGAGGTCCCGGAGCCCGAACCGGGCGCCCCGGACCCCACGGCACCCCTCGCCCTCTCCGGCGACCTCGACCCGCGCCCGCCCCTGACGACCCCGTACACCGAGCCGCGTGACGACCGCGAGCAGCGGCTCGCGGGCATCTGGCAGGAGCTGCTGGGCGTCGCGCCCGTCGGTATCCACGACAACTTCATGGAGCTGGGCGGCCACTCGCTGCTCGCCGCCCGCGTCGCCGAGCGCATCAAGGCCGACCTCGGTGCCACCGTCGCCCTCCGCGACCTGCTGGCCGACCCGACCATCGCGGGCCTGACCGCCCTGCTCGGCGGTGACACCCCCGCCGCCGCCCCCGACGCCGGGGAGGACGGCGAACGGCTGCCCGCCGCCGTCCCCGACCCCGAGCACCTCCACGAACCGTTCCCGCTCTCGGAGATGCAGCAGGCCCAGTGGATCGGCCGCATGGGCAGCTTCCAGGGCGGCGGGGTCGCCGCGCACGTGTACTGGGAGGTGGACCTCGACGAGGCCGTCGACGTCCACCGGCTGGAGGCCGCCTGGCAGCAGGTCGTCGACCGGCACCACATGCTCCGTGCCGTCATCGACGACGACGGGCGTCAGCGGATCCTGTCCGACACCGGCCCCTACCGTTTCGCGGTGCTGGACCTGCGGGACGCGGCTCCCGAGGAGAGCGACCGCACCCTGGAGGAGCTGCGCGCCGACCTCTCCCACGAGATCCGTCCGGCCGACCGCTGGCCGCTGTTCGACATCCGCGTCACCCTGCTCGCCGACGGCCGCACCCGGCTGCACCTCAGCTTCGACCTGCTCATCGCCGACATCGGCAGCATCCGCCTCCTGGTGCGGGACTGGCGCCGGTACTACCAGGGCCGCGAGGAGGAGATACGCCCGCTGCGCCTGTCCTACCGGGACTACGTCCTGGCCTCCGAGGAGGTCCGCGGCACCGCTCTCTACGAGCGGTCCCTGGCCTACTGGCGCGACCGGGTGGCCGATCTGCCGCCGGGACCCGACCTGCCCCTGGCCCTCAACCCCGCCGCGCTCACCGAGCCCGAGTTCACCGCCCGCGACGCGGTCGTGCCCACCGAGGCCTGGAGCCGCTTCAAGGAGCGCGCGGCGGCCGCCGGAGTGACCCCCTCGGCCGCGCTGCTCGCCGCGTACGCGGCCGCCCTGGGGGCCTGGGCGCGCGAGCCCCGCTTCACCCTCAACGTCACCGTCATCAACCGTCTGCAGGTGCACGAGGACGTCCGCGACCTGGTCGGTGAGTTCGCCTCCTTCGACCTGCTGCCGGTCGACCTCGCGGGTGGGCCCGGCCTCGCCGACCTCGCCGCCGCGCTCCAGCGGCAGAGCTGGGAGGACCTGGAGCACCGGTACCTCAACGGTGTGGAGATCCTGCGCGAGATGGCCCGCGTGCGCGGCGGCACCAGCGGCTCGGTCATGCCCGTGGTCTTCACCAGCACGCTGGTCCAGGAGAACGCGGCCGAGGACGCCTCGATCTTCGGCTGGCTCGGCTCCGTCCTGCACGAGATCGCCCAGACGCCGCAGGTGTGGCTGGACTTCGCGGTGATGGAGACCGCCGAGGGCGTCCAACTCAGCTGGCACTGGGTGCGGCAGATCTTCCCCGACGGCGTGATGGATGCGGTCTTCGACACCTTCCTCACCCTGGTCGAGGAGCTGGCCGCCTCCGACGACGCCTGGCGCGCCGCCGTCCCCTGCCCCCTGCCGGCAGCACAGCGGGAGCTGATCGAGGCCGTCAACGCCACCGAGGGCCCCGTGCCCGAGGGACTGCTGTACGGACCGCTGATGGACCGTGCCGCACACCGGCCCGACCGTGTCGCCGTGGTGGCCCACGACCGGGAACTGACCTACGGGGAACTGCGCCGCCACGCCTGCGTCCTGGCCCACCGGCTCCGCACCCTGGGCACCGGCCCCGGCCGCCTGGTGGCCGTCGCCCTGGACAAGGGCTGCGAGCAGGTCGTCTCGGCCCTCGCCGTGCAACTCGCGGGCGGTGCCTACCTGCCCGTCGACCCGGACCTGCCCGCCGAGCGCCAGGACCACCTGTGCGAACGCGGCCAGGTGCGGCTGGTGCTGACGCGCGCCGGCGGGCCGGACCGGGAGTGGCCCGAGGGCGTCCGCACGGTCGAGGTCGACCTCGACGCCGACCCCGGCGACGCGCCCGGTGCCGACGGCACCCCGCCGGAGCCCGTCCAGACGCCGGCCGACCCGGCCTACACCATCTTCACCTCCGGCTCCACCGGCGAGCCCAAGGGCGTGGTCCTCTCCCACCGGGCCGCGCTGAACACGCTCGTCGACATCAACGAGCGCTTCGCAGTCGGGGAGGACGACGCCGTCCTCGGACTGTCCTCGCTCAGCTTCGACCTCTCGGTCTACGACGTCTTCGGGGTCCTCGGAGCCGGCGGCCGGCTCGTCCTGCCGCGCCCGGGGACCAGCCGCGACCCCGGTCACTGGGACGCACTGGTGCGGCGGCACGGCGTCACCCTGTGGAACTCCGTTCCCGCGCTGATGCAGATGTACGTCGAGCACCTGTCCGGCACGGAGAGCGGCACCGGGGAGCAGGGCCGGCCACCGCTGCGGCTGGCGCTGCTCTCCGGCGACTGGATCCCCCTCGACCTGCCCGTTCGGCTGCGCGAACTCGCCCCCGACCTGCGGGCCGTCAGCCTCGGCGGCGCCACCGAGGCCGCCGTCTGGTCGATCTTCCACCCCATCGACCCGGCCGTGGCCGACGATCCGGAGTGGGACTCCGTCCCGTACGGCACCCCGCTGCGCAACCAGACCTTCCACGTCCTGGACGGCGGGATGCGGCCCTGCCCGGTGTGGGCCGTCGGCGAGCTCTACATCGGCGGTGTGGGGGTCGCCGAGGGCTACTGGCGCGACGAGGAGCGCACCGCCGCCTCCTTCGTCACCCACCCCGTCACCGGTGAACGCCTCTACCGCACCGGCGACCTCGGCCGCAGGCGGCCGGACGGCACGATCGAGTTCCTCGGCCGCGAGGACTTCCAGGTCAAGGTGGGTGGCTTCCGGATCGAGCTGGGCGAGATCGAGGCGGCCCTGCTGCGCCACGACGGCGTGCGGGAGGCGGCCGTGGCGGCGCCCGGCGACCGGCACAACCGCCGGCTCGTGGCCTACGTCGTCCCCGGCACGCCCGGTGCGGAGCGCACCCAGGAGAGCGACCGGGAACTGACGGACGGGGTCCGCGCGCTCGCCGAGAGCGTGCTGCCCGCGTACATGGTCCCGGCGGCCTTCGTGGTCCTGGACCGGATGCCGCTCAGCTCCAACGGCAAGGTGGACCGCTCCGCCCTCCCCGACCCCACCGCCACGACGGCCGGAGCCGACGCCGAGGCCGGTCCCCTGGCCGCCCGGCTCGCCGAGATCGTCGCGGAGGTGGTGGGCACCCCCGGGGTCGGCCCGAAGGACAACTTCTTCTCGGTCGGCGGCAACTCGATCATGGGCATCCAGGTCGTCTCCCGCGCCGCCGCCGAGGGGCTGGAGTTCAGCGCCGCCGACCTCTTCCAGCAGGAGACCATCGCCGAGCTGGCCGCCGTGCTGGAGGCCCGGGGCACCGACCTCGGCGGCTCCGGCGACACCGCCGACCTCACACCGCGCCAGGCCCAGCTGCTGGCCGACGGGACGGTGCCGCGCGGAGTCCACCGCACGGAGCTGGCGGTCGGACCCGAGCTCGAACCGGCCGTCCTGGAACGCGCGCTGGCCGCCCTGGTCGCCGCGCGCTCCGCCCTGCGCACCCGGCTGGTCGAGCAGGAGGGCGGCTGGTCCCGGCGTACCGCACCCGCCGACGCGGACGGGACCGACATGGAGACCTCCGTACCGCTGATCGACCTGGGCGCCCTCCCGGAGTCCGGGCGCGAGCCGGCGCTGGAGCAGATGGCCGCGGAGATGCGCGAGGAGCTGTGCCCGGTGCGCGGTCCCGTCACCAAGGCGGCGCTGTTCGATCTCGGCACGGGCGGCCGCCGCCTGCTGTGGCTGGTGCACGAGGCCGCCGTGGACGGCCCGTCGTCGTCGGTCCTGCTGGAGGAGCTCGCCCGGGCCGCCGACCGGGTCGTCGGGGGCGCGGAACCGGTGTGCGACGCGGAGGACGCCGAGGCCCTGCGGCGGCTGGTCCGGTCGGCCGGTGCGCCGCTCGTCCCCGACGACAGCGGGGCGAGCCGGCCGGAAGCCGGTCGGAGCCCGTCCGGCGGGGCGGCGCTCGTCCCCGACGAGGGGGACACGCTCCACCGGCTCGGCGCCGAACTGACCCCCGAGGAGACCGCCGACCTCCTCAAGGGAACCGCCACCGCCTACCGCCTCACGGTGGCCGAAACCCTGGCCGCCGGCTTCTCCCTCGCCCTCGGCGCCCTGGGAGCCCCGGACGCGGTCCTGGTCGGCATCGAGGACGACCCCCGCGTCGCGCCCTCGGCGCACGAGGGCGACGCCCACGCGATCGGCAGCCTGGCCACCGTGCGGCCCCTCGTCCTGCTCGCGGCGACGGACCCGGGCGCGGCGCTGGTCGCGGCCAAGGAGGCCTGCCGGTCCGCACCGCCGGCACCGGCGGCGGACCCGCCGGGCGTCCTCCTGCGGCACCTGGGCGCCACGACGGGGTCCGCCGGGGCGCTCACCCCGCTCCATCCGCCCGTCACCGAGGGCGGCCCCCCACTCGTCGTCAGCACCCGGCTCACGGGCGGACGGCTGTCCCTGTCCGTGTCCTGCCGCTCCGGCGAGGCGCCGCCCGACGTGCTGTCACCTCTGGCGGACGCCCTCGCCGACGCGCTGTGGCGCATCGCCGACCACTGCCGGACACCCGGCACCGGATCACTCAGCCCCAGCGACTTCCCGCTGGCGGGCCTCGACGCGGACGAGCTCACCGCGTTCGTCGACGCCCTCGGCACCGACGGCGGTGACGCCCACGACCCGAACAGCCCGCAGACACACGCCGAGGAGACCCGATGAAGCCCGACACGCTCCAGGACGTCTACGAACTGGCGCCCGTCCAGGAGGGCATGCTCTTCCACAGCCTCTTCGCGCCCGAGTCCGGCGTGTATGTCGAGCAGCTCACCTTCACCCTGCGCGGCACCCCCGACTCCGAGGCCTTCCGGCGGGCCTGGCAGGACGTGGTCGACCGGCACCCCGTCCTGCGCACCGGGTTCCACTGGGAGGAGGTCGGCAAGTCCCTGCAGGCGGTCCACCGCCACGCCGCCCTGCACGTCGAGGAGATCGACTGGCGCGGTCTGCCGGAGGAAGAGCAGGACCGCAGGTACCGGGAGTTCACCGCCGAGCAGCGGCGCAGGGGCTTCGACCTGCGCAGACCGCCGCTGATGAAGGTGGCGCTCGTCCGCTTCGGCGACGACCTCCACCGGCTCTTCTGGAGCTTCCCCCACCTGGTCATGGACGGCTGGTCCTTCGGCCTGGTCCTGCAGGAGTTCGCCGAGATCTACGCCGCCCGCGCGGGCGGGGCGGAGCCCTCGCTGGCCCCCGCCCGCCCCTACCGCGACTACGTCGCCTGGTGGAACGGACGGGACCTGGGCAAGGCCGAGGAGTTCTGGCGACGGGCGCTGTCGGGGTACGAGCCTCCCGAGGCCCTGGAGATCGGCCCCCGGCCGCCCGGCGACGACGGCCCCAGCCACGGCTTCGTCCCCGACCGCTCGCTCGGCTCCCTGGTGCGCGACCTGGACTCGCTGGCGCGTGACCACCGCCTCACGCTCAACACCCTGGTCCAGGGCGCGTGGATGCTGCTGCTCTCCCGCTACACCGGACGCGACGACGTCATCAGCGGGGCCACCTCCACCCACCGCCCGGTCGACCTGGCCGGCGCCGGAACCATCGTCGGTCCGATGATCACCACCACCCCGGTACGGGCCCGCATCGACCCGGAGCGCCCCCTGCTGCCCTGGCTGCGACAGCTCCAGGACGAGATGACCGAGGCGCGCGAGCACGCCGACGTCCCCCTGCACCTGTTCCCCCGGTGGGCCGGGCTGCCCGGCGGCGGGGTCCCCCTGTTCGAGACCGACCTCGCCTTCGAGAACACCCCCGCGCCCGAGATGGCCCTGCACGGGCTGGAGATCGTCGACTTCGCCTACGACGGACGTCCCCACTACCCCCTCACCATGGTGGTGTTCCCCCAGGAGGACCTGCCGCCCCGGCTCGTCCACGACCGGCGGCGGTTCGCCGAACCGGCCGCCGAACGGCTTGCGGGCCACTTCCACGAGCTCCTGGCCCAGATGGCGGCGGCCCCCGGCGGCCGACTCGGCGACATCGAGCCCTACACCCCCCGGGAGCGGACCCGCCTCCTGAGCGGCGGCCACGCCCCGCAGCCCGTCCCTGACGCGCCCTGCCTGCACGAGATCTTCGCGGAGCAGGCCGCTCGCGCCCCCGGAGCCACCGCCCTCGTCTGCGGCGACGACCGGCTCACGTACGGGGAACTGGACGAGCGCGCCAACCGCCTCGCTCACCGGTTGCGGGAGCTCGGGGCCGGGCCCGGCGAGCGCGTCGGCCTGTGCCTGGAGCGCTCCACCGACCAGCTGACGGCCGTCCTCGGCGTCCTGAAGTCCGGCGCCGCCTACGTCCCTCTGGACCTGGCGCAGCCCGCCGCCCGCATGGCCGACGTCCTCGACGACGCCGACGTGCGCGTCCTCGTCACCCACGCGGCGGCGGCCGACCGCGTGCCGCCGGTCGCCGGGCCCGTGGTGGACCTCGACCGGGACGCGGCGGAGATCGCCGCGCGGGAGCCCTCGGCCCCCGACTCCGGGGCCGTTCCCGGGGACCTGGCGTACGTCCTGTTCACCTCCGGCTCCACCGGGCGCCCCAAGGGGGTGGAGGTGACCCACGCCAACGTCGTCCGCCTGGTGCGCGGCGCCGAGACCCTCTTCGAGGTCGGCCCGCAGGACGTCTGGAGCATGTTCCACTCCTACGCCTTCGACGTGTCCGTCTTCGAGACCTGGGGCGCCTTCGCCACCGGGGCCCGCCTGGTGGTCGTGGACCGCGACACCGCACGCTCGCCCGAGGCCCTGCACGGCCTGCTCGGGCGTGCGGGGGTCACGGTGATCAGCCAGACCCCCTCGGCGTTCGGCCCCTACGCCCGGCACGCGCTGGACCACGGCGGCGAACAGCCGCCCCTGCGCTACGTGATCCTCGCCGGCGAGTACCTCGACGTCCCCTCGCTCGCGCCGTGGATCGAGCGCTTCGGCGACGACGCGCCCCACCTGGTCAACATGTACGGCATCACCGAGACCACCGTCCACGCCACCTTCCACCGCGTCACCGCCGCCGACACCGTCTCCGGCGTCCGCAGCACCATCGGCCGCCCCCTGCCGGACCTGCGCATCCACCTGCTCGACCGGCACGGCCGGCCCGTGCCGCCCGGGGTGGCCGGCGAGATGTACGTCTCCGGCCCGGGCGTGGCCCGCGGCTACCGCGGCCTGCCCGAGCTGACGGCCGAGCGCTTCCTGGAGGACCCGTTCACCGACGACGGCTCGCGGATGTACCGCTCCGGCGACCTGGCCCGGCTGCTGGAGAACGGGGAGCTGGAAGTGCTCGGCCGGGCCGACGACCAGGTCAAGATCCGCGGCTTCCGGGTGGAGCCCGGAGAGGTGGCCGCCGCGCTGCGCGGGCACCCGGGCGTGCGGGAGGTGCTGGTGGCCGCCCGGCAGGAGGCCCCGGGCGACGTGCGCCTGGTCGCCTACGTGGTTCCGTCCGGGGCGGATTCCGGGTCCGACACCGGGACCGGGTCCGACACCGGGACGGGTGACGAGCCCCTTGCGGCCGGGCTGCGCGCCCGGGCCCGGGACCGGCTGCCGGAGTACATGGTCCCCTCGGCGTTCGTGCTCCTGGACGAGCTTCCGCTGACGGCCAACGGGAAGGTGGACCGGCGCGCCCTGCCCGCACCGGACGGACGCCGCCCGGGCGCCGCCGGCGACTACACCGAGCCCCGGGACGCACTGGAGACGCAGATCGCCCGGGTGTGGGCGGAGGTCCTCGGCGTGGACCGGGTCGGCGCGCACGACGACTTCTTCGCGCTCGGCGGGCACTCCCTCCTGGCCACCCGGGTCGTCGGCAGGCTGCGGGTCGCGCTGGGCCGGGAGGTCCGGGTGCGCACCCTGTTCGACCGGCCGGTGCTCTCCGAACTCGCCGAGGCCCTGCGCGGTCCGGCCGCCCCGGCCGCCGAGGGCCCCGCCCTCCTCGCCCGGCCCCGCACCACGGTCCGCCGCCCGGCGGCCGGTGAGGAGCGCCCGTGACCGTCGACGCGAACCACGGTGGCCCGGCCGGACCGGTCTCCGCGCCCCCCGCACCGCAGAGCGGCACCGACGAGAACTGCTACGTCCTGCCCACCTCCTTCGGGCAGCGGCGGCTGTGGTTCCTCGCCCAGCTCGCCCCCGCCAGCGCCGCCGCCTACCTCGGCCACGGCGCCACCCGCCTGCGGGGCCCCCTGGACACCGCGCTGCTGCAGCGCTCCGTGGACACCCTGGTACGGCGGCACGAGACCCTGCGCACGTCTCTGGCCGAGCTGGACGGCGAGCCGGTCCAGCTCGTCCGTCCCGACGGTCGGCTCCCCGTCACCGTGACGGACCTGTCCGCCTCGGCCGACCCGGAGGCCGGGCTGCGGACCCTGGTGGAACGGGAGGTCGCCCGGACCTTCCCCCTGGACACCGCGCCGCTGGCCCGGGTGACCCTCTACCGGCTCGCACCCGAGGACCACGTGCTCGTGGTGACCTTCCACCACGGCATCGGGGACATGTGGTCCGGCGCGGTCCTGGTGCGTGAACTCGCCGCCTGCTACCGGGCCCACGCCCGGGGGGCCGAGCCGGAGCTGCCCGACCTGCCGGTCCAGTACGGCGACTACGCGGCGTGGCAGCGCGAGCTGCTGGAGAGCGGTGAACTGCTCGGCCAGATCGCCTACTGGCGACGGCGGCTCGCGGACCTGCCGGTGCTGGAGCTCGCCTGCGACCGGCCCCGTCCGGCCGTCCAGTCCTTCCGGGGCGCGGTCCGTACGACCCGGCTGCCCGCCCCGCTGGTGCGCGGGCTCAGGCGGCTCGGGCGGGAGCGGGGCGCCAGTCTGTTCATGGTCCTGCTCGCGGGGTTCTCGGTCCTCATGTCGCGCTACTCCGGCCAGCGGGACGTGCCCGTCGGCTCGCCGGTGGCCGGCCGCGACCGGCCCGAGCTGGAGCACCTGATCGGGCTTTTCATCAACACCCTCGTGCTGCGCACCGACGTCTCCGGCGACCCGTCCTTCGCCGAGCTGGTCGACCGGGCCCGGGAGACCTGCCTGGAGGCCTACGCCCACGCGGACGTGCCCTTCGAGCGGCTGGTGGAGGAGCTCCGGCCGCCCCGGGACCTGTCCCGGGGCGCGCTGGCGCAGGTGATGCTCATGCTGGGCAACACACCGCGCGACGACCTGCGGATGCCGGGCCTGGAGACCGAACCCGTCCGGATCGACCCCGGTACGGCGAAGCTCGACCTCTTCCTGACGTTCCTGCCGGAGACGGGAACGGAGACCGGGGCGGAGCCGGACGCGTCCGGGGAGGACGGCGGACTCCGCGCCGAACTGGAGTACAGCACCGACCTGTTCGACCCCGCCACCGCGGACCGGATGCTCACCCAGCTGTGCACGCTGCTGGAGGCGGCCGCCGCCGCGCCGCACCGCCGGCTGTCCGAGCTGCCCGCCCTGCCCGACGAGGAGGCGCGGCTGCTGGAGCGGTGGGGCACCGGCGGGACGGCCCCCGTGCGCGAGGTCCTCCTCCACGACATGGTGCGCGAGCGGACGGCGCGGGACGGGGGACGCACCGCCGTGTTCCTGGACGACTCCCGGCTGACGTACGCCGAACTCGACGCGCGCGCCAACCGCCTCGCTCACCACCTGCGGCGCCTGGGCGTCCGTCCGGAGGACCGCGTCGCGGTCTTCACCGAGCGCACCCCCGAGCTGCTGGTCGCCCTCCTCGGCGTGCTCAGGTCGGGGGGCGCCTACGTCCCCGTCGACCCCGACTACCCGGCCGAGCGCATCCGGTACCTGCTGGCCGACTCCGGAGCGCGGGTCCTGGTGGGTCACGCGAGCCTGACCGACCGGCTCCCGGAGCACGACGTGCACCTGGTGCTGCTGGACGAGGAGCGCTGCCGGGCCGCCGTCGAGGCCGAGAGCGCCGAGTACCCGGAGACGGTCAACACCGCGGAGGACCTCGCCTACGTCATCTACACCTCCGGCTCCACCGGGCGCCCGAAGGGCGTGCTGGTGCCCCACGGGCGGTTGCCGAACCTCCTGGACTCCATGCGCCGCGAGCCCGGCCTGAGCGAGCACGACGTCGTGGCCGCCACCATCACCCACGCGTTCGACATGTCGGTGCTCGACTTCTTCCTGCCGCTGACGACGGGCGCCGCCATCGCGCTGGTGCCCCGGGCCGACGCGGTCGACGGGGACCGGCTCGCTGCCCGCATGGAGGCCACCGGGGCCACCTACTGGCAGGCCACACCGGCCGCCTGGCAGCTGCTCCTGGACACGGGCTGGCGGGCCACCGGGCCCTTCCGGGGCCTGTGCGGGGCCGAGCCGCTGTCCCCGGAACTGGCCCGGCGGATGGTCCGGGCCGGGGTCGAGACCTGGCAGGTGTACGGGCCGACCGAGACCACGGTGTGGGCGTCCTGCCACCGCTACACCGAGGGTGAGAACCCGGTGCCGCTGGGACGTCCGCTGGCCAACACCCGCTTCCTGGTCCTGGACGGAGCAGGCCGCCCGGTACCGCTGGGCGTGCCCGGCGAGCTGTACATCGGCGGCCCGGGCGTGACCCGGGGCTACCACGGGAAGCCGGAGCTGACGCGGGCCCACTTCGTGCCGGACCCGCGGGGCGGGGAGCGCGGCGACCGCGTGTACCGCACCGGCGACCTCGTCCGCTACCGGGCCGACGGCGTCCTGGAGTTCGTCGGCCGCGCGGACTCCCAGGTGAAGGTCCGCGGCTTCCGCGTCGAGCCCGGCGAGATCGCGGCGGTGCTGCGCGAGCACGGCGACGTGCGCGACGCCGTGGTCGTCCTCCGGGAGGACACCCCGGGGGACCGGCGGCTGGTCGGCTACGCCGTGCCCGAACGCGTCCCGGACGATGCCGACGCCCTGGCCGAGGAGTTGCGGAAAACGGCCCGAGCGCGCCTTCCGGAGTACATGGTCCCGGCGGCCGTCGTCGTCCTCCCCGCGTTCCCCCGCACCCCCAACGGCAAGGTGGACCGCCGCGCCCTGCCCGTGCCCGGCGCCGCCTCCCGCGACCGCGCGCCGGAGTTCACCGCGCCCCGCACGCCGACGGAACGAAGCGTGGCCGCCGTGTGGGCCGATGTCCTGGGGCTGGAGGGCGTCGGGGCGCACGACGACTTCTTCGCCCTCGGGGGCCACTCGCTGCTCGCCGCCCGCGCGGCGGTCCGGCTGGGCGAGGAACGCGGCGGCAAGGTGCCCGTCCGGCTCCTGTTCGACCACCGCACCGTCGCCGAGCTCGCCGCCGCATTCGACCGCCTGACCGCCGCCCCGCCGGACCCCCGTGGCGGGCCGGTGGCGCTACCGAGGCGTCCCGAGGCGGACGGCCCCCATCAAGGCCGCCTGCTGCTGCCCGCCTCGCCCGGCCAGAAGCGGCTGTGGTTCCTGCACCGGCTCGAACCGGACAGCGCCCGCGCCTACCTGATGCCCGGCCGGGTGGAACTGGACGGTCCGCTGGACGCGGACGTCCTGCGCCGCGCGGTGGACCTGCTGGTGCGGCGGCACGAGACGCTGCGCACCGCCTTCGCCGAGGTGGACGGCGAGCTCGTCCAGGCCGTCGCGCCCGCCGCGCGCGTGCCCGTCGAAGCGGTCGACCTGACCGCCCTGCCGGAGGGGGAGCGCGCCGCCGCGCGAGAACGCCTGCTGGGCGAGGCGGCGTCCGCGCCCTTCGACCTGGGCCGACCGCCCCTGCTGCGGGTGACGCTGCTGCGCACGGCGCCGGAACGGCACGTGCTCTCGGTGGTCTTCCACCACGCCGTGTGCGACCGCTGGTCCGTCGCCGTCTTCGTCCGCGAGCTGGTGGCCGCCTACGACGCCCTGCTGCGCGGCGGGGACGTGGATCTGCCGCACCTGCCGGTGCAGTACGGCGACCACGCGGCCTGGCAGCGCGACCGGCTGACGGGCCCGGAGACCGACCGTCAGCTCGCCCACTGGCGGGACCGCCTGCGCGACCTTCCCGTACTCGACCTGCCCACCGACCGGCCCCGCCCGGCCGTGCAGACCTTCCGCGGCGCACGGCGTACCAGGACCCTTCCGGCGGAGCTTTTCCGCACCCTGGAGGAGGTGGGTCGGCGCGGGGACGCCACCGTCTTCATGGTCCTCCTCGCGGCCTTCGGCGTGCTGCTGTCCCGCTACAGCGGGCAGAAGGACCTCGCCGTGGGATCGCCGGTGGCCGGCCGGGACCGGTCGGAGACGGAGCACCTGATCGGGTTCTTCGTCAACACGCTGGTGCTGCGCACCGACCTGGCGGGCGATCCCGCCTTCACCGAGCTGCTGGCCCGGGTCCGGAGCACCTGCCTGGACGCCTACGCCCACGCGGACGTGCCCTTCGAGCGCCTGGTCGACGAGGTGGGGACCTCCCGCGACCTGTCCCGCGCCCCGCTGGTGCAGGCCGTGCTCTCCTTCGGCAACATCGACATCCCCGAGGTCCGCATGGGCGGTGCGGACGTCCGCCCGCTCGACGTCTCCGCCGGGACCTCCAAGTTCGACCTGGTGCTGGAGGTCCTGCCGCGCGACGGCGCCTGGCAGGCCGCCCTGGAGTACAACACCGACCTGTTCGACGGGACGACCGCCGACCGCCTGCTCGACCACCTGACCGAGATCCTCGACGCCGTGGCCGAGGCACCCGGGCGGAAGCTGTCCGAGCTGCCCGCCACCCGCGCGGCCGACCGCGCCGACCTGGAGCGCTGGGGCTGTGGCCCGGAGCGTGCCCTGCCCGACGTGCCGGCGCACGTGCTGTTCGAGGAACGGGCCCGCGCACACCCGGACGCCCCCGCCCTGGTCGGCCCCGGGGGTGAGCTCGGCTACGCCCGGCTCAACGCCCGCGCCAACCGGCTCGCCCGCCGGCTGCGCACGCTCGGGGTCGGCCCCGGCACCCTCGTCGCGCTGTGCGCACACCGCTCGGCCGACACCTACACCGGCATCCTCGGGATCCTCAAGGCGGGCGGCGCGTACGTCCCGGTCGACCCCGGCTACCCCCCGGAGCGGGTGCGGTACATGCTGGCCGACTGCGCGGCGTCCGTCGTACTCACCCAGCAGGACGTGCGCGAACGCCTCGGCGGCCTCTTCGGCGCGCAGCACCGCCACGTCGTGCTCCTCGACCGTGACCACCGGGAGGACCCCGGCCCGGGGGACGCGGACGCGGCCGACCTCGAACCGCTCAGCGGCCCGGACGATCCGGCGTACGTCATCTACACCTCCGGCTCCACCGGGCGTCCCAAGGGCACCGTGGTGACCCATCGGGGCGTGGCGGGCCTCCACCTCAGCCGCGACCTGATCCCGGTCGGCCCGGGCGACCGCGTGCTGGCCTTCGCCTCCACCGGATTCGACGCCTCGGTGTGGGAGTGGACGATGGCCCTGCTCGGCGGCGCCGCCCTGGTGCTGCCCCCGGCGGACGACGCCGTGGCGGGCGTGGGCGTCGCCGAGACCGTCCGCGCCCACGACGTGACCGTGGCGCTGCTGCCGCCGTCGCTGCTCGCCCTCCTCGACCCCGCCAAGACGCCCACGCTGCGCACCGTCGTCTCCGGCGGAGAGGACTGCTCCGCGGCCGTGGCGGCCCGGTGGGCACCGCACGTGCGGCTGGTCAACGCCTACGGCCCGACCGAGGCCACCGTCTACGCCACCCTCTCCGGGGCGCTGACCGCAGAGGGGCACCCGCCGATCGGGCGTCCCGTGCCCAACGCCCGGCTCTCCGTCACCGACGCCGACGGGCGGCCGGTGCCCGTCGGGGCGCCCGGCGAACTGCGGATCGGCGGGCCGGGGGTGGGGCGCGGATACCTCGGTCGGCCGGACCTCACCGCACAGCGGTTCCTCCCCGACCCCGAGCACCCGGGCGACCCCGGCCGGCGTGTGTACCGCACCGGGGACCTGGTGCGGTACCTGCCGACCGGCGAGCTGGAGTACCTCGGCCGACTGGACGCGCAGATCAAGATCCGCGGCTTCCGGATCGAGCCGGGCGAGGTCGAGGCGGTGCTGCGCGGCCACCGGTCCGTCGCGGACGTCGTGGTCGCCGCCCGCGAGGACGGTGCGGGCGACCGGGCGCTGGTCGCCTACGTGGTGCCCCGCCCGTCCGCCGTCTCCGACGGGGCGGGAGAGCCCGGCCTCGTCGGCGAACTGCGGGCCCTGGCCCGGGAACACCTCCCGGCCTATATGGTCCCGGCCCACCTGATGCTCCTCGCCGCGTTCCCCTCGACCCCCAGCGGCAAGGTGGACCGCGCGGCGCTGCCCGCGCCCGTCACCGGCGGGGCCCGTGCCGACGACGGGGCCCACGTCGAACCGGCCACCCCCACCGAGGAACGGCTGTGCGGGCTCTTCGCGCGCGTGCTCGGAGCCGAGCGGGTCGGCGCGCAGGACGACTTCTTCGCCCTCGGCGGCAACTCCCTGTCGCTCTCCCGGCTGCACGCCCTGGTCAGGGACGCGTGGCCGGAGGCCCGCGTACCCCTGCGCCTGCTCTTCGAGCGACCCACCCCCCGCGCCGTGGCCGAGGCGGTGGCCGGTGGCCCGGAAGGCCACCACGTACCGGACCCGGCCGCCGACGTCTCGCTCGATCCGGCCGTGCGGGTGCGCGGAGCGTGGACCTGGCGGCAGGACCCCCGGACGATCCTGCTCACCGGTGCCACCGGCTTCCTGGGCGCCTTCCTCCTGAAGGCGCTGCTGGAGACCACCTCGGCCCGGGTGGTGTGCCTGGTCCGCGCCGAGGGCCCGGAGCACGCCGCCGCCCGGCTGGAGGAGCACCTGCGCGGACTGGGGGTGTGGGACGAGCGCGCCCGCGCCCGGACCCGGGCCCTGCCGGGCGACTTCTCCCGGCCCGCGCTGGGCCTGGGGGAGGAGGCCTTCGCCGAACTGGCCGCCGACATCGACGAGATCCACCACTGCGGCGCCAGCGTCAACTTCGGCCGCCCCTACGCCGAGCTGCGCGAGGCCAACGTCGGCGGCGTCCGGGAGATCCTGCGGCTGGCCTGCACCGGGCCCGTCAAGCCCGTCCACCACGTCTCGACCCTCTCGGTGTTCCCGCTGCGCGGCGAGGGCGATCCCCTGGCGTACGAGGACGAGTTGCCCGCCGCGCCCCCGTCCGCCGAGAACGGCTACAACCAGAGCAAGTGGGTGGCCGAGAAGATCGTCGCGCTGGCCCGGGAGCGCGGCGTGCCGGTCTCCGTCTACCGCCCCGGACGCATCGCCGGGGACACCACGAGCGGGATCTGGCGCACCGACGACGTGTTCTGCCACGTCCTGCGCGCCTGTGCGGTGGTCGGCTCGGTGCCCGAGCTCGCCTTCAGCACCGACATCGTCCCCGTGGACCACATCGCGGCCGTCATCGCCCGCGTCGCCCGGGGGCGGGAGAACCTGGGCGGGACGTACCAGTTCGCGGGCGCGGAGCGGCTCGACTTCGACACCGTCTCCGAGGCGCTGGAGCGGGCCGGTTACCCGGTCCGTCGGCTGCCCTACGCCGACTGGTACGAGGCCTGCCGACGTCACGCGGAGGCCCGTCCCGACAGCGGACTGGGTCCGACCCTCTCGCTGTTCGGCAAACGGGTCGAGGACGACCGGAGCGGCCTGCGTGAGCCCGTCTTCGACACCGCCCACACCCGCCGGGCCTCCGGCGGGCTGCGCCCCGCGACGGTGGACGCCGCGCTGATGGAGCGCTACCTGCGCTCCCTGGCCGCCATCGGGTTCCTCCCCCCGCCCCCCGCACCGCACTCCCCGAAAGGCACCGCATGACCGCACGTCCCACCGTCCTGATCGCCGGCGCCGGCGTCGGCGGCCTGACCGCAGCCCTGGCCCTGCGCGGGCACGGGTTCCCGGTCCGGCTGTACGAGCGCAGGACCGGCCGCGCCATCGAGACCGGCGGTACCGGGTTGAACCTCTGGAGCAACGCCACCACGCTCCTTGACCGTCTGGGCCTCGGTGAGCGCCTGGCGGCGAGCACCACCCGGATCGAGCGCGGCCAGGTCGTGTCCGAGCGGAACGTGCCCATGGTCCGCATCCCGGTACAGCGCTACACCGCACCGGGCAGCAGCCCCGGCGTCACCCTCGCGCGCGGCGAGTTGGTGCGCGTGCTGCTGGAGGCCTGCGAGGCCGCCGGGGCCGACATCGTGTTCGGCCGCACGGTCACCGGCCATCGTGACGAGGGCGACCACGTCCGCCTGCTGCTGGACGGGGGCGCCGAGGCCGAGGGGGACATCCTGCTCGGCGCCGACGGGATCCGCTCCCGCATCGCCGCGCAGGTGCCGGGCGACGCCGAACCCGTCTACAGCGGGGTGACGACCTACCGAGGGGTCAGCGAGGGCAGTGGCGGCGTGCCCCCGGAGACCGTCCACTTCTTCCAGGGGCCGCGCGGTGTCAACGGCGGTGCCTGGCACGTCGGGCGGGGCCGCGTGGCGTGGACCGTGGGCCACTTCGCCCCGGCCGGGGAGCGGGACGAGCCCGGCACGCTGCGCGAACGGGCGCTCGGCCTCGTCGAGGGCTTCGCCGGACCGCCCTACGCCATCGTCGCCGACACCCCCGAGGATCGGATCATCCGCACCGACCTCTACCACCGCCCCTGGCGGGAGACCTGGGGCGTGGGACGGGTCACTCTGCTCGGGGACGCCGCCCACGCCATGCCGACGGTGCTCGGCCAGGGCGCCTGCCAGGCCATCGAGGACGCGGCCGTCCTCGCCGGTGAGTTGGCGGCGGCCCCGGCCGACCCGGTCGCCGCCCTGCGCTCCTACGAGCGCGTCCGCCAGGAGCGCGTCGGCTGGGTGCGCGGGTGCGTCTTCAAGGTCGGCGGCGCGCCCCGGGTGGACCACCCACTGCTGCGGCCGCTGTTCGTACGGCTGACCCGTCTCCTGGCCGTCCGTGGCCAGGAGGAGATGTGGCGTGGCCTGCAGCGTCCGCCGGACCTGCCCGTCCCCCTCCCGGTGCCGCCCGCCCGGGACCAGCCGCCGTCCACCCACCGCTGAGAGGACCGTGATGACCGCGAGCACGCCTGCGGGCTGCCCCCCGCCGCTGACCGTCCTGCCCGAGCCCGCCGCCGACTGGCGCCGGACGGTCCGTGAGGTCGCCCGCACCGCCGTGGCACCCCGGGTACGGGCCATGGACGAGGCGGGGCGGCTCGACGACGCGTTGGTCCAGGAACTGTTCACGGCGGGACTGATGGGGATCGAGGTGCCCCGGGCCTACGGCGGCGCGGGCGGCGACCTGTTCCAGGTGGTGCTCGCCATCGAGGAACTCGCCAAGGTCGACCCCTCGGTCGCCGTGTTCGTCGACGTGCAGAACGCGCTGGTCGCCAGCGCCCTGCTGCGGCACGGCAGCGGCGACCAGAAGCGGCGCTTCCTGCCCCGGCTCGCCACCGGGCTGGTCGGTGCC
The DNA here is from genome assembly GCF_037911585.1 of Streptomyces sp. GSL17-111. Taxonomy (NCBI): domain Bacteria; kingdom Bacillati; phylum Actinomycetota; class Actinomycetes; order Kitasatosporales; family Streptomycetaceae; genus Streptomyces; species Streptomyces sp. GSL17-111. The sequence continues at coordinate 5,169,923 of NZ_JBAJNS010000001.1, forward strand.
TACGCCATCTCCGAGGAGGACGCGGGCAGTGACGCCTTCGCCCTCGCCACTCGCGCCGAACCCGACGGCGACGCCTACCGCCTCACCGGGCGCAAGCAGTGGATCACCAGCGCCGAGCGGGCCGGCCTGTTCCTGGTCTTCGCCCGGACCGGTGGCGACGCGCGGGCGCCCCGCCTGGGCGCGTTCCTCGTCGAACGCGACGCTCCGGGACTGTCCGTCGGCGCGCCGGTGGGCACGATGGGCATCCGGGCCAGCTCCACGTGCGAGGTGGTCCTCGACGGGGTGCGGGTGGGCCGTCAGAACCTGGTGGGCGGCCCGGACGGCGGCGCCGCGCTCATGGTGGAGACCCTGGTCGTCGGCAAGCTCGGCATCGCCGCCCAGCTGGTCGGCCTGGCGGACGGCGCCCTGCGGTACGCGTGGGACTACGCGGGCGCCCGGCGGCAGTTCGGCACCCGCCTCATCGACTTCCAGGGGGTCGGCTTCCCGCTGGCCGGGCTGGCGGCCGAACTGGAGGCGGCGCGCACCCTGCTCTACGACACCGCACGCCTCCTCCAGCACGGAGCGCCGCAGGACGAACGGCTCAGGGCCACCTCGATGGCCAAGTACGTGGCCTCGCGGATCGCCGAGCGCGCCGCTTCGCAGGCCGTGGAGACCCTCGGCGGGAACGGCTTCGCCACCCGGCATCCGGTGGAGAAGTTCTACCGGGACGCCAAGGTGGGCGCGATCTACGAGGGCACCTCCAACATCCAGTTCCAGACCGTCGTCTCGCTGTTGGCGGGGAATGCCGCGCACTCCTCCGCGGCCGCCGCCGAGCGTGAGGAGTGAGCACCGTGGACCACACCCGCCACACCGCCCACCACCCCACCGACCGCACGGGCGCCCGGCCCCCCGTGCGGATGTTCTGCCTGCCCTACGCGGGGGGCTCCGCACGGATGTACGCCGACTGGGAACGGCACCTCCCCCCCTTTGTCGAGGTCGTGCCGGTCGAACCGCCGGGGCGCGGCAGCCGCTTGCGCGAAACCCCGCACACCCGCCTGGAACCGCTGGTGGACGACCTGCTGCCGCGGCTGCTCGCCGCCGGTGACGCGCCCTACGCCCTCTTCGGGTACAGCCTGGGCGCGTTGGTCGCCTTCGAACTGGCCCGGGTGCTGGAGCGGCGCCACCACCGCCCGCCGGTCCACCTGTTCGTGGGCGCGTTCCGCGCCCCGCATCTGCCGGGTCCCGCCGTGCCCGACCACGACCTGCCCGAACCGCAGTTCCGCGAGCGGCTGCGGGCGTTCAACGGCACCCCGGAGGACGTGCTGGCCGACGCGTCCCTGATGGAGCTGCTCCTCCCGATCCTCCGTGCCGACCTCGCGGTGGCCGGCACCTACCGCCACCGCCCGGACCGGCCGCTGACCTGCCCGATCACCGCCTTCGCCGGAAGCGATGACACCGAGGTACCGGTCGCCTCCGTCGGCCAGTGGCGGCGGCACACCCACGCCGGCTTCACCCTCAAGGTGCTGGAGGGGGACCACTTCTTCCTGCACCGGCAGGAGCGGGCCCTGCTGGAGGAACTGTCCACGGCCGTCAGCGTCTGACCGCTCCCCGGTCCGGCTCCTGCGGGCCCCCGCCCTCCCGTCCGGCGGCCGGTGTCGTCCGCGGACGCCGTCGCGCGGGGACGAGGACCGCCGCGGCGGCGGCGCCCGCCAGGTACACCCCACCGCTCACGGCGAGCCCGCGGTGGATGCCGTCGGTGAGCGAGGCGTTCACCTCCTCCTCCCACGCGCCCTCCCGCGTCCCCTCGGCCGGGTCACCGGTGCCCAGGCCGCCGTCGACGGCTTCCCGCACCACCTCCCGGCCGGCCGACGGGGACAGTCCGAGCCGGTCGGCCCGCTCGGTGAGCGAGGCCGAGAACCCCGTGGCCACCACGGCCCCCACGACCGCCACCCCGAGTACGTTCCCGACCTGCTGGCTGGCGACGGAGGTCGCCGAGGCGATGCCGGCGCGGGCCGGGGGGACGGCGCTCATGAGGGCGGCGTTGGTGGGGGCCATCGTCAGTCCCACCCCCGCGCCGACCGGCACCAGTGCCGGCCACCAGTGGGCGTACGGGGTGGTGGCGTCCACCGTGGCCAGGACCAGCAGCCCGATGCCGGTGCTCACCAGTCCGCAGACCATGGGCAGCGCCGGGTCGTAGCGGGCCGCCAGCCGCCCGGCCACGGGCGCGGCCACCGCGGCGGGCAGCAGCAGGGGCAGCATGCGCAGCCCGGCCTGCGCGGGGGTGTACCCCTGCACCTGTTGCACGAACAGCGACAGGAACAGGAACGACCCGAGCAGGCCGAAGGCGACGGCGAAGAGGATGCCGTTGCAGGCCGCGAAACGGCGGTCGCGGAACAGCGAGAGGGGCACCATCGGCTGTGCGGAGCGGTGCTCGACCGCCAGGAACGCCGCCAGCAGCACACCGGCCAGGCCGAGCAGGGTCAGGATCCCGGGGGAGGACCATCCCGACCGTTCGGCCTCGATCAGCGCGGCGGCCAGGCAGCCCAGCCAGCCGACGGCGAGGAGCTGGCCGGGGACGTCGACCCGGCGCGGAAGGGCCGGGATCGCGGGCAGCACCCGGCGGGCGAGCACCACGGTCGCCACGCCGAACGGGCCGTTGATCCAGAACACGCTCGCCCAGCCCAGCGAGTCCACCAGGACCCCGCCGAGCACGGGACCCAGCGGCAGGGCCAGTGCCGAGACGCCCGACCACACCCCGATCGCGCGGGCCCGCTCGCCCGGCTGCGGGTACAGGTGCGTCAGCACGGCCAGGGTGGCCGGTACGAACAGCGCCGCGCCGATCCCCTGGCAGGCCCGGCCCGCCACCAGGACCTCAAGCGTCGGCGCGGCCGCGCACAGCAGGGAGCCGGCGGTGAAGACCGTCAACCCCCACAGGAACACCCGCCGGCGGCCCAGCCGGTCACCGAGGGAACCGCCGGACATCAGGAAGCAGGCGAAGGCCAGCACATAGGCGCCGACGATCCACTGGAGTCCGGCCACTCCGGTGCCGAGGTCGCGGCGGATGCTGGGCAGCGCCAGGTTGACCACCGTGATGTCGAGCATGGACACGAACTGGGCCGCGCACAGCACGGTCAGGGCCCACGTGCGTCTCGTCCGGTGATCCTCCACCACATCGCTCCCGCGGTCCGCGTCCCTGCCGTCGGCGCGGGCCGGAGGTCCCGATCCGCGCCCGGGCACGGTAGGCGGCGCCGTGGGGTGCCGGGCAGCCGCAGGTGCGCCGCCCGTTCGCGGTGCCCACCCAGGCCCCCCGTACGGGCACCTGTTCGGCGGTGCGCGGACGGGGAGCGGGCCGGACGGACCGGCCCGCGGACGGGGCCGGACGCGCTCGTGGGTGCCGGCCGGGCCTGGACAGGCCCGACCGGCACCCACGGCGTGATCTGGAAAGGGACAGGCGGAGCGTCAGCGCACCGGCGTGAAGTCGCGCGCTCCCAGGTACTCCGGTCGCCTCATCGGAGCGGCGAACGGTTCCTCAGCGGTGTTCTCGACGCTGTTGAACACGATGAAGACGTTGCTGCGCGGATAGGGCGTGATGTTGTCGCCGGAGCCGTGCATGCAGTTGCAGTCGAACCAGGTGGCCGAACCGGCCTTGCCCGTGAAGAGCCGAATACCGTGTGCTGTCGCGAACTCGGTCAGCGCCTCGTCGGACGGGGTGCCGGCGTCCTGCATCTGCAGGGACTTCTTGTAGTTGTCCTTCGGAGTCTCCCCGGCGCAGCCGAGGAACTTCTTGTGGGAGCCCGGCATGATCATCAGGCCGCCGTTGGTGTCGTAGTTCTCGGTGAGAGCGATCGACACCGACACGGTCCGCATGTTCGGGAGGCCGTCCTCCGCGTGCCAGGTCTCGAAATCGGAGTGCCAGTAGAAGCCCCGGGCCCCGAACCCCGGCTTGACGTTGATCCGGGACTGGTGGACGTAGACGTCCGACCCGAGGATCTGCCGTGCCCGGCCGACGACCCGGGGGTCGCTGACCAGCGCGGCGAAGACCTCACTGATCTTGTGCACCTCGAACACGGTCCGGATCTCCTGCGACTGCGGCTCGACGATCGAGCGTTCGTCGGCGCGGATCCCCGGGTCCGAGATGAGCCTTTCCAGTTCCGCGCGGTACGCCGTCACCTCGTCAGGGGTGATCAACCGGTCGATCGCGAGGAACCCGTCACGCTCGTAGTCCGCCAGGTGCCCGGCCGAGATGGGGCCGGGTGCTCCCGGTGCGGACCACACCACCGGGTCCTGCCGCGGGCTGGCCACTTCGGTGGTCCCCCGGGTCGGATACAGGTCGGTGATGCGCTCGGGTGCGGTGGTCATGGAGTTTCCTTCCTCTCCTCTCGTACGGCCCTGTCCTCTTTCCAGGTCGTTCGCCTGCGGGGTGATTACCCCTGGGTCGGCGTGTTCCCCACAGGAAACGTTCCAAAGGCGGCGCGGGCCACGAAAACCCCTGTTCGGGGCTTCGTGACCCGCGCCGACGGCTTAGTCGCTCTCGGTGAGCAGCGGGTAGACGCCGTTCTCGTCGTGGTCCTCACGACCGGTGACCGGCGGGTTGAAGACGCAGATCACCCGGAAGTCCGTCTTCGGGCGCAGCGTGTGCTTCTCGTGACCGTCGAGCAGGTACATCGTGCCGGGGCTGATCCAGTGCTTCTCACCGGTCTCGTCGTTCGTCAGCTCGGCCTCGCCCTCCACGCACAGGACGGCCTCGACGTGGTTCGCGTACCACATCGAGGTCTCCGTACCGGCGTAGAGCACGGTCTCGTGGAACGAGAACCCGACCTTCTCCTTGGCCAGGATGAGGCGCTTGCTGCGCCAGGTCCCGGAGGCGGAACGGATGTCCCGGTCGGTGTCCTCGATCTCCTGAAGGGAACGGACGATCACTTCGTGGTGCCTTTCTGCTCGCTTGGGCTACGGGGCGGCCCGCCCCCCAGAGGGGAGCGGGCCTTGAGGGGTGCCGCAGAGGGGTCAGAGCGTCTCGCGGACCGCGCGCGCCAGGATGCGCAGGCCCTCGTCCAGCTCCTCGGGAGTGGTGGTCAGCGCGGGGAGCAGCTTGACGACCTCGCTCTCCGGACCGGAGGTCTCGATCAGCAGACCGAGGTCGAAGCAGCGCCGGGCGATCTTGCCGGCGACGGCCTTGTCGGCCATCTCCATGCCCCACACCAGGCCGCGGCCGCGGTACTCCACGACGGCGTCCGGGTGCTCGCGGGCGATCTCGCTCAGGGCGGCCTCGACCTGCTCGCCCCGGGCGAGGGTCTGCTTCTCCATCTGGCCGTCGGCCCAGTAGGTCTCCAGGGCGGCGGTGGCCGTCACGAACGCCGGGTTGTTGCCGCGGAACGTGCCATTGTGCTCGCCCGGCTCCCAGATGTCCAGTTCCGGCTTGAAGAGGGTCAGCGACATGGGCAGACCGTAGCCGCTGATGGACTTCGAGACGGTGACGATGTCCGGCGTGATGCCCGCCTCCTCGAAGGAGAAGAAGGCACCGGTGCGGCCGCAGCCCATCTGGATGTCGTCGACGATGAGCAGCATGTCGTACCGCTCGCACAGGTCGGCCAGGGCGCGCAGCCACTCGGGCCGGGCCACGTTGATGCCGCCCTCGCCCTGCACCGTCTCGACGATCACGGCGGCGGGCTGGTTGAGGCCGGAGCCGGAGTCCTCCAGCAGGCGCTCGAACCAGATGAAGTCCGGCGTCGACCCGTCGAGGTAGGCGTCGAACGGCATCGGGGTGCCGTGGACCAGCGGGATGCCGGCGCCGGCGCGCTTGAAGGCGTTGCCGGTGACGGCGAGCGAGCCCAGCGACATGCCGTGGAAGGCGTTGGTGAAGGAGACGATCGACTCGCGGCCCTTGACCTTGCGGGCCAGCTTGAGCGCGGCCTCGACGGCGTTGGTGCCGGTGGGGCCGGGGAACATGACCTTGTAGGGCAGGTCACGCGGGCGCAGCACCACGTTCTGGAAGGTCTCCAGGAACGCCCGCTTGGCGACCGTGGACATGTCCAGGCCGTGCGTGACGCCGTCGCGCTCCAGGTAGTCGATCAGGGCGCGTTTGAGCACCGGGTTGTTGTGCCCGTAGTTGAGAGAGCCCGCACCCGCGAAGAAGTCGAGGTACGTGTGGCCGTCCTCGTCGTACATGTGGCTGCCCTGGGCGCGGTCGAAGATCGTGGGCCAGCCACGGCAGTAGCCACGCACCTCCGACTCCAGGGTCTCGAAGACGCTCAGGTCCGGCTGGGTGATGGTCACGGAAGGCTCCTGGGAGTGAGTCGTGAAGAGGAGGAAGTCTGTGGGGCGGCGGCCGTGCGGGACCGCCGCGGCGGGGTGGTCGGTGAGGCGGTGCCTCAGCCGGGCGCGCCGGCGAGGGCGCGCACCGGGCCGATGCGGTACAGCACCTCGGGCTCGTGCCCGTCACCGGGGAAGACCTCACCGTCGAACAGCACCTCGCGGTGCAGCCCCGCGCCGTGGCGGTCGGCGAAGGAGGTGAACAGCCGGTTGGAGGGGACGTTGTCGGGCGTGACCGTGGTCTCGATCCGGTCCGCGCCCAGTTCTTCGGCGACACGGGCGGTCAACCCGTCCAGCATGGCTCCGGCCAGGCCGCGGCCCCGCTGGCTCTCGTCCACCGCGACCTGCCAGATGAGCAGGGTCCGGGGCTCCTGGGGACGGATGTAGCCGGTGATGAAGCCGACCGGGTCGCCGTTCCCGTCCCGCGCCACCACGGAGGTGGCGGCGAAGTCGCGGCACCACAGGAGGTAGCTGTAGGACGAGTTCAGGTCGAGCACCCGGGAGTCGCGGGCGATGCGCCAGATTGCGGCGCCGTCGTCCACCCGTGGGGTGTCGAGCTTCAGTTCCTCGGGCATTCCGATGAATTCGCTTCGAGCACGTGCATGGTCAGCTTGTGCGGGGGTCATGTCGATTTAATTTACCCAGGAAAAAGTCAGATTGCATCGCGGCGCGGGGTTACGTGCGGCGGCCGTATATGGTATCGCGCGCGGGCGCGCCTGGGGCGCCGACTGCGGGTAAAATGACTGGTCATGTCGGGCATGCCGGGTCAGAACGCCGCCTCTGTGGAGTCTGTCACAGGTGCATAACGACCGAGGCACCTGTCCGCATCGCGGGCTTTCCTGGGGGTCGATAAAGAAGTTGGTTTGACCTGCGAAAAAGCGGGAAGAAGAGAACGGGCGGCTACGCAGAATAACGAATTCAGAAGGTATTCAATCCCTTTGATTCCGTGAGCGTAGCGTGTCGGTGAATTCTTCGCGACCCACTGTGTCCGGTACCCGGCCGGGCCGGAGTGGTCCGTCTCCGCCGGGACGGAGGGGGCTCGTGCCCGCCGGTGCCGCCCTCGTACAGTGCGGGCATGAGCGGAAGCGCGGTGCTGCACATCACGGGCCGGGTCCTGGTCGGACCGCAGGAGGTTCGCGACGAGCTGTGGGTGGTCGACGGACGGGTCAGCCACACCCGGCCGACCCGGGCGCGCGAGGTCGTCACGGTCCGTGGCTGGGCCCTTCCCGGACTCGTCGACGCCCACTGCCACGTCGGACTGGACGCGCACGGCGCCGTGGACGCGATCACCAGCGAGAAGCAGGCCCTCACCGACCGCGACGCCGGCACGCTCCTCATCCGGGACGCGGGCTCGGCCGCCGACACCCGGTGGGTCGACGACCGCGCCGACCTGCCGAAGATCATCCGTGCGGGGCGTCACATCGCCCGCACCCGCCGTTACATCCGCAACTACGCCCACGAGATCGAGCCCGAGGAGCTGGTGGCCTACGTGCGCCGGGAGGCCCGGCGCGGCGACGGCTGGGTCAAGCTCGTCGGCGACTGGATCGACCGGGAGGCCGGCGACCTCACGGCCTGCTGGCCCCGGGAGTCCGTGCGGGCGGCCATCGCCGCCGCGCACGAGGAGGGTGCCCGCGTCACCGCCCACTGCTTCGCCGAGGACTCCCTGCGGGACCTCGCGGAGGCCGGCATCGACTGCGTGGAACACGCCACCGGGCTCACCGAGGAGACGATCCCGCTCTTCGCCGAGCGCGGCATCGCCATCGTGCCGACCCTGGTCAACATCGCCACGTTCCCGCACCTGGCGGACGGCGGGGAGAAGAAGTTCCCCCGCTGGGCCGACCACATGCGGCGGCTGCACGCGCGGCGCTACGCGACCGTACGGGCCGCCTACGACGCGGGCATCCCCGTCTTCGTCGGGACGGACGCGGGCGGGTCGCTGGCCCACGGGCTCGTGGCCGAGGAGGTGGCGGAACTGGTCCGGGCCGGGATCCCCGCCCTGGACGCGCTCTCCGCCACGACCTGGGGCGCGCGGGCCTGGCTCGGCCGCCCGGCGCTGGGGGAGGGCGAGCCGGCTGACCTCGTCGTGTACGACGAGGACCCGCGCGCCGACGTCCGGGTGCTGGCGCAGCCGCGCCGCGTGGTGCTGCGGGGACGCGTCGTGCAGTAGCGGCCGGTGTTTCGCCACGGTGTTCGGTTGTGCCCCGTCCGGGTGAACCGGTCCCGGAACGCGGACGGGGGCGGCGGCGCGCGTCAACCATGACGGGGTCCCGGTCACCGACACGAGCGATGTCCCCTCATGAGCCGTGCGGTGCCACCCGTACGTCCGTGGGGGTTCCCTGCCGTGAACACGTCCGTCCTCAGCCTGCTCGCCGCCACCGCGCTCACCGGCGCCGCGGCCGTGCCCGCCCACGCCACCGGGGACGGTGACGGAGCGGGCCGGGAAGGCGCGGCCCAGGCCGCGGTGCTGCGTGCGCAGCTCGACGTCTCCCTGCTCGACGACACCGTCGAGATCCCCTTGGAGACCGCGCTCAACGAGGTCTCCGCGCCCGGCGCCGGGCCACAGGCCGAGACCGCCGGAGAGACGGCGCTCACCGCCGAACTCGACGGGGTGCACGGCGGCCGGCCGTTCAGCGTGCTGCGCGCCGAGGTCGCCGAGGCGCGGGCCGAGGCCACCGCCGACCGCGCCGCCGCCGGCGTCACGCTCGCCCGTGCCCGCGTGCACCTGCCCGGCCTGCCGCTGCTGTCCGTCATCGAGGCCGAGACGATCTCCGCCGAGGTCGAGTGCGCCCTCGGCACGGACGCCACCGCCGAGGTCGACGTGCCGGGCTCGGTGACGGTGCTCGGCAAGCGCGTCGCGCTCAGTGCCGGTGGCCCGACGGCGGTCTCCGTGCCGGGCGTCGGTGAGGTGAGCCTGACGTTCGCCCAGCGGGAGAGCACCCCGGACGGTGCGGCGGCCGCGGCGCTGGAGCTCGCGGTCTCCGTCGACCCGCTGAACCTGAACGTGGCCGAGGTCGAGGGCCGCGTCACCCTGGCGGAGGTGAGCTGCCGCACGCCCGTGGCCTCCGAGGAGCCCGCCGAGCCGGAGCCCGCCGACCCGGAGCGGCCCGCTCCCGACGCGCGGGAGCCGGAGGGCACCGAGCCGCAGGGCGGGCCCGCCGCGCGCGTCGAGCAGCCCGACGACGGCCCGGACCTCGCCGCGACCGGCGGCGATTCCCGCACCCCCTACCTGCTGGGCGGGGCGGCGGGCCTGCTCGCCGTCGGCGGCGCGCTGCTCCTGCTGCGGCGGCGCGGGGCCTGAGCCGCCGGGGCGCGGCGGGGGCGGCAGGGACCGCAGGCACCGTGAAACACAGCGCCGCTCAGCGCACCCCCGCCGCGCCCAGGGCCCGCACGAGCCCGTCCGTCGTGGCGCGGTCCCGGACGGCCAGCCGCAGCCACTGGGGGCCCAGCCCGGGGAAGGTGTCACCGCGCCGCAGCGCGTACCCGGACCGCCGCAGCCGCTCGCGGACCTCCGCGCCCTCCGGGTGGTGGATGAGGAGGAACGGCCCTTCGGGGGCCGCCGTGGCGTGGCCGAGCTCCCCGAACTCCCGCAGCCGGGCCAGCAGGTGGGCCCGGTCCTCGGCGAAGACCCGGGCCGCCGCCTCGGCCTCGGTGCGGGCCCGCGCCGAGCAGCAGGCCTCGGCCGCCGCCAGGGCCGGGGCGCCGACCGGCCACAGCGGTTGCTGCCCCGCCAGCGCACCGATGACCGGGGCACCGGCCAGGACGTACCCGATCCGCAGGCCCGCCAGGCCCCACGTCTTGGTGAGGCTGCGCAGGACGACGACGGAGCCGGGCAGCTCCGCCAGGTGCGGCACCAGCGACTCCCGTTCGCCGGGGACCGCGTCGATGAACGCCTCGTCCACCACCAGCGTCCGGCCCGGGCGGGCCAGTGCGCCGAGGGCGCCCGCCGGGTGCAGCACGGACGTCGGGTTGGTCGGGTTGCCGACGACGACGAGGTCCGCCTCGTCGGGCACGGCGCCGGGCCGCAGCCGGAACCCGTCGGCGGCCTCCAGCAGGACGCGCGTCACCGCGTGGCCCGCGTCGCGCAGCGCGGCCTCCGGCTCGGTGAACTGCGGGTGGACGACGACGGGGTGGTGGACCCGCAGCGCGCGGGCGAGCAGGACGAACGCCTCGGCCGCCCCGGCCGTGAGCAGGACGCACTCCTCCGGTACTCCGTGGTGCCGGGCCACCGCGCGCCGGGCCGGGCGGCCGTCGGGGTAGGCGGCGAGGGTGTCGAGAGAGGCCGCGATGCGGGCCTTCAGCCACGCCGGGGGCGTGCCGGTCCGCACGTTGACGGCCAGGTCGGTCAGGCCCGCGTCGTCGCGCACCTCCGCGTCCCCGTGGTGGCGCAGGTCCGGTTCGGTGGCAGCGTGCGTGCTCATGCCCGTGCCGGCCCTTCGTCGGAGTCCGACGCCGGCCCTGGGCCTGAGTCCGCGCCGGCGCCCGCGCCGGGCTCCCCGCACGGTTCGCCGCCGGGGGCCGCCGTCCGGGGATGGGCGCAGCAGACGGCACCGGAGCGGCCGGGGCAGGCCAGCGCCTCCCGGTAGCGCTGCCACACGAGTTCGGCCAGTGAGGCACCGGAGCCGAGGACACCCGCGAGCCGCACGTCCGTCTCGGGGTACACGGCGGACCAGCCCTCCACCTGGAGCGCCGCGCGGTCCGTGGCGTCCTCGGGGAAGAGGAAGTACGGCAGGACGACGACGCGCCGGGCCCCCAGCGCGCGGCAGCGTTCCAGTCCCGAGGTGACGTCCGGGGCGGCGACGGAGACGAAGGCGGTCTCCACGCCCGCGAAGCCCCGCCCCTCCCACAGCAGCCGCGCCGCCCGGTGCAGCTCGGCGTTGGCCTCGGGCTCCACGGCGCCCCGCCCGACGAGCAGCACGGTCGTGTCCGCGCGGTCGCCCGGCGTCCGGCTCGTCGTGCCCAGGGCCTCGTCCACCCGGTGCTCCAGCGCTTCGAGGACGAACGGGTGCGCGCCGAGGGGCTGTCCGCAGACGGCCTCCAGCCCGGGGTGGGCGGCGACGGCGCGGGCGACGGCGTCCCCCGGCCCCGTCGGGGCGGGGCCGGCGTCGAGCGTCAGCGGGACGACGGCCAGCCGCCGCACCCCCCGTCCCGCGAGGTCGGCGACGGCCTCGGCGGGCGAGGGGCCGCCCGGCCCGGTCAGGGCCCAGGCCACCGGTGCCCCGGCCCCGCCGTCACCGAGGCGGCCGACGAACGAACGGACGGCTTCGGCCCCGGACTCGTCGCGGGTGCCGGGGCCGACGGCGAGCAGGGCTGGCGCGGTGGTCACGTGTACTCCTGTGGTGCTGGTGCTGGTGCTGGTGCGTGCGGACGGGGCGGGCGGGGCGGGCGATCAACGGGCGCGGCGCCCGGCCACGGCGCACGTGACCCGGGATCCGCCGGCCAGGGGCGCCGACCTCAGTTTGGCAACGAGCAGTTCGGCCCCCGGACCCGCCCCCAGGAGGGCCGCGGCCTCGGCGACGGCCGGGGTCCCGACGGCCGCCGCCGGGAGCGCCGACGGGTTCGGCACCGGCACCTGGGCCAGGGCCGCCGCGCTGTGGCCGCGCAACGGCACGCCCAGCCGCCCGGCCGCCGCGACGAGCCCGGGCTCGCTGGCCTTGGCCTCGACCGTGGCCAGGTGCTCCACGGCGCCGGCCGGAACACCGGCGCGGGACAGCGCGGCGGCGACGACGGCCAGCACCTCCTCGACCGTGGCCCCGCGCCGGGCGCCGAGCCCCACGGTCACCCGGCCGGGGGCGGCCACGCCGCGCACCTCTCCACGAACCGCTGCGCCAGGCCCGGTTCGGCGGCCCAGTGCACGTGCAGGTAGGACGCGTGCACGTTCTCCCGCACGAAGCCCTCGACGCGCCGCTCGGGGCGCGTCATGCCCCATGCCGGACGCGGGCCCGCACCGGGCTCGGTCGTCGTGCGGTGGAACTCGTGGCCGCGCACCCGGGTGCCGGGCACCGCCAGCACGCTCTCCTCGAGCGCCACGGCCTCCCGGTACCCCAGCGTCAGCCGTCCCGTCATCCGCGCGGAGACGTCCAGCACCCCGCACATCGGCAGCCCGTCCAGCTCCCGGCCCAGGTAGAGCAGCCCGGCGCACTCCGCCGCGACCGGGCCGGAGAACCGGGCCACGGCCGCGCGCAGGCGGCTGTTCGCCGACAACTCCGGGCCGTACACCTCCGGGAAGCCGCCGCCGATCACCACCCCGGACGTGCCCTCGGGCAGCCGCTCGTCGCGCAGCGGGTCGAAGGGGACGACGTCCGCCCCGGCGGCCCGCAGCAGTTCGGTGTGCTCGGTGTAGGCGAAGGTGAACGCCGCACCGCCCGCGACCGCGACCACCGGGCGGCGTGCCGGGCGGCTCACCACCGGCGGCTCCCAGGGGGTGTCGGGCAGCGGCGGCGCGCTGCGGGCGAGTGCCAGGACGGCGTCCAGGTCCACCCCCGCCCGCACCTGCGCGGCCAGCGCGGAGGCCGCGTCCACCGCGTCCGCCCGGCGCTCCGCCACCGGGACCAGACCCAGGTGCCGGGAGGGGGCGCTCACCTGCGGCTTGCGCAGCAGGGCGCCGAGGACCGGTACCCCGGACTCCTCCAGCGCCTCGCGCAGCAGGGCCTCGTGGCGCGCGGAGCCCACCTTGTTGAGGATCACCCCGGCCAGCCGCACCCCGGTGTCCCAGGAGGCGAAGCCGTGCACGAGCGCCGCGACCGAACGGGACTGCGAGGAGGCGTCCACCACGAGCACCACCGGAGCCCGCAGCACCTTGGCGACCTGCGCCGTCGAACCCGTCTCACCCAGCCCGCTCGCGCCGTCGAACAGGCCCATCACGCCCTCGACGACGGCCAGTTCGGCCCCGGCGGCACCGTGCAGGAACAGCGGGGCGACCCGCTCGGGCCCGCACAGGTACGCGTCCAGGTTGCGGCCCGGGCGGCCGGTGACGAGGGCGTGGTAGCCGGGGTCGATGTAGTCGGGCCCGACCTTGTGCCCGGAGACGGCCATGCCGCGTTCGGCGAAGGCGGCCATCAGGCCCGTCGCCACGGTGGTCTTGCCGCTCCCGGAGGCCGGCGCCGCCAGGACCAGCCGGGGGATGTGCGTCACGCGATCACCACTCGATGCCCCGCTGGCCCTTCTGGCCCGCGTCCATCGGGTGCTTGACCTTCCCCATCTCCGTCACCAGGTCGGCCGCCTCCAGCAGCGGCTGCGGCGCGTTGCGTCCGGTGACGACGACGTGCTGGGTGCCGGGCCTCTCCCGCAGGACGCCGACGACCTCCTCGACGTCCACCCAGCCCCAGTGCATCGGGTAGGCGAACTCGTCCAGCACGTAGAACCGGTACGTCTCGGCCGCGAGGTCCCGCTTGACCTGCTCCCAGCCCTCGCGGGCGGCCTCCTCGCTGCTCTCCAGGTCCCGCTGGACCCACGACCAGCCCTCGCCCATCTTGTGCCAGGCGACGCTGCCGCCCTCGCCCGAGGCGCCCAGCACCTTCAGCGCCCGCTCCTCGCCGACCTTCCACTTCGCCGACTTCACGAACTGGAAGACGCCGACCGGCCAGCCCTGATTCCAGGCGCGCAGCGCCATGCCGAACGCCGCCGTCGACTTCCCCTTGCCCGTGCCCGTGTGGACCATGAGCAGCGGACGGTTGCGCCGCTGACGCGTCGTCAGCCCGTCCTGCGGCACCACACTCGGCTGTCCCTTCGGCATTACGCGACCCTCCGTACGTCCTTGACCAGCGCGGACACGGTGTCCGCGCGCAACTCCTCCAGCGTCACCGCGGGCCCGCCGAGGTCCCGCGCCAGCTCGGCGGCCAGGCCGAGCCGCACCGGTCCGCTCTCGCAGTCCACGACGACGGACGCGGTGCCCTCGGCGGCCAGCAGCCGGGCCGCCCGCCGGGCGCGCGGCACCGGCTCGACGCCGCCCGTGGCCCGGCCGTCGGTGACGGTGACCAGCAGTGGGCGCCGCGCGGGATCGCGCATCCGCTCGACGCGCAGCACGTCGCGGGCCGTCAGCAGCCCCTCCGCCAGCGGCGTGCGGCCGCCCGTCGGCAGTGCCTCCAGCCGGGCCGCCGCCGCGTCCACGGACGAGGTCGGGGGCAGGACCACCTCGGCGCCGAAGCGGCGGAACGTCACCATGCCGACCTTGTCGCGGCGCTGGTAGGCGTCCAGGAGCAGCGAGAGGACGGCGCCCTTGACGGCGCTCATGCGCTGCCGGGCCGCCATCGACCCGGAGGCGTCCACGACGAACAGCACGAGGTTCGACTCGCGTCCCTCGCGCACGGCCTCCCGCAGGTCGTCCCGCCGGACCAGCAGTCCGGCCCCGCGCCGTCCGCGGGCCCGCTGGTGCGGTGCCGCCGCCTGCACGGTGGCGGCCAGGTGCAGCTTGCCCAGCGCCCCGCTCGGCCGACGCGCGCCGGTCGTGCGCCCCTGCGCGGTGCGCGCCCGCGAGCGCCGCCCGGCCGCGCCCTCACCGAGGCCGGGCACGGACAGCGTGCGGGCCTTGAACGGCTCGGTGGCGGGGGCCGGGCGCCCCTCACCCGGCGCCGCGCCCTGCTGCGGGACGGACGGCTCGGGCACGGCGGGGTCCTCGCCGGACGCGTCGGCGGGCGGTTCGGTGGAGCCGTCGGCGGGGGCGTCGGTGGGCGCCGACGTGTCGTCCTGCGGCGGCACTCCACCCGGCCCGCCGTCCGGTCCGCCGTCCGGGCCACCGCCGTCCGGGCCACCGTCCGGTCCGTCCGGTCCGTCCGACGGGCCCTGCGGGTCGTCGTCCGGGTCCGGGGCGTCCTCGGCGCCGTTCTCCTCCAGGACCTCGTCGAGTTTGTCCTCGTCCAGGCCCGGCGCGTCGAAGGGGTTCCGGCGCCTGCGGTGGGGGAGGGCCAGCAGGGCGGCCTGGCGCACGTCCTCCTCCAGCACGTCCGTGCGCCCGGCCCAGGCGGCCAGCGCCGTCGCCGTGCGCGCCATGACGATGTCGGCGCGCATCCCGTCCACCTCGAACGCGGCGCAGGTCGCCGCGATCTGGCGCAGCACCCCGTCACCGAGCCGCACCTCGGGCAGCAGGGCGCGCGCCGTGGCGATGCGCTCCCGCAGCGCCGACTCCTGCGCCGTCCACCGCGCGGCGAAGCCCGCCGGGTCGGCGTCGTAGGCCAGCCGGCGCCGGACGACCTCGACCCGCTCCTCCGTCGCACGGGACGCGGCGACCTCCACGGTCAGCCCGAACCGGTCCAGCAGCTGCGGACGCAGCTCGCCCTCCTCCGGGTTCATCGTCCCGACCAGCAGGAACCGGGAGGCGTGCCGCACGGAGACGCCCTCGCGCTCCACGTACGAGGCGCCCATCGCGGCCGCGTCCAGCAGCAGGTCGACCAGGTGGTCGTGGAGCAGGTTCACCTCGTCCACGTACAGCACGCCCCGGTGGGCGTCGGCCAGCAGGCCCGGTTCGAAGGCCTTCACGCCCTCGGCCAGCGCCCGTTCGATGTCCAGTGCGCCCACCAGGCGGTCCTCGGAGGCGCCGACGGGCAGTTCCACCATGCGGGCGGGCCGCGCCGCGCCGCCGACCGTGCCGGAGCCGGCGTCCGGGGCGTGCGGCCCGTCCGGGCAGGCGGGGTCGGGCGCGGCCGGGTCGCAGGAGAAGCGGCACCCCGGCACGACCGCCAGCTCCGGCATGAGCGCCGCCAGCGCCCGCACGGCGGTGGACTTGGCGGTCCCCTTCTCGCCCCGTACGAGCACCCCGCCGATCGCGGGGGACACGGCGTTCAGCAGCAGGCCGAGCCGCAGGTCCGCCATTCCGACGACGGCGGTGAACGGGTAGGGCGTGCTCATGCTGCTCATACGGAGTCCTCTTCCTCGGGTGCCGGTGCGCCCGGCGGTACGAACGGCAGCCCGGCCGGGGCGCCGTCCTCGATGAGCCGGAGCAGGGCCGTGGTGTCGGCGTGCTCCTCGATCAGGTCCCCCAGCCGGTCGAGCTGTTCCTCCCGCAGCACGCCGAACTCCGTGTCCGGGGCCGGGACGAACGCCCGCCCGGCCTGCGCGGCCACGCGCCGCAGGAACGCGCGGCGGAACGCGTCGCTCTCCAGTGAGCCGTGCCAGTGCGTACCCCACACCGCGCCGACGCGGCAGCCGTCGAGGAAGGGCTCGCCGCCCAGCACGTCGGCGACGCCGTGGTGGATCTCGTAGCCCTCCACCGGCTCGCCCAGCGCCGTGCCGGACGGCCGGGCGAGGGTCTTCCCGCGCGCGAACCGCACCCGTACCGGCAGCAGACCGAGCCCCTCGACGACGCCGGCCCGCGACTCGACGTCGTCCTCGACGCGTTCCCCGAGGAGCTGGAAGCCGCCGCAGATCCCCAGCACCGGGCGGCCCTCGGCGGCCCGGCGGGCCAGCACCTCGGCCAGCCCGCGCCGCCGCAGCCAGCGCAGCGCGCCGACGGTGCCGCGCGTGCCGGGGACGACGACGAGGTCGGCGTCGGCCAGTTCCTCGGGCCGGTCGCCGAAGCGCACGACGACGCCGGGTTCGGCGGCCAGGGCGTCGATGTCGGTGAAGTTCGACATGAGCGGCACCGGCAGCACCGTCACCCGCAGCACCTCCGCGCCGTGCGGGGGAGCGGAGGACGCCTCCCGCACGGTCCCGCGCAGGGAGACGCGCAGCCCGTCCTCCTCGTCGATGCCCAGGCCGTGCCGGTGGGGGAGGACGCCCAGGGTGGGGCGTCCGGTGAGCCGCCGCAGCATGTCCAGGCCCGGCTCCAGCAGGGAGACGTCCCCCCGGAACTTGTTGACGAGGTAGCCCGACACCAGGGCCTGGTCCGCGCGGGACAGCAGCGCCGTCGTCCCGAAGAAGGACGCGAACACGCCGCCCCGGTCGATGTCGCCGACCACGACGACGGGCATCCGGGCGGCCCGCGCCAGCGCCATGTTGACGATGTCCGTGCGGCGCAGGTTGATCTCGGCCGGGCTGCCCGCGCCCTCGCAGATGACCGCGTCATGGGTGCGGCGCAGTTCGGCCAGGCACTCCGTCACCGTCCCCAGCAGCCGCTCGGAGCGGCCCCCTTGGTAGCCGCGCGCGCTCAGCTCCCCGACCGGCCGACCCAGCAGGACGACCTGGCTCGTGCGGTCGCCGCCGGGCTTCAGCAGCACCGGGTTCATCAGCGCGCTCGGCTCGACGCGGGCGGCGGCGGCCTGCATGGCCTGCGCCCGTCCGATCTCGGCGCCCTCCCGCGTCACGAAGGAGTTGAGCGACATGTTCTGCGCCTTGAAGGGCGCGACCTTCAGCCCGCGCCGGGCCAGCCAGCGGCAGATGCCCGCCGTCACCACGCTCTTGCCCGCGTCCGACGTCGTCCCCGCGACGAGCAGCGCTCCGCCCGCGTCACCGTCCGCCATGGTTCCTCCTGTCACGCCGCCCCGGACGTCCCGCTCCCACCGGACGACCCGCCCGCACCGCCGCGCGGCCCAGCGTGCGTCCGGCGACGGTCACGGCCAGCGCCGCCAGTCCGACGTGGCGGGAGAGCCGCACGGCCCGCTCCACGTCCGCCACCGTCACCTCCCGGCCCGAGGCGCCGCCCAGGACGGGACGGTGCTCGACCCGGCCGCCGTAGGCCAGCGTGCCGCCCAGCCGGACACCGAGCGCCCCGGCGAACGCCGCCTCCACCGGCCCGGCGTTGGGGGAGGGATGCCGGTGCGCGTCGGCCCGCCAGGCCGCCCGCGCCCCGACGGGGTCGGGTCCCAGCGCGACGGCCAGCGCCGCCGTCAGCCGCGCGCCGGGCCACCCGGCGACATCGTCCAGCCGCGCCGCCGCCCAGCCGAACCGGCGGTAGCGGGGCGAGCGGTGACCCACCATCGCGTCCAGCGTGTTGACGGCCCGGAAGCCCGCCAGGCCCGGAACACCGGCCAGCGCGCCCCACACGAGGGCACCGACGACGGCGTCGGAGGTGTTCTCGGCGACGGACTCCACGACCGCGCGGGCGATGCCGTCCGCGTCCAGCGCCTGCGGGTCGCGGCCGCACAGGTGCGGCAGCCGGGCGCGTGCCGCCTCGACGTCACCGGCCTCCAGCGCGGCGGCGACGGCCCGCGCCTCCCGGGCGAGCGAGGTACCGCCCAGCACGCTCCAGGTGACCGCGGCGCTCAGCGCGACGGCCGCCGGGTTCGCGTGCCGGGCGGGCAGCCGGTCCGGCGCACGGCAGAGTGCGGCGGCGGCGAGGACGACAGACCCGGCGCACAGGGCGGTGTGCGCGGCCCCGGCGGCGCGGTGGTCGCGCCACAGCAGGCGTTCGGCGCGTCCCGCCGCGCGCCCGAAGGCGGCCACGGGGTGCGCGCGGCGCGGATCGGCGAGGAGGGCGTCGCCGAGGAAGCCGAGGAGGACCCCGGCAGAGGTGCGGCCCATGGCGTCGTCAGCTCGCCGTCGGCACCTGCTCGGTGGGCGGGGCGCAGCGGTCTGGAGGCATGGCGGTGCCGGGCATGCGATGTGTCCTCACTCAGGGTCCGCGCCCTGGCTCGACGTGTCCGGCGACGAGAGTCTCCTGGCTCCCGGATCGACACGTCCCCCGGCCTTCCAACCGCGCGCGGCCGTGACCTCGGGTGGGGGAGTGCTCCCCGGTGACAGTGGCGGGACCGCGCCGGATTCGCACCGGCTTCCTCCCCTGCCGCCGTTTGGCAACGCGAAGTCCACCACGGCCCGCAGAAGGCGTCAACTCGGCGCTGACCTGCGTCGGGAGAGTGTGAGCAGACACACGGCGGAGGGGCACGGACCTGATCCGTGCCCCTCCGCCGTGCTGCGTGCGCGCTCGCGAGGGCCCGACGTGTGCGGGCTGTCGGCGGCTACGCCGCGATGGTGTAGATGCCCAGCGCCACGGCGCCGGCGCAGACCGCGTAGGCGGCGTAGGAGCCCACGCGGGCCAGCGCACCGGTGCTGCCGTCCGCCTTGCGCGCCGAGCCGCCGACGATGCCGAGGGTGAAGACGCCCACGAGGGCGACCGTCGCCACCAGGCTGACGCCGAAGACCTGGCCGAGTGCTGCCCAGTCGATGTCCATCAGGCTTGTCCTTGGGGGGTCGTGGTGCGGGGAGCCAGTTCCGTCGCCGTGAGACGGCGCTGGGGGTGCGCCGTCAGACGGCGCTCGGGGTGCGGCGCTCGGCCGCGTTCGGGTCGTCGTCCGGCTGGGAGTCGCCGCGCTGCGCGCCGACCGGCGGCGGGCTGACGGCCTGGACGGCGGCGGACATCACGCCGGAGTCCCCGGCGTCGCCCGCGCCCTGGCCGGCCGGCTCGGCGGACGGGCCGGGCTCGTCGTCGTTGACGTTGGTGTGGTCGACGACGGCGCGGCGGGAGGCGGCCCAGATCGCGCCGGAGGCGGCCACGAAGAGGACGGCCACCACGGTGACGCCCCAGTCGCCCTGGACGGCCAGCAGCGCCGCCAGCGCGGCGACCAGACCGGCCGCCGGGATCGTCAGGCCCCAGGCCGCGAACATGCGGTACGCCGTGTTCCAGCGCACCACGCCGCCCTTGCGGCCGTAGCCCGAGCCCATCACCGAACCGGAGCAGACCTGCGTGGTGGACAGGGAGAAGCCGAGGTGCGAGGAGGCCAGGATGGTGACGGCCGAGCTCGTCTGCGCGGCGAAGCCCTGCGGCGGGTGGATGTCGGTGAGGCCGCGGCCCATGGTGCGGATGATGCGCCAGCCGCCCAGGTAGGTGCCGAGGGCGATCGCGATACCGGCCGAGGCGATGACCCACAGCGGCGGGTCGGCGTCCCCGGCGATGACGCCGCCGGAGATCAGGGCGAGCGTCATGACGCCCATGGTCTTCTGCGCGTCGTTCGTGCCGTGTGCCAGCGAGACGAGGGCGGCCGAGGTGATCTGGCCGGTGCGGTAGCCGCGCGAGGTCTTCTCCGGGTCCGCGTTGCGCGCCGCCCGGTAGGTCAGCCTGGTCGCCAGGAAGGCGGCGAGGCCGGCGACGACCGGGGCGATGAACGCGGGGATGAGGATCTTGCTCAGGACGGCGTCACCGTCGACCGCGCCGATCCCGACGGACGCGACCGTCGCACCGATCAGACCGCCGATGAGTGCCATGGAGGAACTGGAGGGGATGCCGCCCAGCCAGGTGAGCAGGTTCCACAGGATGGCGCCGACCAGGCCCGCGAAGATCACTTCGGGCTGGATGCCGGCCGTCTCGTCGATGATGCCCTTCGAGATGGTGGTGGCGACCTCGATGGAGAGAAACGCTCCGACGAGATTGAGGATCGCCGACATGGTCACCGCCGCCTTGGGCTTCATGGCCCCGGTGGAGATGGTGGTGGCCATCGCGTTGGCTGTGTCGTGGAAGCCGTTCGTAAAGTCGAACACCAGGGCCGTGACGATCACGATCCCGATCAGCAGCGTGAAGTGTTCCATTCACCCGGCAATCAGTTTGGCGGTCAGGTTGCTCGGTGAACGTAAGGACGCCGAGTGAACGGAAGGTGAACTGGGGCGGGCTTCGGGGTGTCGCGCCTCGGCGGGTGCTGGGCGGGTCGTCCGTCCGCCGCGTGAACAGGGGGTTCCGCCGTCGTGAACGCTCGGGGGAGACTCCCGTCACACGGCAGGTCAACGCCTGTGCCGCAGCGCGGAGGTGGGAGTGTCGCGGGCCGGGTCCGCTGCCCGTCGCCGTGGTGTGGGCCCCGACCGCCGTGACCGTTCCGAGACCTTGCCCGCGCCCGCCGACGCCTGCCGAGGAGTACCCGATGCCCCCGCCGTCCCCCCATGGTCCCGTACCCGCCGAGGACGCGCCGCCGCGCTGGCAGGCCCTGTGGCGCGACGTCGTCGCCACCGCACGCCGCACCGCCGACTCCGGGCTGGTCGTCGGCACCTCCGGCAACGTCTCCGCCCGTGTCGGGGACGTCGTCCTCGTCACGCCCAGCGGGATGCCCTACGACCGCCTCACGCCCGCCGACCTCTGCGCCGTCCACCTCGACGGCAGCCCGGCCGCCGGGCACCGCACGCCCACCAGCGAACTGCCGCTGCACCTGGCCGTCTACCGGGAGACGGACGCCGCCGCCGTCGTGCACACCCACGCCGTCCACGCCACGGCCGCCTCCACGCTCGTCGACGAGCTGCCCGCCGTCCACTACATGGCGGCGGCGCTCGGCGGCCCCGTCCGCGTCGCGCCCTACGCCACCTACGGCACGCCCGAGCTGGCCGACCACCTCCTGACCGCCCTGCGCGGACGCACCGGATGCCTCCTGCGCAACCACGGCACGGTCGTGTACGGCCGCGACCTCGACCAGGCGTACGACCACACCGCCCAGCTGGAGTGGATGTGCCGGGTCTGGCTGGCGGCCGCCGCCGTGCCGGGCCGCGCCCCCGCCGTCCTGCCCGCCGAGGAGCTCGACGCCGTCGCAGCCCGGCTCCGGGGGTACGGCCAGCCGCGCGCGTGAGGCGCGCGCGGCCCGTCCGGACGCCGTCCGCTGGCGACTCCGGGCCACGCGCCGCACACTGAGCGGGATGAGTCCCAAAGCCGCGGCGGCCGTAGCCGCCTCCACCACGGTGCTGGGTGCCGGAGCCGCCGTCGCGGCCGGCCGGTACGCGGCAGGAGCCGCCCTGAGGCCCAACGCCGGGGGGCTGCCCCCCGGCTTCGACGGGCCACCGCTGACCGTCCACGGCACCGCCGCCGGACAGGTCACCCTCACCCGCTCGCTCGACTCCCTGCTCCCCGGCATCTACGGGCTGACCGGACGCGGCTGCCACGCCGTGGTCGGCAACGTGCTGGAGACCTCGCGGCACAACGGTCATGCCGACGGGGCGTCCCCGGACACCGTCGTACGACGGCTCGTGCGCGTCACCCGGGGCGAACTGCGGCCCGGAACCAGGGTGCGGCTGACTCCCCAGGTCTACTCCGGCTCCCCGCACGACGCCCTCGGGCTGGACTGTGAGGACGTCCTGGTCCCCGGCGAGCTCGGTCCGCTGCCCGCCTGGCACCTCCCGGGCCCCCGGGAGACCTGGGTGATCGCCGTGCACGGCCTCGGCACGTCCAGGGACCACCCGCTGGTGGTGCTGCCGCTGCTGCACCGCATGCAGTTCCCGGTCCTGTCCGTCGGCTACCGGGGCGACCCGGGGGCGCCCGCGCCGCGCGACGGGGCCAACCACTTCGGCGACGCCGAGTGGCGCGACCTGGACGCGGCCCTGCGCTACGCGGTCGGCCGGGGCGCCGCCCGCATCGTGCTCATCGGCTGGTCCACCGGCGCGACCATGGCCCTGTACGCCGCCGCCCGCTCGGCGCTGCGGGCCCACGTCGCGGGCATGGTGCTGGACTCCCCGGTGCTCGACTGGCGCACCACCGTGCGCGCCCTCGCCGGACGCCGCGTGCCCCGCCCGCTCCTCCCGCTGGCCGTCCGGGCCGCGGAGAGCTGCACCGAAGGAGTCCCCGAACGGCTCGCCGACGCCACCGACCCGGAACGGCTGACCGAGCCGGTGCTGATCCTGCACGGCCCCGGTGACCGTGTCGCCTCCTGGGGCGACTCGATCGACTACGCCGCCGCCCGCCCGGACCTGGTGACCGTCCGGGAGGTGCTGCGCGGCCGGCACGGCGGCGCCTGGAACGCCGACCCGATGGGCTGCGAGGAGGCCCTGCGGCGCTTCCTCACCCCGCTCATGTGAGCCTGCCGGGCCCGCCGGACGTCCTGGCCCGGCCCCGTCGCGCCGGGCCCGCCGAGGCCCGCCATGTGGGTGACGCCGACCACGGTTTGGGCTTTTCGGGGCTCAGCAGGAAGACTGCACCCCGTGACGTCCCGTACCCCGCGAGACACCAGGCTGAGCATCGTCCCCGGGCAGGCCCTCGCCTCGGCCCGCCGATCCGTCTCCGTGCGGCGCTCCCGGCCCGCACCGCGTCCTCCGGCCGGGCTGCTGCCCCGCGACCGGCTCGCCCGCCAGGCCCGCGCGGCCCTGGGTGAGGCCGTGCGCCTCGCCCGCTGGGCCGACGGGCGGCCCCTGGACCCGCTGGGCCCGCTGGACCCGCTGACCTACGTCTCCCCGGCCCTGGACCCGGGGCCGCCCGCCGAGGCCCTGCGCATGCCCCTGGACCAGGTGGCCGTCCAGTGGGACCGGGCCCGGCTGGCCGGACTGGTCGAGCTGCACGCCGGAACGGTGCGGGCCGGCTGGCGGCTGCGCGCCTGGGACCGGGACGACTCGGCCGTGCTGCGCGGCTGGGTCGCCCTCTTCGACGCCTGGTCGCTGGCCTGTCCGGCCCCCGAGAGCGCCGACGCCGCGCTGGTGGGGGACGTCGTCGTCGCCGCGCCCCAGCTGCTGTCGGTCATGCACCTGACGTCCGGACCCATGGCCGAACCGGCCCTCCTGGAGCTGCTGAACCAGCGCATCGACGAACTCCACGCCGAGCGCGCCGCGGCCGGCGCCCCGGCCCGTCCCGCCGACGCGGCGGAGCTGTCGACCCTGCTCGGCTGGGTCCTGGACGGTCTCTCCGCCGTCGGCGCCCTCACCCGCTGCGAGGCTCCCGGGCAGGAGGACGGGCCCGGCCAGGCCGTGCTGACCCCCCTCGGCGACTGGGCGGTGTGGGTCAAGCTGGAACAGATCTGCGTCGCGGCCCTCAGCCCGGCCGGGAACATCGAGCAGTGCGCCGAGGACATGCTGCGCGGCTGCGCGCGGCTCTCCCCGGGCCCGGCCCGCGCCGAGTACCGGGCCTGGCTGGCGGCCCGACCGACTGGCCCGGCCGTCGGCGAGCTGCTCACGGCGGCACGCGGCGAGGACGCCCTCGTGCGTGCCCTCGCCTTCGAGGCGCTGCGCGTCGTCGGCGCCCCGGCCGAGCCCGCCGTCCGGGAGGCCGCCGACGAGCCCGCGCTGCGCCCCTACGCGCTGCTGTGGCTCGCGGAGCACGAGGGCGCCGACCCCGAGGACCTGGCCGGTGGCGCCCCCGGTGTCCTCAGCCGGGCGGAGGCCGCCTGGCTGTGGGTGGACACGGCGGCCGCCGTCGCGGACCACGGGGAGAGCCAGCTCCTTGTGGACCACCTGGAAGCGGCCGTGCGGGACTCGGTGCCCCGGCTCCTGGAGGAGGTCCGGGCCACCGGGCACCCGCGCACCGTCCAGGTCCTGGTCGCGCTCGCCGCCGCGCATCCCGACCCGGCCCTGGCCCGCGCCGTGCGCCGGGCGGCCTTCCAGGTCCACTCCGGCGGCGCCTGACGGGACGCGGGCGGCGGGAAAAGCGGTTGCGGCGCGCCGGTAGACTTCCCGGCATGGAAACTCCCCGCACGCATTAGCAGACGACGTACGTCCGCCTGCCGTCCGCCGCGCCCGACGCGCTCGTCGCCCACGTGGCGTTCCGCGGCACGCGTCCCGAAGCCCGCCAGCCCGTACGTACGTCGCCCTGTCCAGGAGTTCTTCCGTGATCACCGTTTCCGGCCTTGAGCTGCGCGCCGGCGCCCGCATCCTCATCGAGTCGGCCAGCTTCCGCATCGCCCGAGGCGACCGCATCGGCCTCGTCGGCCGCAACGGCGCCGGCAAGACCACCCTCACCAAGTGCCTGGCCGGCCAGGCACAGCCGGCCTCGGGCACCATCACCTCCACCGGCGAGGTCGGCTACCTCCCCCAGGACCCCCGCACCGGCGACCTCGACACCCTCGCCCGCGACCGCATCCTCTCCGCGCGCGGCCTCGACGTCGTCATCCGCCGCATGCGGGAGAACGAGGAGCGGATGGCGGGGGGCAAGGGCGCCACCCGCGAGCGCGCCATGAAGAAGTACGAGCGCCTGGAGACGGAGTTCCTCACCAAGGGCGGCTACGCCGCCGAGGCCGAGGCCGCGACCATCGCCGCGAGCCTCGGGCTGCCCGACCGGGTGCTCGCCCAGCCGCTGCACACGCTCTCCGGCGGCCAGCGGCGCCGCGTCGAACTGGCCCGCATTCTCTTCTCCGACGCCGACATCCTGCTGCTCGACGAGCCCACCAACCACCTCGACGCCGACTCGATCGTGTGGCTGCGGGACTTCCTCAAGACCTACCGGGGCGGACTCGTCGTCATCTCCCACGACATCAACCTCGTGGAGACGGTCGTCAACAAGGTCTTCTACCTCGACGCCACCCGCTCGCAGATCGACCAGTACAACATGGGGTGGAAGCAGTACCTCACCCAGCGCGAGGCCGACGAGAAGCGTCGCAGGCGGGAGCGGGCCAACGCCGAGAAGAAGGCCGCCGCGCTCAACACCCAGGCCGACAAGATGCGGGCCAAGGCGACGAAGGCGGTGGCGGCCCAGAACATGGCCCGCCGTGCCGAGAAGCTGCTCCAGGGCCTGGAGGCCGAGCGGCAGTCCGACAAGGTGGCCAAGCTCCGCTTCCCGGACCCCGCCCCCTGCGGGAAGACGCCGCTGACGGCCGAGGGCCTGTCCAAGTCCTACGGCTCCCTGGAGATCTTCACCGACGTCAACCTCGCCGTGGACCGCGGCTCGCGCGTCGTCATCCTCGGGCTCAACGGCGCCGGCAAGACGACGCTGCTGCGGCTCCTGGCCGGGGTAGAGGAACCCGACACGGGCGCGGTGCGCCCCGGGCACGGCCTCAAACTCGGCTACTACGCCCAGGAGCACGAGACGCTGGACCCCGGGCGCACGGTGCTGGAGAACATGCGCACGGCGGCGCCCGACATGGACCTCGTGCAGATCCGCAAGGTCCTCGGCTCGTTCCTCTTCTCCGGGGACGACGTCGACAAGCCGGCCGGTGTGCTGTCCGGGGGCGAGAAGACGCGGCTGGCGCTGGCCACCCTGGTCGTCTCCTCCGCCAACGTGCTGCTGCTCGACGAGCCGACGAACAACCTCGACCCGGCCAGCCGCGAGGAGATCCTCGGCGCCCTGCGCACGTTCTCCGGCGCGG
The DNA here is from genome assembly GCF_037911585.1 of Streptomyces sp. GSL17-111. Taxonomy (NCBI): domain Bacteria; kingdom Bacillati; phylum Actinomycetota; class Actinomycetes; order Kitasatosporales; family Streptomycetaceae; genus Streptomyces; species Streptomyces sp. GSL17-111. Next base: position 5,196,046 of record NZ_JBAJNS010000001.1, read on the forward strand.
TGGTGCTGGTCACCCACGACGAGGGCGCCGTCGACGCCCTCCAGCCGGAGCGGATCATCCTGCTGCCGGACGGCGTGGAGGACCTGTGGGGTGCCGACTACGCGGATCTCGTCGCGCTGGCCTGAGCCACCCTTCATGACGCCGTGCGATCGTCCGGGTGCGAGACGTCACGAACTTCACGTCGCCGCGCGGAGCGCGGGTAGACGCATGATCCTTCATCCGAGTGAGGACGGCTCGTATCCCCGGTCACTCCGGAATGCGGACGTCACCGGGCGGGCGCTCACCGCGCATCCGCGTCGGCGCTCGGGTGCTCGTTGCTGACCTGCCCCTTTGCGCTCCGGTGACGGTCTTCGGCGGTGTCCGTGCCGCGCTCCCGGCGCGTCGGCGCCCGTCACAGCGCGTGTCCGCAGCGTCAAGCTCATCCCATCGACCTTGCCGAATGGGTGGCCAGAACCGGCGGGAGGGGTGATCATGAGAACTCAGAGCGCACTTCCCAAGAGGAGGCACGGGTGACCGAGACTCTGAAGAAGGGCAGCCGGGTGACCGGCACCGCGCGCGAGGAACTCGCGGCGGACCTGAAGAAGAAATACGACTCAGGCGCGAGCATCCGGGCGCTGGCCGAGGAAACGGGCCGGTCCTACGGGTTCGTGCACCGCATGCTCAGCGAGGCCGGTGTGACCCTGCGCGGTCGCGGCGGTGCCACGCGGGGCAAGAAGGCCGGCTGACCACCCGTTCCCCCGGAGCGGGTGGGACGCATCCTTCGGCGCCCACCCGGCCGATCCCCGGACCGGCCGGGTGGTTACTCTGCAGTCACTTCACTGCGGCAAGCCACCGGAGGACGCGATGACCTTGCTCGACCAGGACGGTGTGCGACTCACCGTCGATCCGGAGAACGACGGTGCCGTGGCCACGGTCACGCTGGCCAACCCGGACAAGCGCAACGCCCAGTCCCCGGCCATGTGGCGCGCGCTGGCGGCGGCGGGCCGGGAACTGCCCGGCAGCGTCCGGGTCGTCGTGCTGCGCGGCGAGGGCCGGTCGTTCTCCGCCGGGCTGGACCGGCAGGCCTTCACGCCGGAGGGCTTCGAGGGCGAGCCCTCGTTCCTGGACCTGGCACGGGGCCCGGCGGCCGACATGGACGCCGTCATCGCCGAGTACCAGGAGGCGTTCACCTGGTGGCGGCGGCCGGACGTCGTCACCATCGCCGCCGTCCAGGGGCATGCCATCGGCGCGGGCTTCCAGCTGGCCCTCGCCTGTGACCTGCGGGTCTGTGCGGACGACGCCCAGTTCGCCATGCGCGAGACGAGCCTCGGCCTCGTGCCCGACCTGACGGGCACCCATCCCCTGGTCAATCTGGTGGGCTACGCCCGCGCCCTGGAGATCTGTGCCACCGGCCGCTTCGTCCACGCCCAGGAGGCCGAACGCTGCGGGCTGGCCAACCTCACCGTGCCGCAGGCCGAGTTGGCGGCGGCGACCGCCGATCTCGCGGCGGCCCTGATCGCCGCCCCGCGCGACGCGGTGATCGAGACGAAGGCGCTGCTCCAGGGCGCACTCCACCGTGACGACGAGGAGCAGCGGGTGGCCGAGCGGGCGGCCCAGGGCCGGCGGCTGAAAGACCTCGCCGGGCTCGGCGAGTAGGTGCGGTCGGGCTCGGCGAGTAGGTGCGACCGGGCTCGGCGAGTAGGTGCGACCGGGCTCGGCGAGTAGGCGCGATCGGCCTCGGCGAGTGGCCGCAGCACGCCGAACGGGTGGGTACGCGGCCGGAAAACGGCCCGTACCCACCCGTTCGGCCGTGCAACGGGTGGGTACGCGTCTGGGGCAGACCTAGGGTGAGTCACGGAGTGGGGCAGGCCCCTCCGCCTCCCCAGCAGCCTTATCGGAAAGGGGTGAAGGCGATGACCGAGACGACATCCGCCGGGGCCAAGGACACCGGCCAGGCAGGCCGTTCCCAGGGCGCCAACCGGGGCGGCGGCGACCCCGCCAGCCGCGGCAAGACGACCATTGCCGACGGAGTGGTGGCCAAGATCGCCGGTATGGCCACGCGGGACGTCGAGGGCGTTCACGCGATGGGCGGCGGTATGGCCCGCACCTTCGGCGCCGTACGGGACCGCGTGCCCGGCGGCAGCCGCTCCGTGACGCGCGGCGTCAAGGCGGAGGTCGGGGAGGTGCAGGCGGCCCTCGACCTGGAGATCGTGGTGGAGTACGGCGTCGCCATCTCCGACGTCGCCGCCGACGTGCGCACCAGCGTCGTGGAGGCCGTCGAGCGCATGACCGGGCTTGAGGTCGTGGAGGTCAACATCGCCGTCAGCGACGTCAAGCTCCCCGACGAGCCGGACGATGACGAGGAAGAGGAAGAGCCCAGGTTGCGGTAGACCGGGGTGGGGTGGCCGGGCCCGCGGCGGGGCAGACCCGCGAGGAGAGGCGGCGCCCCGGTGAGGTCCGGGCGGAGCGATGCAAGGAGCGCAGGATGAGTATGGCGGTCGTCGGCTTGATCACCGGAATGGCGCTGGGCTTCGCCGGCTATTTCGGCGGATTCGGAGCCTTTCTGCTCGTGGCGGCGCTGGGCGCCGTGGGATTCGTCATCGGCAGGTTCGCCGACGGTGACCTGGACCCGGGCGAGTTCTTCAGCGCCCGGGGCCGTACCGATCGTCGGCGGTGATCCGTGGCGCTCGAACCCGTCCCCGCCGCTGAGCGCGGGGCCACGCGGATCGCGGACAAGGTGATCGCCAAGATCGCGGTCCAGGCCGCCCACGAGGCACTGCGCGGCCCGGACGACGCGGCCGGGGCCTCGCGACCGGCACCGGCCGCCCCCGCCGGTGGCTCCTCGGGAGCACACGTGCTGCCCGAGGGCCCGTCCGAGGACCCGTCCGGGGGACCGGCTGAGGTGCCGGCGCCCGGGAGCCGGGCCCGCAACGCCTCGGTCTCCTCCCGCTCCCGCGCCCGCCGGGCCGGTGAGCCGGACACCGCCCGGCTGCGCGTGTCCGTCGAGCTCGGGTATCCGAGCGACATCGGCGCCCAGTGCCGTGCGGTGCGCCGCAGGGTGGTGGCCCGGGTGCGGGAGCTGGCCGGTTTCGCGGTGCGGGAGGTGGCCGTCGACGTCGAACGGCTCAACGCCCCGCACCTGGGCGGCGACCGGGCGGGGAGGGTGCAGTGACCGACGAGTCCCCCGGCGCCGCACCCCGCACCCTCGACCCACCGCCCGCCGACCGTGACGTCACGGACCCGCCCGGCGTGAAGAGGAACACCGCGGAGCCGGAACCCGGCTCCGGTCGGCGCGGCCGGTTCTGGTCGGTACGCCGGCTGCCCTCGGTCCTGGTCGCCGTCGTGCTGCTCTTCGGCATCGGCTTCCTCCTGTACGACCTGATCGCCGTCCGGGCCGGCCGCGAGGCCGCCGGGTGGCGCACCGGCCTCGCGGACGAACTGGCCACCCGCGAGCTCGGCGACGCCTGGACGATCACCGGTGCGGCGCTCGTCGCGGCGCTGGGCCTGTGGCTGCTGCTCCTGGCGCTCACACCGGGTCTGCGGGCCCTGCTGACCATGCGCGGGGCGCCGGGGCTGCGGGCGGGGCTCGACCGGGGGACCGCCGCCGGGGTGCTGCGTGAGCAGGCGGTCCAGGTGCCGGGCGTGCGCAGCGCCAAGGTCCGGGTCCGCCGCCGCAGGGCCCGGGTGCGGGCGGTGGCCCACTTCCGGGAGGTCGAGGAGGTCCGCACGGACCTGACCGGCGTCCTGGCCGACACCCTGGCCGATCTGGGACTGGCACGGCAGCCTCGGCTGTCGGTCCACGTCCGCCGCCCGGACCGACACTGAAGGTGCACCGATGCTGAGAACCGTCAACCGGGTGCTGCTGGCGATCACCGGCCTGGCGTTGCTGGGCCTCGGGGCGGCCTGCCTCGCGGGCGGCACCGACCTCTTCCGTCGCCTCGACGTCACGCCGCCCGACGGCTACTCCTGGCGCAACCCCGACGAGGTCCTCCTCACCCCCGAGGACCGCACCCAGTGGACCGACGAGAGCTGGTGGTGGCCCGTCGTCTTCTCCGTGCTCGGCGTGCTGCTGCTCGTGGTGCTGTGGTGGCTGATCGCCCAGCTGCGCTCCCAGCGCGTCGCGGCCGTCCTGGTGGACAGCGGCGACGGCGCGGGAGCGGAGGTGCGCGGGTCGGCGCTGGCCGACGTCATCACGGCGGAGACCGAGGAGCTGCCCGGCGTGCGCGGCGCCCGCACCCGTCTGGTGGGGCGGCGGCGGGCGCCGAGGGCCCGCGTGGGGGTCCTGGTGAGCGCCGACGCGCGCCCGGCCGACCTCGTCCGCGCGCTGCGCCGGGGCCCGCTGGAACACGCCCGGGACTCGGCCGGGCTGGAGTCGCTGCCCGCCGAGGCACGGCTGCGCGGGGCGCGCGGCCGCCCCGAACGCCTCACCTGACCCACACACCCTAGAAGCGGTGCTGGGCGCCGCCGTCCACCGGCAGCATCGTGCCGGTGAGGTAGGACGCGGCGGGGGAGAGCAGGAACGCCGCCGCCTTCCCGAACTCCTCCGGCGTGCCGTAGCGGCCGAGCGGGATCGCGGCGCAGTTGCGCGCGCGGGAGGCGTCGGCATCTCCGGAGAGCGCGTCGAGCTCCCGGACGCGGTCGGTGTCGATGCGCGACGGCAGCAGCCCCACCACCCGGATGCCGCGCGGCCCGAGCTCCAGGGACAGTGACTTGGCGAAGCCCGCGAGCCCCGGCCGCAGCCCGTTGGAGATCGTCAGGCCGGGGATCGGCTCGGCCACCGAACCGGAGAGCACGAAGCCGATCACCCCGCCCTCCGGCAGCCGGGCCGCAGCCGCCCGCGCCATCCGCACCGCGCCGAGGAACACCGCGTCGAAGGCCGTCCGCCACTGCTCGTCGGTCGCCGTCTCGGCGCCGCCGGCCGGTGGGCCGCCGACGCTGACGAGGACGCCGTCGAGGCGCCCGAAGTGCGTGAAGGCGGCGTCCACCAGCCGCTCGGCGGCGGCCGGGTCGGCGTTGTCGGCGGCCATGCCGACGGCCGACGGCCCGAGCCGCCCGGCCGCCGCCTCGGCCGTCTCCCGCTCCCGTCCGGTGACCAGTACGCGCGCCCCGTCGGCGGTGAGCTGCCGCGCGGTGGCGAAGCCGAGTCCGCGCGTGCCGCCGGTGACGAGGTACGCCGTGTCCTTGAGCCCGAGATCCATGGGCGTCAGTCTGCCGTGCCCGCCCCGGCGGCCGTGCGGGCGGGGGGCCCGGCGGGCGCGTCACGCCCCTCGGTGGGCGCGCCACGCCCCGCCCCGTGCGCCGTCCGTGCGGCCGGAGCGGCGGTCGCCCGGCGGTCCCGCAGCTCCCGGCGCAGCAGCACGACCCACCCCACGGGGACGGCGGCGGTGAACAGCCACCACTGGACGGCGTAGGCCATGTGCGCGCCGATGCCGCTGTGGTCGGGCTCGGGGACCTGCTGGGCGAGCTCGTCCGGCCCGGGCCGCGGCGCGGTGTCCGTCAGCTCGACGAATCCGCCGAGCACCGGCCGGCCCAGCTCCTTCTCCCGGTCCGCGCTGTTGATGAGCATGACCTGGCGGTCCGGCAGGCCCTCGCGGACCTTGATGCCCGTCGCCTCCGTCGTCTCGTCGCGCATCAGCCGGCCGGTGAGGGTGACCGTGCCCCCGGGGGCGTCCGGGACCTCGGGGAACGCCCGCTGGTCGCCGTTGCCGGGCACCCAGCCCCGGTTCACCAGCAGCGCGGTGCCGTCCTCGCGGATCAGGGGGGTGAGCACGAAGTAGCCCACCTCGCGGCCGTCGGCGGCGGTGCGGCGGCGCACGACGACCTCGTGCTCGGTGTCGTAGACCCCGCTCGCCGTCACCCGGCGGAACCGGTCCTCGGCGGCAGGCTGCCTCTCCGTCCCGGTCAGCTCCGTGACGGGTACCGGGTCGGCGGCGAGGCTGTCGGCGATCAGCTCGTTGTGCGCGACGCGGTCCTGGTGCCGGTGCAGCTGCCAGAAGCCGAGCTGCGCCATGACCGGCATCAGCGCGAGGCCGAGGAGGGTGAGGATCACCCACTGGCGGGACAACAGGAAGCGGTACACGACCATCGACGGTACCGCGCCGCGCTCACCTCCCCGGCGCTGGGGCCACGTCCCGCAGCAGCTGGGTGAAGGCCGCCTCGTCGAGGATCGGGGTGCCGAAGGAGCGGGCGCGGCTCACCTTGCCGGTGGGGGAGGAGGGGTCGTTCGTCACCAGCAGGCTCGTCAGCCGCGACACGCTCGTGGCGATGTGCAGACCCGCCTCGATCGCGCGGTCCTCCAGCAGCTCCCGCTCGGTCTGGGTGTCCCCGGAGATGGCCACCCGCATGCCCTGGACCAGGGTGCCGCCCGGCCGGTAGCGGCCGGGGTTCGGGTAGGGGCAGGCCGGCCGCTTGCGCGAGGGCCGCCACGTCGCCGCCGCGTAGGGGCGGGCGCCCCCCTGGCCGTGCGGGCCGCCGTAGGGAGTGGCGGACCACTCCGTCAGCGGGGTGCAGGACAGCAGCGGCAGCCGGACGCCGCCCGCCGCCGCCAGCCGCAGGCTCGGGCGGAACGTCTCCGCCAGGACCCGGGCGTCGTCGAGCGCGTGGTGGGCGCGCTGCTGGACGACGCCGTAGTGCGCCGCCAGTGACTCCAGCTTGTGGTTGGCCAGCGGGAGGCCGAGGGACTTGGACAGGGCGATGGTGCACAGCCGCTGCCGCACCGGCGGCTCGCGGTCGGTGCGGGCGAACTCGCGGGCGATCATCGTCCAGTCGAACATGGCGTTGTGGGCGACCAGGACGCGGCCGTCGAGCCGCTGCCCGAACTCCTCCGCGACCTCCCCGAAGAGGGGGGCGTCCGCCAGCACCGCGCTCGTGAGCCCGTGGATCCAGGTGGGTCCCGGATCGCGCTGCGGGTTGACCGTGGAGTACCAGTGGTCCTCCACCTCGCCCCGGGCGTCGAGCTGGTAGACGGCGGCCGACACGATCCTGTCCTCGCGGGACAGCCCGGTCGTCTCCACGTCCACCACGGCGTAGCCGGCGGGGTAGTCCGACGGCCAGCCGGACTCCGCGGGCTGCTGTGCGGGGATCCGCGGTGCGCTGGCCGCCGTCTGAGTCCGGTTCCCCGGTGCCGTCTGATCTTCGAGCATGGTCACAGAGGATACGGGCCCCGACTGACATCGCCCACCGTGCGCCCGGACAAGCCCGCTGGCACGCAAGGGCTTTGACGCCGGTTCGGTTTGCCGCCCTAGTACCTGCTTCGTCCGGCTTGTCCGTCCTTCGTCCGTCCGCCCCGGAAACGCCGAGCGGCCGGACCCGGGCGGGGTCCGGCCGCAGGCTCACGGCGGCGCGTCGGCCGGGGCGGGCCGGCGGACGCCGTCAGGTCACTTCACCGCGGCGAGGGCGTCGACGATGCCGTAGCCGTAGAAGCTGTTGATGTGCTGGGTGCCCGTGCAGGTGGCGGCCCAGCGTCCGTCACCGCTGGGGTCGAACTCGCCCTCGGGGCACGGGGTGCTGACGGCCTGTGCCTTCAGTCGCCAGGCCAGCTCCTGCGGCGTGACGCGCGGGTCCTCGCTCTTGATGAGCGCGGCCACGCCCGCGACGTACGGTCCGGCCATCGAGGTGCCCTGGAGGAACGCGTACTCCCCGTCCGGCATGGTCGACAGGACGCCGCCGTTCTTGGCCGGGGCGTCCGGGATCTGGTAGCGGGCGTCGCCGCCGGGCGCGGCGATGTCGATCTCGCCCAGGCCGTGGTTGGAGAAGTAGGACTTGACGCCGTGTGAGCCGGTGGAGGCGACCGAGGTCACGCCCGGCAGTTGGGTCGGCATGTCCGGGCACACGCTCGGGTCGACGGTCCGTTCGACGGGGGTGGTGTCGTTCGGGCTGGAGGTGTCGGTGAGCTCGTCGGCGGCCAGGTCCATGTTGGAGTTGCCCGAGGAGGTGACGTGTGCGACGCCCTGACGCGTGGAGTACGTCATCGCCCGGGTCACGGCCTCGACGAGGGCGCCCTGGTCCTCGTCGTCGCGGCAGGCGAACAGCCACGGGTCGATGTAGTAGCTGTTGTTGGTGATCTCGACGCCGGTCTCGGCCGCGAACATGAAGGCGCAGACGACGGCCTCGGTGTAGAAGAGGCTCGTGCCGGGCTCACTCACCTTGATGGAGGAGACCTGGACGCCCGGGGCGGCCCCGGCCACGCCGATGCCGTTGCGGGGGGCGGCCACGATGCCGGCCACGTGCGTGCCGTGGTAGCTGCCGTCCACGTAGGGGCGCCAGGCTCCCGCGCTGGTGTCCGCGACGCCGCCGACGCAGTTGGCGGACTGGGCGGCGGAGAAGTTCGGCGCGAGGTCCGGGTGGGTGTCGTCCACGCCGGTGTCGATGACGGCGACGGTCACGTCGCGGCTGCCCTCGCTGATCCGGTGCGCCTCGTCCGCCCTGATCTGCGGCAGCGGCCACTGCAGCGACTCCAGCGGCTCGTTCGTCGCACCGTCGGCCCCGGCCGCGCGGAAGCCGTCCTTCGGCGGCTTCACGTACTCCGGCTCGCCGACGTCCGTCGTCGCCGCGGGCGTGAGCGGCGCGGTGCGCGTCGCGCCCGCCGAGTCGATGCCCCGCTTGGCGCGCATCTCGTCGCCGAAGTCCGGGTCGCCGGAGTGCGCGACGACGACGCCGATCTCCTCGTAGGCCGTGACGACGGTGCCGCCCGCCTTCTTGACGGCCTTCTTGGCCTTCTTGACCGCCTTCTTCGACGCGTCGGTGTTGAGCACGTACGACAGCGTCGGGCCCTCCTCTGCGGCGGGCTTCCCCTTCGCGAGCGCCGTGGTCGCGCCGGGCATCAGCCCGAGCGAGACGGTCAGCGCCACGCCTGCGGGTACCGCGAGCAGGCGGCGCCGTCTGGACAGGGGGCTCAATGCCATGGGGTCTCCATGTGGTCGGGGGGTGGACTTGAGTGGTCGTGCTTCCCGGGGTGCTCGTGGTCTCGGGCTGCCCGGGTCCCCTTGGGCCGTACGGGTCCCCTCGGGCCGTTCGGCCGCATCGGACTGTGGCGTGGCGCGCCGCTGGGCGTCAGCCGTCCGGGCGCGGCGCGTCAACCCGCCGTCCGGTAAACGGCGTTGGCCGTTCGGGGGTCGGAGGGAAGCTATCGCCGCCCGACGTCGAACGGCAATGATGAGTCAGATATACATCAGAAATTAACAGAGGGTGGTCATATCGTCACTTCAACGATCTGTTGAATGGCGGCGGGCTCGCGTACGCTGCCAGGCAAGGCTTCAACCGTCGGAGGACTGGCGCGCATGCTCATCGACACGTACGGCCGGGTCGCCACCGACCTGCGGGTATCGCTGACCGACCGCTGCAACCTGCGCTGCACCTACTGCATGCCCGAGGAGGGTCTGCAGTGGCTCGCCAAGCCCGAACTCCTCACCGACGACGAGATCGTCCGCCTCGTGCGCATCGCCGTCACGGAGCTGGGCGTCGAGGAGGTGCGCTTCACCGGCGGGGAGCCGCTGCTGCGCCCCGGACTGGTGTCCCTCGTGGAGCGCTGCGCGTCCCTGGAGCCACGGCCACGGCTGTCGCTGACCACCAACGGCATCGGCCTGGAGCGCACGGCGACCGCGCTGAAGGACGCCGGCCTCGACCGCGTCAACGTCTCCCTGGACACCCTCGACCCCGAGGTGTTCCAGCGCATGACCCGCCGCAAGCGCCACGCCGACGTGCTGCGCGGCCTGGCCGCCGCCCGCACCGCCGGGCTCACGCCCGTCAAGGTCAACGCCGTCCTGATGCCCGGCCTCAACGACGCGGAGGCGCCCGACCTGCTCGCCTGGGCCGTCGAGCACGACTACGAACTGCGGTTCATCGAGCAGATGCCGCTGGACGCCCAGCACGGCTGGAAGCGCGAGGGCATGATCACGGCCGGGGACATCCTCGCCTCCCTCCGCACCCGCTTCACCCTGACCGCCGAGCGGGAGGACGAGCGCGGCTCCGCGCCCGCCGAGCGCTGGCTGGTGGACGGCGGCCCCCAGCGCGTCGGGGTCATCGCCTCCGTCACCCGGCCCTTCTGCCGGGCGTGCGACCGCACCCGGCTGACGGCCGACGGGCAGGTCCGCACCTGCCTGTTCGCCACCGAGGAGTCCGACCTGCGGGGGGCGCTGCGCTCGGGCGCGGACGACGCCACGGTCGCCGGGCTCTGGCGCACCGCGATGTGGGGCAAGAAGGCGGGCGCCGGCATCGACGACCCGTCCTTCATCCAGCCGGACCGCCCGATGTCAGCGATCGGCGGCTGATCCCGCTCCGCCCTCCGGCCCGCCCGGGTCGCCGGGTCCGCCCGGCGCCTCCCACTCCGCCAGCGCCACCACGTCCTTCAGGAAGCCGCGCACGCCGAGGAAGTGCGCCAGGTGCTCGCGGTGCTCCTCGCACGCCAGCCACGTCTTGCGCCGTTCCGGGGTGTGCAGTTTCGGGTTGTTCCAGGCCAGCACCCACACGGCGGGGGCCCGGCACCCCTTGGCGGAACAGATCGGCGTCGCATCCTCGGTCACCCGCCCATCCAAACATGTGACCTGCGGACATGACGACGCCGGGCAGCCACGGGGGGAGCTGCCCGGCGTCGATCGTCGCTCCGACGGGGGATACGGAGCGCTTAGGCAGTATGGCACGCAGGGCACGGCCGCGTGACCCGAACGGCCATGATTGGTCTGAGCTTCCGCTGAGCCTTCGCCCCGGTGTCCGTCAGCCGTAGGCCGAACGGCGCCCGGGCCCGGGCGCACCGTCCGGCACCGACGTGGCACCGCGTGCCGTGGAGTCCTCCGCGCCGGTGCCCGCGCCCCCCGGGGCGGCCGGCCGCTCCCCGGCCGTCTCGACGTGCGAGGGCGCCAGCGCCGCCCGCTCGGGCGGGACGTCGAAGGTCGACGGCAGCCCCGGCGCGTTCTCCCGCCCGGCGTTGGCGACGACCACCGCCACGTACGGCAGCACCCCGCCCAGGACCAGCGTCACCACCGCCAGCGGAACCCACACGTTCCACAGGAGCACCGTCAGCACCACGGAGAGCGTCCGGATCAGCATGGAGATCACATAGCGCCGCTGGCGCCGGCGCACGTCGTCCGTCAGGCCCTGCCGTGCCCCGGTGATCCGGTACACCTCGGGGCCGTGCTGCTTATGCCTCACCCTGAACCACCCGCTCGCCCGCCGTTCCCGGCGTATCCGTGGATATCGCCCGACGTCTCCACGGTACGCCCACCCGCCGTGCCGCCCGGCCCCGGGGCCCGCCGCCGGGACCTCACCCGTTCGGGTCAGCAGCGGGTGAGCACCGCCGGATTCTGTGGGCAGCCTGGAGGCCGCACGTCCACACGCACGCCGCGCTAGGAGGCGACATGAGTTGGTTGTGGGCAATCATCGTGGGTCTGGTCCTGGGAGTGCTGGCCCGAGCGATCCTCCCCGGCAAGCAGGACATCCCGATCTGGCTGACGATCATCTTCGGCATCCTCGGCAGTCTGCTCGGCAACGCGGTCGCGGGGTGGATGGGCGTCGACGACACCGACGGCATCGACTGGATCCGGCACCTGCTGCAACTCGCCGGCGCCGTTCTGATCGTCGCCGTCGGAGCGCCCCTGTGGGTGTCCATCAGGCGGGGGAAACGCTCCCATTCCCGGTAGCGCGTGCCCGATGGCGCCCATCCCGGTGGAGGACGGCCCACACCGCCCCGCCGGACCGCGTGCGGCGCCGGACGGAACCCCCGGAAACGGGTCGTCCGTCCGGCGCCGCACGTCCGGCGTCCGCCAGCGCCCGCTACAGCCCGCGCACCTCGGCGACCTTCCGGCCCGCCTTCAGGTACACCGGCCCCCGCACGTCCAGCTCCGTCAGCTTCTCGGCCGCCACCTCGGCCAGCGGGCGCAGCGCCTCCCCCTCGGCCAGGACGACCGCCCGCTGCTCACCGCCGTCCGCCGGCTCGACGACGATCCGCAGTCCGTTCTGCTTGGCGATCCGCCGGGCCGCGGAGGCGCTCGGGGTGAACTGAAGCACCTTGGTGAGGACGGCCGCGATGCCCTCCCCGCCGTGCTCGGCGACGTCCACCACCGGCAGCGTCTCCACGTCGGTGAAGGACTTCTTCGAGAACTGGGCGACGAACCCGGCGCGCGCCGCCATCGCCGCCTCCTGCCCGTGGAGCGCCGAGACGACCTCGCCCGCCAGGACCTTCTTGAGGTCCATCGGGTGCAGGGAACGCTCCTCGATCCGCGCCGAGACGACGTCGAGCTCGGCGTCCGTCCACTCCGTCCAGGCCCGCAGGTACGGGACCATCAGCCGGTCGGGGATGGACATGATCTTGCCGAACACATCGTCGGCCGGGGCGGTGAGCGCGATGTAGTTGTCCTTGGACTTGGACATCTTCGCTCCCGAGCCGTCCGTGCCCTCGATGAGCGGCATGGCGGCGATGAGCTGCGGCTGCTGGCCGTAGATCTCCATCACCCGCCGGCCCATCTGCATGTTCAGCAGCTGGTCCACACCGCCCAGCTCGAGGTCGCAGTGCAGCTCGGCCGAGTCGATCGCCATCGCGACCGGGTAGATCAGCTCCGACATCGTCAGCCCGGACCCGGCGGCCAGCCGGTTGCGGAAGTCCTCCCGCTGGAGCAGCTGCGAGGCCGGGACCTGCGCGAGGATGCCGATCAGCCGCGGGAGCGTGATGCCGCCCAGCCACTCGCTGTTGTGCACGAAGCGGACCCGCTCGAAGTCGAAGAACGGCCGCACCTGCTCCCGGTAGGTGGAGAGGTTGCGGGCGATGTCCTCGTCGGTCAGCGGGGGCCGCTCCGCCGTCCGGCCCGAGGGGTCGCCGATCTTGGCGGTGATGTCGCCGATCAGCACCGTCACGTCATGGCCCATCCGCTGGAAGCGGCTGAGCACGATGAACGGCACCGCGTGCCCGAGGTGCACCTCCGCGCCCGTCGGGTCGATGCCGAGCTTGACGTGCAGCCCCCGGCCCTCGGCCCGCCGCGCCTCGATCTGCTCGGCCAGCTTCTCCGCGCCTGGCAGGAGCTCCACCGAGCGCGAGGCGATCAGCTCCGCCTGGTCCTTCGCCGAGAGGTCGGCCAGGTCCATATAGCGCCGCGAGCCCGTCTCGGTGAGCAGCTGCTCCACCGTGGCGTCGGAGGAGAGGTCCTGCGCGAGCAGCGCGGTAGCGCGCCGCACGGAATCGCCGAGGCGTGTCACGTTGCGTCCAAAGGATCGGGGTACGGATGGGTCGGGGAAGAGTCTATGCCGGTCACACCCCCTGGCTCACCGAGCTCATGTTGAAGTCCGGCACGCGCAGGGCCGGCATCGCCGCCCGGGTGAAGTAGTCCGACCACTCGCGCGGCAGGGTGCGCTCGGTGCGCCCCGCCTCGGTGGCGCGGCCCAGCAGGCTCACCGGCGACTCGTTGAACCGGAAGTTGTTCACCGCCGCCGTCACCTCGCCGCCCTCCACCAGGTAGACGCCGTCCCGGGTGAGCCCGGTGAGCAGCAGCGTCGCCGGATCGACCTCGCGGATGTACCACAGGCAGGTCAGCAGCAGCGCGGGCCCGTCGTGGCCGGAGGCGGCGACCATCTCCTCCAGGGAACGCTCACCGCCGCCGTCCAGGATGAGGTTGTCCACCGGCGGTGTCAGCGGCAGCCCGGTCAGCTCGGCGGAGTGCCGTGTGGTGAGGAGGCGGCTCAGCCTGCCCTCACGCAACCAGTCGGTGGCCGTGAGCGGCAGCCCGTTGTCGAAGACGGACGCGTCGTCCCCCGAGGCGTGGCTGACGACGAACGGCGCCGCCTCCAGCCCCGGGTGGTGCGGGTCGCTGCGCAGGGTGAGCGGCAGCGCGGCCAGCTTCTCGCCGATGCGCGTACCGCCGCCCGGCGTGCTGAACACGCTCCGGCCCTCGGCGGCGTCGCGCGCCCCGGAGGACCACAGCTGGTAGATCATCAGGTCGGCCACGGCCGTCGGTGGCAGCAGCGTCTCGTAGCGCCCGGCGGGCAGCTCCACCCGGCGCCGCGACCAGGCCAGCCGCCGCGTCAGCTCCGCGTCCAGCTCGGCCGGGTCGACGTCCCCGAAGTCCCGGGTCGCCCGCCCGGTCCAGGCGCTGTGCTCGTCGGTCTTGGCGTTCAGCTCCAGCGTTCCGGTGGGCTGGTCGTGCCGCAGCCGCAGTCCGGTGGAGCTGCCGAGGTAGGTGGAGACGACACCGTGGTGGGCGAAGCCGTACAGCTTCCGGCCGCCCGCGCGGGCCGCCGCGAAGCACTCGCCGAGCGCCGGGGCGAACCGCCCGAACACCTCCGCGGAGGTCTCGGCCGCCGGAGCGGTGAAGTCCGCCGACGCCGCGACGCCGGAGACCAGCGGCTGCGCGTCCTCGGCCGGCCCCGCCGTGCGCGCTGCCTCCTCCGCCGCCCGCACCAGCGGCTCCAGGTCGGCCTCCGTCACCCCCGCCCGCGAGACGACACCCGACGCCGTGCCCCGCCCGCCGTCGGCCGTCGCGACGACGGTGACGCTGCGGCCGCGCGTGACGCCGTTGGTCGTCAGCGCGTTCCCGGCCCAGCGGAGGTTCGCCGACGACTCCTCCTCGGCGATGACCACGCAGCCGTCGGTCCGCGACAAGGCCAGGGCGCGCTCGACGATCTCGTGCGGTGCGGTGGGCTTGCTCATCGGCCGGCCTCCTGGGTGGTGTTGAGGATGTTGACGCCGCGGAAGAGCGCGGACGGGCAACCGTGCGACACGGCGGCGACCTGGCCCGGCTGGGCCTTGCCGCAGTTGAACGCCCCCGCGAGCAGGTACGTCTGCGGCCCGCCGACCGCCTCCATCGAGCCCCAGAAGTCCGTCGTGGTGGCCTGGTAGGCCACGTCCCGCAACTGCCCGGCGAGCCGGCCGTTCTCGATGCGGAAGAACCGCTGTCCCGTGAACTGGAAGTTGTAGCGCTGCATGTCGATCGACCACGACCGGTCCCCGACGACGTAGACGCCCCGCTCCACCCCGGCGATCAGCTCCTCGGTGGACGGCCCGTCCGGCGCCGGCCGCAGCGAGACGTTCGCCATGCGCTGCACGGGGACGTGCGCGGGGGAGTCGGCGAAGGCGCAGCCGTTCGAGCGCCCCAGCCCCGTCAGCTTCGCGATGCGCCGGTCGAGCTGGTAGCCGACGAGCACCCCGTCCCGGACGAGGTCCCAGGACTGCGTCTCCACACCCTCGTCGTCGTACCCGATCGTGGCGAGCCCGTGCTCGGCCGTGCGGTCACCGGTGACGTTCATGGCGGGCGAGCCGTACCGCAGGGTGCCGAGCTGGTCGAAGGTGGCGAACGACGTGCCCGCGTAGGCGGCCTCGTAGCCCAGCGCCCGGTCCAGCTCCGTCGCGTGCCCCACCGACTCGTGGATCGTCAGCCACAGGTTCGTCGGGTCCACCACCAGGTCGTAGGCGCCCGCCTCGACGCTCGGCGCGGCCATCTTCTCCGCGAGCAGCCCCGGCAGCACGGCCAGCTCCGCGTTCCAGTCCCAGCCGGTGCCCGTCAGGTACTCCCAGCCGCGCCCCACCGGCGGAGCGACGGTGCGCATCGAGTCGAACTCGCCGGACTCCGCCACCGCCACCGCCGTCAGCTGCGGATGCACCCGTACCCGCTGCTGAGTCGTCGTCGTGCCCGCCGTGTCGGCGTAGAACTTGTTCTCCTGCACCGCGAGCAGCGCGGCGTCCACATGCGCCACGCCCTCGGCGGCCAGCAGCCGCTCGCTCCACTCGCGCAGCAGCCCCGTCTTCTCCTCGTCCGGGACGTCGAAGGGGTTCACGTCGTAGGCGGAGATCCACGTCCGTTCGCCGTGCCCCGGCTCCTCCGCCAGCTCCACCCACTCGCCCGAGCCGGCCGCCCGGATCACCTGCGCCGACAGCTTGGCCATCGACACCGCCTGGGCGGCCACCCGCGCGGCCGCCTCCATCGTCATGTCCACACCGGCGGCGAAGCCCCACGCCCCGCCGTGCACCACCCGCACCGCGTATCCCGCGTCCGTGGTGTCCGAGGAGCCCGAGAGCCGGGCGTCCCGCAGCCGCCAGTCGGCGCTGCGCACCCGCTCGCACCGGAAGTCGGCGTGGTCGGCGCCGAGCGCCCTGGCCCGGGCCAGGGCGGCGTCCGCCAGCTGTCGCAGCGGCAACGCCGCGAAGGTCTCGTCGATCGATCGTGGCACAGCAGTCCTCCCGAGGTCGCACGCCGATCATGCCCTGCCCCCGCCGCGTTTCCCACCCGGTTCCGGGCCACCGGCGGGGCGGGGCGCCGGTTCTGTAGGAAGTCCACAGGGGTGTGCCGGGGGCCCTGTGGGCGCCCGAGTCCGTACCGCGTCGGCGGGACCGATAGTTTGCATGGTGCACGGCCTGACCGGCACGACCGGGCCTGACCACACGACGGACAAGACGCACAGCTCGACAGATTGGGAGGGTGGTCCCTTGAGCCGCTCGGTTCTCGTCACCGGAGGAAACCGCGGCATCGGCCTCGCCATCGCCCGCGCACTCGCGGACGCCGGTGACCAGGTCGCCATCACCTACCGATCGGGCGAGCCGCCGGCCGGATTCCTCGCGGTCAAGTGCGACATCACCGACCCCGAGCAGGTGGAGCAGGCCTACAAGGAGGTCGAGGAGAAGCAGGGCCGGGTCGAGGTGCTGGTGGCCAACGCCGGCGTCACCCGCGACCAGCTCCTCCTGCGCATGTCCGAGGACGACTTCGCGGCCGTACTCGACACGAACCTCACGGGCACCTTCCGCGTCGTCAAGCGCGCCGCGCGCGGCATGCTGCGCGCCCGCACCGGCCGGATCGTCCTGATCTCCTCCGTCGTGGGGCTGCTCGGTTCGGCCGGACAGGCCAACTACGCGGCCTCCAAGGCCGGTCTGGTCGGCTTCGCGCGCTCCCTCGCCCGGGAGCTCGGCTCGCGCGGCATCACCTGCAACGTCGTCGCGCCCGGGTTCGTCGACACCGACATGACCCGCGTCCTGAGCGACGAGCAGCGCGCCGCGATCACCGATCAGGTGCCGCTGGGCCGCTACGCGCAGCCCGACGAGGTCGCCGCGACCGTGCGCTTCCTGGCCTCGGACGAGGCCGCGTACATCACCGGAGCCGTCATTCCCGTTGACGGCGGATTGGGCATGGGGCACTGAACGATATGAGTGGACTGCTTGCCGGCAAGCGCATCCTGGTCACCGGGGTGCTGACGGACGCGTCGATCGCCTTCCACGTCGCGAGGCTCGCCCAGGAGGAGGGTGCCGAGGTCGTCCTCACCGGGTTCGGCAGGCTGACCCTGGTGCAGCGGATCGCCCGGCGGCTGCCCAAGGAGGCGCCCGTCATCGAGCTGGACGTCCAGAACCAGGAGCACCTGGACTCCCTCGCCGCCCGCGTCACCGAGCACCTCGGGGAGGGCGTCGGACTGGACGGCGTCGTGCACTCCATCGGGTTCGCCCCCCAGGACGCCCTCGGCGGGAACTTCCTGCACACCGGCTGGGAGTCCGTCGCCACGGCCGTCGAGGTCTCGGCGTACTCCCTGAAGTCGCTGACGATGGCCCTGCTGCCGCTGCTGGAGCAGCGCGGCGGCTCGGTCGTCGGCATGGACTTCGACGCCCAGGTGGCCTGGCCGAAGTACGACTGGATGGGTGTGGCCAAGGCCGCGCTGGAGTCGACCTCCCGCTACCTCGCCCGCGACCTGGGCGAGAAGGACATCCGCTGCAACCTCGTCTCGGCCGGACCCATCAAGTCGATGGCCGCCAAGTCCATCCCGGGCTTCGAGGAGCTGGCCGACGTGTGGAACTCCCGCGCCCCGCTCACCTGGGACCTCACGGACCCGGAGCCGGCCGCGCGCGGCGTCGTCGCCCTGCTGTCGGACTGGTTCCCCAAGACGACCGGCGAGATCGTGCACGTCGACGGCGGCGTGCACATGATGGGCGCCTGAGACCCTCGGAAACCGTCACGCCCACCTCACCGCGGTGAGGTGGGCGTGACGGTCGTGGTCAGTCCTGGCCTGCCTCGTACTGTTCCAGCCACTTGTCGATGAGGGCGGCCATCTCCCGCTGCATGAAGCCGTAGAAGTGCTGCATCTCGTCCAGGCGGCGGCCGGGGGCGCTGTCCTTGCCCACCACCTTGAGGCCCTCGGAGGCCGCGTCCCACATGCTGTCCAGCAGGGCGTTCTGCTTGCCCATCAAAGTGGCCCAGGCGTGCTCGCGGAAGCGGTAGTGGTCGCGGCGGCTTCCGGGGGCCGGTGCGCGTTCGACGATGCCGGTGGGGATCAATTGCTTGACGGCGCCGGAGACCGCGCCGGTGCTGATCTGGAGCTCCTTGCACAGGTCGGCCGCGGTCATGGTCTCGTGTCGGCTGAAGAGGAGCGCGGTCATGACCCGGGCCGTGGCCTTCTGCATGCCGCTCTCGGAGAGCGTCAGGGCGAGCCGCTCGGCCGCTTCACGGAGCTGTGCGTCCTTCTCATCCATCTCGTCCACGCGATTCCTCCTCGGCAACTGGCACCAGCATAACGAATCCGAACAGAAATCAGAGGCTTCAAAAATCTCTGAACACTGTTACTCTGTCGCCATGGACAATGTGATGGAGCTCCGAGAGCTCACCAAGGCGTACGGTGCGCGCCGTGGCCTCACCGGGCTGACGCTGGAGGTGAGGCGGGGCGAGGTGTTCGGCTACCTCGGGCCCAACGGCGCGGGCAAGTCCACGACCATCCGGCTGCTCCTCGACCTGATCAAGCCGACGTCGGGTGAGGCGAGGGTGCTGGGGCTGGACCCCTGTGCGGACGGTGTGGCCCTGCGCCGCCGGGTCGGGTACCTCCCCGGTGACTTCGTCTGCGACGGTCGCCAGTCGGTCCGGGCCTACCTGCGGTTCCTCGCCGCGTTGCGCGGCGGTGTCCCGCAGACCGCGATCGACGCGCTGGCCGACCGGCTGGGGCTCGACCAGACGGCCCGGATCAAGAGCCTGTCCAAGGGCAACCGCCAGAAGGTCGGTCTCGTGCAGGCGTTCATGCACGAGCCGGAGTTGCTGATCCTCGACGAGCCGAGCGCCGGTCTCGACCCGCTCGTGCAGCAGACCTTCCTGGACATGGTGGCCGAGGCCGCGGCCGCCGGGCAGACCGTCTTCATGTCGAGCCACATCATGAGCGAGGTGGAGGCCGTCGCCGACCGCGTGGGCATCATCCGCGACGGGCGCCTGGTGGCCCTCGACGCGGTGGCCAACCTGCGCTCGGGAACGGTCAGGGACATCGAGGTCACCTTCGACGCGGCCGTACCCCCGGGCGCGTTCGAGGGCGTGCCGGGGGCCGACCGGCTGCGGCTGGACGAGACGCGGACGGTCCTGACGGGCCAGGTGGCGGGCAGCCCGGACGCGCTGGTCAAGGCGCTCGCCGCCCACACGGTCCTCAGCCTGCGGGCGACCGAGCCCGCCCTGGAGGAGCTCTTCCACTCGTACTACGACGGCGCGGAAGCCGCCCCGCAGGCGACGTCGGCGAGTCGGTCCTGACCGTCGCCCGCCGCCCGGAACCCTCGAAAGGACCCACGTGAGCTCCGCCGTCTTCGCCAAGTCCCTCTCCGACAGCCGCCGCGGCCTCATCGGCTGGGCCGTCGGCATCGCCCTGGTCGGCGTCGTGTACGCCAGCACCTACCCGTCCCAGAAGGAGAACACCGCCAACCTTCCGGAGGCCCTCCGCGAGAGCCTCAACATCGACGCGACCGCCGCGGGTTACCTGCACGCGAGCGTCTTCGGCGTCATCCTGCCCCTGCTGGCCATGGTCTACGGCATCATGGCGGGCTCCCGCGCCGTCGCCAGTGACGAGGAGAGCGGGCAGCTCGACCTCCTGCTGGCCCATCCGGTGACGCGGACGAGTCTGGCGGCGCAGCGCTTCTGGGCGCTGACCGTCGGCGCCCTGGGCATCGCCGTGCTGGTCTGGCTCGGACTGCTGACCGTCCGCAGCAGTGCGGAGCTGACGAGCGTCACGCCGCTGGAGTTCCTGGCGCAGTGCCTGAACCTGGCGCTGCTCGCCGTCTTCTTCGGCGCCCTCGCCCTGGGCGTGGGCGCGGCGACGGGCAAGCGGAACGTCGTGCTCGCCGTCAGCGCCGCCGTCGGCGTCCTGGCCTACACGGCCAGCACCTTCGCCGGTCAGCTCGACGCCGACTGGCTTGCCTGGATCACCCCGTTCCACTACTACATCGGGGGAGAGCCGCTGCGGCACGGCTTCCAGTGGGCGGACGCGGCCGTCCTCGTGGTCGCCTCGGCCGTGTTCGTCGGGCTGGGCCTGTTCCGGTTCAACCGCCGGGACGTCAACGCCTGATCCGTGTCGCCCCGGGCACCGGCCCCGCCTGCTGGGGTCGGTGCTGGGGCGTTCCCCGGTGCGTTACGGGTCCGGGGCCCGTGATGCTGCCCTGGCCGACCCGCCGGGTGAGAAGGGTGATGGGGTGTCCGACGCCGAACACGATGTACCTCCGCAGCCGAACGTGAACGACCCCGCCATTTACGACTGGTACCGACTGATGCGGGACGAGCATCCGGTGCACAGGGATGCGCAGACCGGCTGGTGGGTGGTGTATCGCTACGCCGACGCCCGGCACGTCCTGACCAACCCGGGCACCTACTCGTCCGAGATGCACCGCATGGGCTTCCCCGAGTCCGGGCTGGAGAGCCTCCCGCAGATGGACCCGCCGCGCCACACACGGGTGCGGCAGATCCTGAGCACCGCGTTCACGCCCGGCTCGATCGCCGCCTACGAACCGCAGATCATCCGCATCACGAACGAGATCGTGGACGAGATGATGGGCCGGGACCAGGCGGACCTGGTGGCCGACCTCGCCTACACCATTCCGATCGCCGTGATTCTGGAGATCCTCGGACTGCCCGCCGAGGACCGGGTGCTGTTCTACGACTGGGCGCGCAAGGTCATGAACGTCACCCCTGAGGAGATGGCCCAGGAGGGCTACCTGGAGGCGCTCGGGGAGCTTCAGCAGGAGGCCATCGCCTACCTCCGTGAGCGCGTCCGGGAACGCAAGGGCGCCTCCCGGGACGACATGCTCACCCGGCTGGCCAACGCCGAGCTCGACGGCGAGCGGCTCACCGAGGACGAGACCGTGAACTTCGCGAACGTGATGTTCGCCGGCGGCCACATCAGCACCACCATGACCATCGCCAACTCGATCGACCTGCTGGACCTCAACCCCGAGGCCTGTCAGGCCGTTCGCGCGGACCGCGCGCTGATCCCCCAGGCCGTCGAGGAGGTGCTGCGACACCGCCCGCCGATCACCACGGGGTTGCGGGCCTCCACCCGGGAGGTGGAGCTGGCGGGGGTGACCATCCCGGCCAACCAGCACGTCGCTGCGAGCTTCTGCTCCGCCAACCGCGACGAGCGCCAGTTCCCCGAGCCCGAGGCCTTCGACGTGCACCGGCGCAGCGAGGGACGGCACTTCGGGTTCGGCTTCGGGACCCACCACTGCATCGGCAACGCGCTCGGTCGGCTGGAGACCAGGCTGGTGCTGAACGTCCTGTTCGACCGGTTCAAGGAGATCACCGTGGACCGCGACGGCGACATCGTCTGGGCCGTGCCGCCGCAGATGGTCGGATTCGACAAGCTGCCGGTGAACCTCCGGCCCGCCTGACGTCGCACACACCCGCCTCCCGGAGGACTTCGGTCCTCCGGGAGGCGTCGTGCTGTGTGTGACCGCGGCAGGCCGACGAGCGCCGCCCGCCGGCCGCCGTCATGTCGCAGGCATAGTCGCCCTCGCGCCGCCGTGTTAGTTTCCGAACACATACAGGTGCCGACCTCACCGCGTACTCGGGGGAACCGAAGATGACGTCTTCGCTGTTCAGTTCGTACGTCCACGCCGCCCTCCGACCCCAGGAGCGGGTGCGTCCCACGTAGCTCCCTCGTTCCCGTCCGTCAGATTCATTTCGGTTCTGTGCGAAGGGATGCGCGATGGGACAGGTATGTTCTCTGCTCGAACGCGACGACGAGGTCTCGCTGTCGGACGCCGCCCTGCGGCGGGTGGGCTCCGGGGACGGGGCGATGGTGATCTTCGAGGGCGGCGACGGCCTCGGGAAGACCAGTCTGCTGACCTCCGTCCGCGCCGACGCGGTCAACCGGGGCTTCCAGGTGTTCCAGGCCCGGGGCAACGTGCTGGAACAGCGGTTCCGCTGGGGCGTGGTGCGGCAGCTCTTCGAACGCCGCCCGGGCGTCGGGCCCTCGGAGGTGCTGGACGGCGCGCTGGTCGGTCCGGCGGTCCTGGCCGGCGACCTCTTCGACTACACGCGCAACCCGCGCCTGGAGGACACGGCGTCGTGCGACGAGCACCTCTACTCCGCCCTGCACGGCTTGTACTGGTTGTGCAGGAACCTCGCCCGGGAGCGTCCGCTCCTCCTGCTCATCGACGACGCCGACTGCTCGGACGTCGAGTCCCTGCGGTTCGTGAACTACGTGGCGAACCGCCTGGAGGGCAGTGGCATCCTGCTCGTCCTGAGCTGCGGGCAGTCGGGCCCGGCCGACACCCGGGACCTCATCACGTCCGCCTCCGTGCTGCCGTCGGCCTCCCACGCGGTCCTCGCGCCGCTGAGCCCCGAAGCGGTCCGCCGCAGGATAGCCGAGCACCTCGGACGTGAGCCCCACGCCGGCTTCTCGGCGGCGTGCCTGGCCACGACCGGCGGAAACCCCCTCCATCTGGAGGAGTTGCTCAAGGAGCTGCACCGCCACGGACTGGCCCCGGTGGAGTCCGCCGCCGAACAGGTTCCCCTCCTGACCCCGGCCAGGGTCGCCCGCCGTCTCCTGCGCCAGCTGAGCCGGCTGCCGCACGAGGCGACGGCGCTGGCCACCGCCGTGGCGGTCCTCGGAGCCGACGCCCGGCCCCGGCACTGCGCGGCCGTGGCGGAACTCGGTGAGGCGGAGGCGGCGGCGCAGGCCGCCGCGCTGCGGGACGTCGGCGTTCTCGGCCCCGGGTTGCCCTACGGCTTCCAGCGGCCGGAGTTGGGGCGGATCCTGTTCGCCGAGACACCCGCCCACGCCCGCAGCGCCGCCCACGGCAGGGCGGCCCACTGCCTGTACGCCGCGGGGGCCGACAGCACCACGGTCGCCGCTCACCTGTGCCGGGCCGAGCCGGGCGCCGCGAGCTGGGCCGCGGACGTGCTCGTGCTGGCGGCGCAGGAGGAGATGCGCGGCGGTCGCCCGGAGCACGCCGTGCGCTACCTGCGCCGGGCCCTGGCGGAGCCGGTGTCCCCCAAGGACCGACCGCGCCTGCTGGGGGCCCTCGGGTCGGCACAGCTGCGCTCGCGTGACCCGGAGGCGCTCGTCCACCTGAGGCAGGCACTGGGCCGGTCCCCGGACGCCGAGCGTGACCTGCGGGTACGCCTGGACATGGGCCTGGCCCTGCTGGCGGTGGGCCGTTCCGAGGAGGCCGTCCGGGTCTTCGGCCAGCTGACCGAGGAGGAGCCGGGCGGGCCCGTCCTCACCCACTGGTCGTCAGCGGCCTCGATGGCCTCCCGTCTGGCCGGAGGAGCCGGGCGGCTGAGAAGGAGCACCGCCACCGGGCGGAGCCCCCTTCCCGCGGCGCACGCCGCGTTCGAGGCCATGGCCCGGGGGCTGCCGGTGAACCGCGTCAGGCGGCTGGCGTCGGCGGCCGGCCGCACGTTCCGGCTGCCGACCCACGACACCGAGATCACGGACGCCTCCGTGGCGGCCTGGACCCTGGCCCAGTGCGACCGTCCGAACCTCGCCGACAGGATCCTCGCCGACCTGGTGGTCCAGGCGTCGGAGGCCGGCTGGCTCCTGGCCGAGGCGACGGCGGCCGGGCTGCGCGCCGGGGTCCTGCTCGACGCGGGTCGGACGGCGGAGGCCGAGGCGTTGGCGCGCGGTGTGCTCGGCGATCACGACGCCCGCCGGCTGACCACGATGGGCGTCCCGCTCGCCGCGGCGGCCCTCGTCCACTGCCTGGTGGACACACAGCGGCCGGAAGAGGCCCGGGAACTGCTGGAGCGCTTCGACCTCGCGCACCGCCTCCCCGAGGCGGCCCACTTCGTCCCGCTGCGCCTGGCCAGGGCCCGGTTGCGCATCCGCCTCGGGGAGCCCGAGGCGGGCCTCGCCGAGTTGTGCGCCTGCCGTGAACAGTCCCGCAGGGAGGGCTGGCGGTACCCGGCCGCCGTCTGCGCGGTGCTGCCCGACGCCGTGCACGCGGTGGCGCTCACCTCCGACCCCGGCACGGCCCGCAGACTCGCCTGGGAGGAGGTCGAGCACGCCCGCGCGTTCGGTGCGGCCCGGCCCCTCGCGGTGGCCCTGCGCACCTACGGCGAACGCCTCGGCGGCCCGGAGGGCCTGCGCTGGCTGGAGGAGGCCCACCACATCATCGAGCCGCTGCCGTACCTGCCGGACCGCGGCCGGACGCTGCTCGCACTCGGCTCGGCCCTGCGGCGCGACGGGAACCGCAGCGCCGCACGGAAGCAGCTCCAGCACGCACTGGAACTGGCCCGCGCCAGCGGTGCCTCCGCCCTGGAGAACGCCGCGCGGGCCGAACTGCGCCTGGCGGGCGACCGGCTGGCCGGAGGCACGCTGCACTCCCCGGCCTCGCTCACCCCGGCCGAGGAGCGGGTCGCCCTGAAGGCGGCGGAGGGGATGAGCAACCGGGAGATCTCCCAGGCCCTCTTCGTCACGGTCAAGACGGTGGAGTGGCACCTCAGCCAGGCCTACGCCAAGCTCGGGATCAGCAGGCGGGCCGAACTGCCCCGGGTGCTGGCCGATCGCGGGCTGCGGGTGGGGGAGCGCACCCCCGCGTGACCCGGGCGGCGGCCCGCCGAGCCGTCGTCGCACCGACCGCCGCACCCCCGGAATCGAGCCCTCCGAAAGTCCCCTTCGAGGCCGCCACCAGCGCGTTCGCACGGCGGACCCGCGACGGACTGGGGTCGCTGCTGGGGGTCCTCCGGGGGCGCCCGCGCAGCCCCTTGAGGAACGCTTGCGACCGAGTCCAAGCCGTTCGTCACCGGGACCCGGGACGCGGCGCGGTCCAACGCAGCGGAAAGGGCGGAAGCAGTGGAGAACAGCACCGGGACGGAGAAGCGGTACGACACGCTCACCGCCGCCGAGCGGTCGTTCGTGGACGAGGTCGCCCACCACTACCACGCCGCGCACGGCGTGACGTGGGAGAAGGGGCGCGTGATGGCCTGGATGATCATCAGCGACCCGCCGGAGCAGACCCTGGACCAGATCTGCGCCGCGGTGGACGCCACCCCCGAGGCCATCGAGCAGCTCATCGAGCAGCTGACGCTGGCGGGGCTCTACCAGCGCGTCGAGGAGCCCGGCCGCGAGCCCCGCTACCGCCTCGTGGACGACGGGTACCCCAAGGCCGTCTCCGACACCTTCGCCAGCTGGCCCGAGTACCACCGGATCTTCCAGTTCGGCCTGGAGGTGCTGGCCGACGCCGGTGCGGAGCGGCGCCAGCGCGTCGCCGAGATCGAGGAGCTCTTCGGACACATCGTCGGCGATCTCGCCGACATGTCGCGGCGGTGGGAGGAACACCGCCGCAGCGTCTCCGCCTGACGACCCGTACCCGCAGCGAGGGGAAGCCGCATGACCACCGACACCTCATCGGCGCGCCTGGACGAGGGCGAGAAGGCCTTCGTCGAGAAGGTCGCCCAGTACTACTTCGAGAACGACGGCATGCCGCACGACCGCGGCCGGGTCGTCGGTTACATGATGATCTGCGACCCGCCGGTCCAGAGCCCCGCCGAGATCGAGAAGGTCCTCGGCGTGCCGCGCGCCGCCATCGACCGGATCGTCGACCAGCTCACCCCGGAGAACGACCCCGTGAGCGTCTTCGAGCGCTCGGGTCCGCTGGACGGGGACTACACGATCCGCCTCCGGGAGAACAGCTGGGGCCCCAAGGTGCGGGGCATCTTCGCGGAGTTCCCCGACTTCCACCGGATCACGGAGCGCGGGCTGAAGGAGCTGCGGGCCGAGGGAGCGACCGAGGAGCGGCTGCTGCGGCTGGCGAACATGGAGCGGTTCCTCCGCTTCGTCAGCGGGGAGATGCCCGCGATCCTGGACCGCTACGAGCAGCGGGGGTCGGCGGGGAGCCGCTGACGAACGACCGTGGAGCAGAGCCGGCGCGGCGAGGGGAGACAGAGGTGACCGCACTGGTCGCACCGAACGACCCGCACCCCCCGGAGCCGGGCGTGATCGCGCCGGAGGCTCTGGGCAGCTCCGCCTTCCGCGCGGACCACGGGGCGCGGTACGCCTACGTCGCGGGGTCCATGTACAAGGCGGTGGCCTCGGAGGACATGGTGGTCCGGATGGGCCGCGCCGGCCTGCTCGCCTACTTCGGGACGGGCGGGCTGCGGCCCGAGCAGATCGTCTCGGCGATCGAGCGGTTCGCCCGCGAACTGGGCGAACGGCCCTACGGGCTCAACCTGCTGGCCAGCCACGAGAACCCGGCCAAGGAGGAGGAGCAGGTCCGGCTCTTCCTCCGGCACGGCGTGCGCCGGGTGGAGGCGGCCTCGTTCATCCGGCCGACACCGGCGCTGGTGCACTACCGGCTCAGCGGTCTGCGCCGGGCCCGGGACGGCTCGGTGCGGGCCCCCCACCGCGTGCTGGCCAAGATCTCCCGGCCCGAGGTGGCCCAGTGGTTCCTGGAACCGGCACCGCGTGCGCTGGTGGACGCCCTGCTGGCCGAGGGGCGCGTCACCGAGGAGGAGGCCGCGCTGGCCGAGCGGGTCCCGCTGGCCGACGACGTGTGCGCCGAAGCGGACTCGGGCGGCCACACGGACCAGCGGCAGCTGGTCGTCCTGCTGCCCGACACCGTCCGGCAACGGGAGCGCGTCGCCCGGGACTTCCCCGAGGCGGCCCGGGTACGGGTCGGTGCGGCCGGTGGACTGGGCGTCCCGGAGGCCGTGGCCGCGGCCTTCGTCCTCGGCGCCGACTTCGTGCTCACGGGCAGCATCAACCAGTGCACGGCGGAGTGCGGCACCAGCGAGCGGGTCAAGGAGATGCTGCAGACCGCCGAGGCCCACGACATGGCGGTGGTCCCCGCCGGGGACATGCTGGAGACGGGGGCGCGCGCCCAGGTGCTGCGGCGCGGCCTGTTCTACCCGGCCCGGGCCAACCGGCTCTACGAGCTCTACCAACGTCACGGGAGCCTGGAGGAACTCGACGAGCGCACGGCGGAGCAGTTGCAACGCCGCTACTTCCGGCGCAGCTTCGACGAGGTCTGGGACGAGACCCGCGCCTACTACGAGAAGGCCAACCCCGCGGCCCTGGAGCTCGCCGAACGCGACCCCAAGCACAAGATGCTGCTGGTGTTCAAGGCGTACTTCGTCCAGTCGATCCGGCTGGCGATGAGCGGTTCCGCCGAGCACCAGGTCGACTACCAGATCAACTGCGGTCCCGCGCTGGGAGCCCTCAACGCCCACCTGCGCGGCACCGCGTGGGAGCACTGGCGCGACCGCCACGTCGACGAGCTCGGCGAGATGCTGATGCGCGGCGCGGCCCGCATCCTGTCCGACCGGCTGGGGGCCCTGGCCTCCGAGACACGAAACCGGAGCAGCTGGTGACCACAGTCCATCTCTTCGCCGGTCAGGGTTCGCAGCGGCTCGGAATGGGCCGGGAGCTGCTCGCGGCGTACCCCAACCTGGTGCGCCAGGCCGACTCCGCACTCGGCTACTCCATCGCCGACCTCTGCCTCGAGGGTCCCGCCGAGCGGCTGGCCGACACCCGCTACACCCAGTGCGCCGTCTACGTCGTCGACGCCCTGGCCTACGTGGACGCGGTCCGCACCACGGGGGTGATCCCCGACGTGGTGGCCGGACACAGCCTCGGCGAGTACGCGGCCCTCTTCGCCGCGGGGGCCTACGACTTCCGCACCGGGCTGGAGATCGTCGCCGAACGCGCGGCCCTCATGGCCGAGGCGGGACCCGGTGCCATGGCCGCCGTCATCGGAGCCGACGAGCACACGGTCCGGTCCGTGATCGAGGCGGACGGCGGCGAGGTGGACGTCGCCAACCTCAACGCCCCGGACCAGATCGTCGTCTCCGGCCGCCCGGAGGACGTCCGGAGGGCGTCCCGCGCCCTCGCGGCCCACGCGACCACGGTCGTCCCGCTGAAGGTGAGCGGCGCCTTCCACTCGCGTCACATGCGGCCCGTCGCCGACCGCTTCGCCGCGTTCCTGGGCCGCTACGTCTTCGGACGGCTCAGGATCCCCGTCATCGCGAACACCACCGCCCGTCCCTACGGCGACGCCGGGGTCGCCGACGTGCTGTGCCGGCAGCTCACCGAGCCGGTGCGCTGGAGCGAGACGGTCGAGTACGTCCTCGACCTCCCCGACCCGCGGTTGCGCGAGATCGGCCCCGGCAACGTGCTGACCGGGCTGACGCGGCGGGTCCAGGAGTCCAAAGAACGCTCCGCGGTCGCCACCTGACGGCCCCACGCTCGGCAGGGAGTCCGCCCCCAGGCGCGGACGTGCGATTCTCCGGAGAGGAAGAGCACCGCATGAACCCCCACCTCGTCACGGGCACCCTCACCGTCACCCCGGAGGAGGTCCGGGCCTTCGCCGAGGCGAGCGGTGACGCCAGCCCGCTGCACGTCGACGACGCCTACGCGCGTCGCACGCCGTTCGGCCGGCCGGTCGTCCACGGCGCGCTGTGCGTGCTCAAGCTCTTCGCCGCGGGCCCCGCCCGTACCGACCTGCGGGTGTCCTCGCTCACCGCCCGGTTCCGCGGCCCGGTGACGCCCGGCCAGCGGTACGACTGGTCGGCCGAGGACACCGGACCCGAGGACACCGGCCCCGAGGGCGGGGCGGAGCCGCCGCGCCGCCTCGTCCTGCGTCTACGGGACGGGCGGCGGGACCTCGTCGAGGTGCTGGCCACGGTGGAACCCGGGACCCTCCGGGACGCCCCCGCCCGCCCCGCCCGCCCCCGGCTGCGGCGGACGGCGGCCGGCACACCGTGGGCCCGCCTCGCCCCGGGACAGGCCGTCGGGGCCGCCTACCGCCCCGACTGGCCGGCCCTGTCCGCCCTGGCGGACCGGCTGGGGCTCACCGAACGGGCCCTGGATACCGAGCACCTGGCCGTGCTCTCCTGGGCCAGCCAACTCGCGGGGATGGAGGCGCCCGGCCGCGCGGCCCTGGTCAGCGGGCTCGACCTCGACGGGGAGTCCGCACCCCGGCGCTCGGCCTTCCGGGCCCGTGGGGAGATCACCGAGGTGGACGAGCGCTACCGGCAGCTGCGCCTGCGGGGCGAGGTGACGGCCGGTCACCTGCGCGCCCGGGTGGGGCTGCGGGTCCACGTGCGCAGGGAGGGGACCGCGCCCTCCCTGGAACTGCTCCGCACCCTGCTGGGCCGTGATCCCGGGCCGGGGCCGCTCGTCGGCCGGACCGCCTTCGTCAGCGGCGGGAGCCGGGGTCTGGGCGCCGCCGTGGCCGCCGCGCTCGTCCTGGCCGGTGCCCGGGTGCACGTCGCCTTCCGGGACAGCACGGCCGAGGCCGAGGAACTGCGCACCGCCCTCGGCGCGGACGGGGCGCGGCTGGTCCTCCACCAGGGCGACGTCGGTGACCCCCGGTGGTGTGCGGAGACACGGCGGAGGATCGCCGAGACCGAGGGGCCGGTCGGGCTCCTGGTGCTGAACGCGGGGCCGCCGGCGCAGCCGCTGGACCTGCACCCGGCCGCCGTGGCGCGGGCCGCCGCGCATGTCGAGGCGGCCCTGCGGCTCGCGCACGCACCGCTCGCGGCGTTCGCCGAGGACGTGGCGGGTCGGGGCGGTCAGGTGGTGGCCGTCTCCTCCGCCTACGCCACCGCGCCACCACGCGGCCTGGGCCACTACGGCGCCGCCAAGCGAGCGGTGGAGGGGCTGGTGAGGGCCGCCGTCACCGAGTACCCGGCGCTGTCCGGCCTGCTCGCCCGGCCGCCCCGGCTCGCCACCACCTTCGCCGACAGCGTCACCGCCGCCGAGGAGGCGCTGCCGGTGGAGACGGCGGCGGTCGCGATCGTGCGCCGGATCGTGGCGGGCGGCACACCGGGCGGCACACCGGGCGGCACCGAGGTCATCGACGCCTTCGCGCCTCCCGCCGCCGACCCGGCCCCCGCCACGGCCGCCGCCCCGGCCCGGGAACCGTCCGCGCCCGGCGACGGCCCCGCCGCACGGGCCGGGGCGGCGCTGGCGGTGGCCGCGACCTTCACCACGGAACCGCTGCGCGACGCCCTGGAGCACTGGACGCGGCGGCTCGGCCTCGACCTGTCCGTCCGGCTCTCGCCCTACGGGCAGGTCTTCCAGGAACTCCTCGACCCGGCGGGCGGGTTCGCCCGCAACGTCGGCGGCTGCAACGTCATCCTGCTCCGCTTCGAGGACTGGCCGCGCGGGGCCGGGGGCGTGCGGACGGCCGAGGAGTTCGCCGCCGCCGCCACGACGGCGGCCCGACGCGATGCCGTGCCCCTCGTCGTGATGGTCTGCCCGCCCTCCCCGACGGCCGCCGCCCGGCACGCGGACGAGCTCTCCTCCCTCGAGGAGCGGGTGCGGACCGCGCTGGAGGACGTGCGGGGCGTCCACCTGGTCTCCGGCCCGGACTGGCGCACCCCCTACTCCGTGCCGCGCCCCCACGACGCGGCACGGGAGGAGCACGCTCACATCCCCTACACCCCGCCGGCCTGCACGGTCCTGGCGACGGCCGTGGCACGTACGGCGCACTCCCTGCTGGCCCCGCCGTTCAAGGTCCTCGTGCTCGACTGCGACAACACCCTGTGGCGGGGGGTGTGCGGTGAGGACGGTGCCGGGGGCGTCGAGATCGAGTCCGCGCACCGCCGACTGCAGCAGTGGGCCGTGGAGCGGCACGCCGAGGGCGTCCTGCTCTGCCTGTGCAGCAAGAACAGCTCCGAGGACGTGGACGCCGTCTTCGCGCACCGGCCCGACATGCCGCTGCGCCCGGAACACCTGGCGGCCCGCCGGATCGACTGGAACCCCAAGCCCGGCAACATCCGGGCGCTGGCCGAGGAACTCGGCCTGGGCACCGACGCCTTCGTCTTCCTCGACGACAACCCCGTCGAGGTCGCGGCCGTGCGTGCCGAGCTCCCGGAGGTGCTCGCGCTCACCCTGCCCACCGACGTCGCGCGGTGGCCGGGGTTCCTGGACCGGCTGTGGGCGTTCGACAAGGCGGAGGTGACGGACGAGGACCGACGGCGGACGGTGATGTACCGCGCCGGCCGGGAGCGTGCGGCCCTGCGCGAGTCGACCGCGACGCTGAGCGAGTTCATCAAGGGGCTCGACCTGCGGGTCGACGTGCGCCCCGTGGCCCCGGAGCAGCTGGCGCGAGTGGCGCAACTCACCCAGCGGACCAACCAGTTCAACCTCGCACCGGTGCGCAGGACGGAGACGCAGCTCGGCGCGCTGCTGGCGGAGGGGGCCCGCTGCTGGGTCGCCGACGTCACCGATCGCTTCGGTGACTACGGCCTCGTGGGTGTGGCGATCACCCGGGCCGGGGCGGACGGCGACCGGGACACCGCGACGCTGGACACGTTCCTGCTGAGCTGCCGTGTCCTGGGACGGGGCGTGGAGCACGCCTTCCTCGCGGCGGTCGCCTCCGCCGTCGAGGAACACGACGGATGCCGCGACCTCACCGCGGTGCACCGGCCGACGGCCCGCAACACGCCCGTCCGCACCTTCTTCGACTCCGTCCTCGGCCACCGGGCGTCACCGGCGTCGGCGGAGGGCGAGGTCGTCTACCACGCGCCGCTGGCGGAGGTCGCGCGCGTCACGTTCCAGCCGGAGGACGCCCCGGACCCCACCACCGGGCCCGCTGCGGATCGCACCTCGCCCCCGGCACCGACGGCGTCCCCAGCCGGTGGTACGGCCAGGCTCGACGCCCTCGCGGACCTCGCCGGTGTCCTCGTCGACGCCGAGGCCCTGCACCGGGCGGTCGCCGGGGACCCGGCGCCCGCCGCCCGTGAGGAGGCCGGAGCCGGCCGGGCGGCGGACGCCGTCGCCCCCCACGGGTGGGCCGAGGCGCTGGACCGCGTGTGCGCGGTGCTGGCGCGGCCCGGTCGGCGGACGGCGGCGCACCTCGGCCCGGACACCACGGTCGAGTCGCTGCGTCTGGAGTCGCTGGAGATCGTCGACGCCACCGTCGCCCTGGAAGAGCACTTCGGCCGGCTGCCGACGACCCTCTTCTTCGAACACCGGACGCTGGGGGACGTCGCCCGCGCCGTGCTCCCCCCGTCGGCCCGCACGCCGCGCCCGACGACCGACCCGGTGCGGGCGACCGACCCGGCGCAGCCGGTCGGCCCCGAGGCCCCCCGGACGCCGGTGTCCGCCCAGGACGCCGGACGCGGCGCCGCTCCCGGCGCACCGGCTCCGGCGGCCGAGGACGCCATCGCCGTCGTCGGCGTCGCCGGGCGGTACCCGGGCGCCGCCGACCTCGACCAGCTGTGGCGCAACCTCCTGGCCGGCGCCGAGTCCCTGGGGGACGCGGTGCGGCGGTGGGGCCGCGCGGACCTCGTCGACCCCGCCGGAGGCCCCGGCCGCACCTACACCTCCGCCGCCGGGCTCCTCGACGACGTCGACGCCTTCGACGCGCTGTTCTTCGGTCTCGCCCCGAGCGAGGCGGAGACGATGGACCCGCAGCAGCGGCTGTTCCTCCAGACCGCCTACCACGCGCTGGAGGACGCCGGGCACACGGCGGCGAGCCTCGGCCGCGACGTCGGCGTGTACGTGGCCTCCATGGGCCCCGACCACGCCGTGCTCAGCGCCAACGCGGCGCTGGACGGCCTCAGCCGCTACCCCAACAGCGACATCTACCAGATCGCCAACCGCGTCTCGTACTTCCTCGACTTCACCGGCCCCAGCATCGCGGTGGACACCGCCTGCTCCGGCTCCGGCGTCGCCCTCCAACTCGCCTGCGACGCCCTGCGGGCGGGCACCGTCTCGGCGGCGATCGCCGGGGGCGTGAACGTCATCCTGCACCCCGCCCGCCGGATCCAGTACGCCCAACTGGGCATGCTCTCGCCCACCGGCCGCTGCCGCCCCTTCGGCGCGGGCGCCGACGGCATGGTGACCAGCGAGGGCGTCGGCGCGGTGCTGCTCCGGCCGCTGAAGGACGCGCTGGCCGACGGCGACCACATCCACGGAGTGATCAAGGCGGTCACCACCAACAGCGGCGGGCGCACCAGCGGTTTCACCGTGCCGAGCCCGGCCGCGCAGGCGGAGCTGATCGGCGCGGCGCTGCGGCGGGCCGGCACCGACCCGTCCACCATCGGATACGTCGAGGCGCACGGGACCGGGACCGCGCTCGGCGACCCCATCGAGATCCGCGGACTGACCGAGGCGTTCGGCTCACCCGGTCCGGACGGCGCGGTCCCGGTCGGCAGCATCAAGGGGAACATCGGTCACACCGAGGCGGCCGCCGCGCTGGCCGGGCTCACCAAGGTACTGCTCCAGCTGCGCCACGGCACCCTGGTGCCCTCGCTGCACTCCGAGCGGCTCAACCCGGCCATCGATTTCGACGCCGGCCTCTTCCAGGTCCAGCGCGAGGCCGCCGCCTGGCGCTCCGGCCGGGGCGGAGCGCCCCGCCGGGCCTCGATCAGCTCGTTCGGCGCCGGTGGGGTCAACGTCCACCTGGTCGTGGAGGAGCCGCCGTCGACCGGCCCGGGCACGCCTGCGGGACCCGGCCCGGCACTGCCGGAGCTGATCGTGCTGTCCGCGCGGGAGGACGCCCCCCTGCGGGACGTCTGCCTGCGGCTCGCGGCGTGGCTGCGCGGGCCCGGAGCCGACGAGGACCTGGCCGACGTCGCGTTCACGCTGCGGGAGGGACGGGAGCGGCACGCCGTCCGCCTCGCGTTCCCCGCCCGCGACCGGCGGCACCTCCAGGACGTCCTCGACGCGTTGACGGCCTCCGGCCGGACCGTCGAGGAGGCGGCGCGGGAGCTGTCCGGGGTGGCGTTCGAGCGGTCCGGTGCCGGGCGCGACCTGGCGGACCTGCTCGACGGTGGGCCCGAGACCACCGGCCTGCTGCGCGGCCTGGCCGAGCGCGGCGACCTGCACAAGCTGGGTCGGCTCTGGTGTGCCGGGGCGCGCTGCGACTGGTCGGCCGTCCTGCCCGGCACCGGGCGCCGCCGCGTGCCCCTGCCCGGCTACCCCTTCGCCCGCACCCGCCACCGGCTCCCCGTCCCCGACCCCGTCCCCACGCAGGCCGTCCCCCCGCAGGCCGACGCGGCGCCCCGGCCCGACGCGGCGCCGCTCGCCTACTACACGCCGCGCTGGACGACCCGCCCCGCTCCCGAGGAGCGACCCGGCACCGATGCGACGGTCGTCGTGATCGGCGGCCCCCGGGACTGGAGCGCGGGGGCCGACCACCACCTGACCGGCCCGGACGACCCGCCCCCCGCCCCGGGCGAGCTGATCGTGGTGGACCGCCGGGGACTGGACGGCGCCGGGGGACCGGTGGCGGAGGGCGTGGAGCGCTCCACCGCCACGCTGCTCGCGCTGGCCCGGCGCGCCGCGTCGGGCGGGGGCCCGCTCACCTACGTGTCCGTGGCACCGGCCGACGAGGACGACCCGCACAGCTCCGTCGTCCCCGGGCTCGGACGGGCCCTGGCGCACGAGCTCCCGGGGTTCAGGGTGGTCCGCGTGGAGGTCGGGGCCGACACGCAGGCCCCCGCGCTCGCCGACGTGGTGGCCGAGGCGGGCCGGGGCACCACGGAGGTCCGCCACAGCGGCGGGGAGCGCCGCACGCGCCGCTGGTGCCGCGCCGAGCCCACCACCGCTCGCCCCGTCGGCCTCCGGCGCGGCGGGCACTACCTGATCACCGGCGGGGCGGGCGGGATCGGCCGACGGCTGGCCGTCCACCTCGCCGACGCGTGCGCCGCGTCGGTCACGCTGCTGGGACGCTCCGCCGCCCCGGACGCGGTGGAGGAGCTGGGCGAGCGGTGCCGCGCCGCCGGTGGCGACCTGCTGTACCTCCGTGCGGACGTGACGGACGCCGACGCTCTGGGCCGGGCACTGGCCGCCGCACGGAGGCGCTTCGGCCCGCCGCACGGTGTCGTCCACGCCGCCGGCGTCCTGCGGGACGCGCCGCTGGCGGACCTGACCGAGGACGCCGTCCGCGACGTCCTCGCGCCGAAGGTCACCGGGACGGTGCTGCTCGACCAGAGGACGGCCGCCGACGCGTTGGACTTCTTCGTCCTCATGTCCTCCTTCGTCGGCACCTTCGGCAACGCGGGCCAGGCCGCCTACTGCGCCGCCAACCGCTTCCTGGACGCCTTCGCCGAGCAGCGGGCCGCCCGCGTCGCCCGGGGGCTGCGCCACGGCGCCTCGGTCTCGATGGTGTGGCCCCTGTGGGAGGACGGCGGCATGCGCATGCCCGACGCCGTGCGGCGCCTCACCGGGACGACCACCGGCCTTGCGGCGATCACCTCCGAGGAGGCCCTCACGGCGCTGCGGGACGCCCTCGGCCTTGGTTCCCCCACCGTGCTGGTCGC
Organism: Streptomyces sp. GSL17-111; assembly: GCF_037911585.1. Classification (NCBI taxonomy): domain Bacteria; kingdom Bacillati; phylum Actinomycetota; class Actinomycetes; order Kitasatosporales; family Streptomycetaceae; genus Streptomyces; species Streptomyces sp. GSL17-111. Next base: position 5,231,433 of record NZ_JBAJNS010000001.1, read on the forward strand.
CCGGGGTGACCAGCGACGGATCGCCACGGCCCTGGACGCCCTCGAACCCGCTCCGGTGCGGGCGGAGGCGTCCGGCCCGCAGCCGGACCGTCCGGAGCCCGGCGGCCCGCCCGCCGACGGCCTGCGGACCTGGCTGTGCGCCCTGTTGCGGACGGAGGCGGCCGAACTGGTCAAGGTGCCCGCCGAACAGGTCCGTGCCGACGTCGAGTTCGGCGACTACGGCTTCAACTCCGTCCTCTTCACCGACCTCGCCAACCGCCTCAACGACCGCTTCGGGCTGGCGCTGACCCCGGTTGCCTTCTTCCAGCACTCCACCGTGGACGCGCTGGCCTCCGCGCTGTGCGCACGGTACGGGGACGCGATCGCCGCCGCCCAAGGCCGCGACGCGGCAACCGGGCCACGCCCCGACCCCGACCCGGCCCCGCCGGGGCCCGCTCCGGAGCCCCCGCCCGCTCCGGAGCCCGCCGCACCGGGCGGAACGCCCGCGCCGTCGGTGGGGGAGCGAGGGCCCCGGCCCGTGGCCGTCATCGGGATGGCGGCCCGGCTGCCCGGCTGCCCGGACCTGGACACCTACTGGCGTCATCTCCTGGACGGCCGTGATCTCGTCGGCCCCGCACCGGCGGGACGGTTCACCGGGGACGCGCCGCGCGGCGGCTTCCTCGACGACATCCTCGCCTTCGACGCGGACTTCTTCGGCATCCCGCCGCGTGAGGCCCGGCTGATGGACCCGCAGCAGCGGCTCTTCCTGGAGGCGGCCTGGCACGCGCTGGAGGACGCGCTCCTCGACCCGCGCGGCCTCGCGGGCAGCCGCACCGGCGTGTTCGTCGGCGCCACCCTCTCCGACTACGCCGACCACCTGGCCCGCGCCGCCGAGGAGGTGGGCGGCCACACCATCACCGGGCACGTGCAGTCCGTCATCGCCAACCGGCTCTCCTACCTGCTGGACCTGCGCGGTCCCAGCGAGGTCGTGGACACCGCCTGTTCGAGTTCGCTGACGGCGCTGCACCGCGCGCTGTGCGCCCTGGAGGCCGGGGAGTGCGACCTGGCGGTGGCGGGCGGCGTCAACGCCCTGTTCAACCCCGTCTGGTTCGAGTCCCTCGGCAGGGCGGGGCTGCTCTCGGGCACCGGACGCTGCTGGACGTTCGACGAGCGCGCCGACGGGTTCGTCCGGGGGGAGGGGGTCGGAGCCGTCGTCCTCAAACCCCTCGACCGGGCCCTGCGCGACGGGGACGAGGTGCACGGCGTGATCCGGGGGTCGGCCGTGGGCCACGGCGGTCGCGCGCACTCCCTGACCGCACCCCGCCCCGAGGCGCAGGCGGAGGTCGTCACCGAGGCGCTCCGGCGGGCCGGGGTGGAGCCGCGGACGGTGTCCTACGTCGAGACGCACGGCACGGGGACCCGGCTGGGCGACCCCATCGAAGTGGCCGGTCTGACCGAGGCGTTCACCCGGCCCGGCGCCGCCGCGGAGGGGCCGTGGTGCCACCTGGGCGCCGTCAAGACCAACATCGGCCACCTGGAGTCGGCCGCCGGCCTGGCCGGCCTGCTCAAGGTGCTGCTCGCGCTGCGCCACCGCACGCTGCCGCCCAACGCGGCGGGGGACCGCGCCAACCCCCACCTGGACCTGTCCGCCGGCCCCTTCACCGTCCTGCGCGGGACGCGGAGCTGGGAGCCGAAGGACCCGGACGGGCGTCCGCTGCCCCTGCGGGCGGGGGTGAGCGCCTTCGGTTTCGGTGGCGCCAACGCCCACGTCGTCGTGGAGGAACCGCCCTCCCGGGCCGTCCCGGCACCGGCCGACGAGGGCGCCGGAGAGCACCTGCTCGTCCTGTCCGCCCACGGGCCGGACCGGCTGCGGGCGTACGCCCGCCGACTGCGGACGGCGCTCACGGCGACACCCCACCGGCTCGCCGACCTCGCCCACACCTCGCGCGTGGCGCGCAGCGCCCTGCCCTGTCGGCTCGCCCTGCTCGCCGCCGACCTCGACCAGGCCGTGAGCCGGCTCGACCACTACCTGGACGGCCGACGGGCGCCGGGCCTGTACGCGACCGAGAGCGGCCTGTCCGACGACCCCCCGGACCGCACCCCGCTGGCCGGGACCGCCCGGCGCTGGGCCCTGGGCGAGCCCGTCACGCTGCCCCGGACCCCCGGCGGACGCCGCGTTCCCTTCCCCGCCTACCCCTTCGACCACTCCACGGCGCACGGCCCGGCGCTCACCGACGGCCCCGCGCCCGCCCGCCCGGCGCCGTCTCCGGAACCGGCAGCAACCCCTGCGGCAACTCCCGCAGCGACCCCGGAAGCGGAACCGACGCCGCACCTCCTGGCCAGGCGCTGGCGGCCGGCGCCGCAGCCCGGGCTCCGGGCCCCCGAGGGCCCCGCCACCCGCCTGCTCCTCGTGGGACGGGAAGCCGGTATCGGACTCGTCGAGGAACTGGCCGCGACCGAGGACGTGCGCTGGCTGGTCCTCCGCGAACCGTCCGCCCTCCCGGCGCTCTCCGCCGACGAGTTCGAGCTCGACCTCGACGACCACGAGGGCGGCGGACGGCTGGCCGAGCGGATCCTGGCGTCCCACGGACCGCTCGACGCCGTCATCGACCTGGTCGACGCCACGGGCGGCCCCGGCCCCGCCCGGGAGGCCGCCCGCGTCGCCCTGCTGCGGGTGCTGGCCACCGACCGCCGTGGGCACGCCCCGCGCGTCGTCCACGTCCGGGGGGAGGCGGGGCCCGAACCGGACGCGTCCGCGTCCCTCCCCGGGGAGGCGATGGCCGGGGCCCGGATGGCCGGTCTCGTCCGGGCCCTGGGCGCGGAGTACGCGGCACTGCGGACCGTCACCGTCGCGACCCGGCCCGGCAGCGCGGACGACCGGCCGCCGGGACCGCTGTCCGTCGCCCTCCGCGAGCTGGACGCCGCCGGCAGCGAACCGGACGTGCGCTACGACGGGGGAGCGCGGCACGTCGCCCGGCTCGAACGGCTGCCGCTCCCCGCCCCCGGCGCCGACGGCCACCTCGGCGCGTTCCGCGTCCGTCCCGACCGCCCCTACCTGATCACCGGAGGCACCGGGGGACTGGGCCTGGCGGCGGCCGAACTGCTCGTGGCGAAGGGCGCGCGGCGGCTCGTGCTGACCGGCCGCCGGACCCTGCCCGGCCGCTCCCGGTGGGCGGAGGACGCGCCGGGGGAGTGGTGGGCCGGACGCGTGGCGGCGGTCCGTGGGCTGGAGGCCGCCGGGGCCGAGGTCATGCTCCCCGAGACCCCGCTCACCGACCCCGGCGCCACCGAAGCCTTCCTCGCCGCCGCTCGCGCGCGGTTCGGCCCGGTCGCCGGGGTCCTGCACTGCGCGGGCTCGGTCTCCCCCACGCCCGCCTTCGTGCACAAGTCCTACCGGGAGATCACCGACTGCTGGGAGCCCAAGGGCGCCGGTCTGCTCGCCCTGGACCGGGCGCTGCGGGAGGACGAACCCGACTTCGTCGTGCTCTACTCCTCCGTCTGCGCCGCCGTCCCCGCCCTCGCTCCCGGACTGAGCGACTACGCGAGCGCCAACGCCGTGCTGGACGCCTACGCGGCGCACGCCACCCGGCGGGAGCGTGCGCGGGGCTCCCGCACCCGCTGGATCGCCGTGGACTGGGGCAGTTGGTCGGGGATCGGCATGGGCGAGGTGACCAGCCGCCGCTACCGTGACCACGGCCTGGCGGCACTCACCCCGGACCAGGGCCTGACCCTGCTCGACGCGGCGCTCGCCACCACCGGACACACCAGCCTCGTCGCCGTCAACGCCCGCCCCGACGCGGCCGAGGCCCTCCTGCCGGGGCCCGCGCCCGCGCCCCTCGGCGCCCCGGCCACGGAACCCGAGCGGTCGGCCGACGGAGCGGAGGCGCAGCGCCGGGAGGCGCCCCCCGGGGGCACGCTCGTCGAGCGGTGCGCCGCCCACATCACCGACGTCCTCGCCCGCGAACTCGGGCTGGCGCACGGCCGGATCACCCCCGACGCCCGCTTCAGCGACCTCGGTGTCGACTCCATCCTGATCGCCGCCATCGTCACCGGGCTGGAGACGCTCGCGGGGGCCCCGCTCGAACCCTCGGTCATCCTCGAACACCCCACCGTGGCCCGGCTGAGCCGGTACCTGGTCGAGCAGCACCCGGACGGGCTGGCCCGCTGGGACCGCGGCCGGTCCACCGCCCCCGACGCCGCCGACCGCACCCCGCCGGCCGTCGGGGCCGCCGAAGCCGCCGAACCTGCCGGGGCCGTCCCGTCCACCGCCCGGCGGCCGGAGCCGGACGTCCTCCCGCTGGCGGTCGTCGGCCTGGCGGGCCGCTTCCCCGGCGCGCCCACCGCCGCGCACTTCTGGGACCTGCTCCGGCACGGCCGGTCCGGCATCCGGGAGGTGCCCCGGTCCCGCTGGGACATCGCTTCCCTGTACGCGCCCGAGCACCGGGAGGGACGGAGCGTCAGCAAGTGGGGCGGGTTCCTCGACGGCATCGAGGACTTCGACCCGGGCTACTTCGGCATCCCGGAGGCCGACGCCGCGCACATGGACCCGCTCACCCGGCTGTTCCTGGAGACGGCCGAGGAACTCCTCGCCGACGCCGGGTACCGGCCCGAGGAGGTCGCGGGCCGCCGGGTCGGGGTGTTCGTCGGCTCGGGCACGAGTACCTACGGCTCGCGCATCGCCGTGCCCGGCCGGGCCACCGCCACGGGCACCAACCAGAACTTCATCGGCGCCCACCTCGCCCACTTCCGCGACCTGCGCGGCCCCAACCTCGTCGTCGACACGGCCTGCTCGTCCTCCCTGACGAGCCTGTGCCTGGCCCACCAGGCGCTGCGGACCGGCGAGTGCGAGATGGCCGTCGTCGGCGGTGCCGACCTCATCCTGGACGAGACCCCCTACCTGTCGCTGAGCGCCGCCCGGGCGCTGTCCCCCGACGGGACCTGCCGCGTCTTCGACGCCTCGGCGAACGGCTTCGTCCCGGGCGAGGGGGTGGGGGCCGTCCTGGTGAAACCCCTCGACGCCGCCCTGCGCGACGGCGACCGGGTGCTCGCCGTCATCGAGGGCACGGCGATGAACAACGACGGCCGCACGATGGGCCTGACGACCCCGAACCCGGACGCCCAGCAGGAGGTCATCCGCAGCGCGCTGCACCGGGCCGGGGCGTCGGCGGGAAGCGTCTCCTACGTCGAGGCCCACGGCACCGGCACGATGATCGGAGACCCGATCGAACTGCGTGCCCTGACCGAGGTGTTCCGTGAGGACACCGCAGACCGCGGCTTCTGCGGTGTCGGCAGCGTGAAGTCGAACGTCGGCCACCTGCTCATGGCCGCCGGCATGGCCGGACTGCACAAGGTCATCCTCTCCCTCGTCCACGAGGCACTGCCGCCGACGCTGCACTGCGAGCGTCCCAACCCCCGCTTCAGCTTCGACGCGTCACCGTTCCGCCCGCAGACCGAGCTGGAGCCCTGGCGCCCCCGGGACGGCGTCCGCCGCGCCGGGATCAGCGCCTTCGGCTTCGGCGGGACCAACTGCCACGTCGTCCTGCGCGGTCCGACGGACGCCGAACGGGAAGGCCGCGAGATCCGGCGTGCTCCGCTTCCGGCCCCGGTCTTCCGACGGGCGCGCCACTGGGTCGAACGACCCCGCACGGCGCCCCCGGCCCCCACCCCCGGACCCCGTCCCCTGCTCGAGCTGGAGGAATGGATCTAGCCATGGCGGAGAACCCACGCGCGGAGCACCCGCTCGCCCCCCTCGCCGGACGGCGCACCGCGACCACCGTGCACGCCGAGGACGAGGCGGTCCGCGACCACCTGGTGCACACCGTCCCCGTCCTCCCGGGGGTGTTCCTCCTCGATCTCGTGCTGCGCCTGGTCGGCCGCGCCGGGATCGACCCGGCCACCGTGGAGCTGCGGCGGATCGTCTTCCGCGCGCCCGTCCTCGGCACCCCGGACGGCCGCCGGGTCGAGGTCGTCGTCGCCGAGGACGCACCGGGGCCCGGACTGCCCGTCACCGTCCGCAGCCGACCGGGGGACCGGGACCCGTCCCGTGCCGACTGGGAGGTCAACTGCACGGCGGAACTCCACCCGCTCCCCGCCCCGGCGGCCGCCCGGCCCCGCGTCGACGTGGCGGGCCTCACCGACACCACCCGGGACACCGTCGACGTCGCGGACCTGTACGGCTTCGTCCGCGAGCGGCTCGACATCGACCACCGGGGCTTCATGAAGGCCTCCGGGACGGTCCACGTCGCGGCGGGGGAGGCCCTGGCCCGGATGCGTCTGGCCGCCGAGGCCGAGCCGTACCTGGACCACTTCCACGTCCACCCGGCGGTGCTCGACTTCGCCACCCTCGTCCCGATGCTGCTGTTCCGGGAGACGGAACGGCGCAGCGCGGACCACCCGTTCATCCCCATCTACATCGACCGCTTCCACGCCACCCACGGGGTGGGCCCGGAGAACCTCGTGCAGGTGCCCGGCCCGGTCGGCGGCCGGCTGGACGCGGAACTCTTCGACGCCGACCTGCGCATCTGCTCGCCCGACGGGACCGTCGTCGCCGAGATCCTCGGCTTCCGGGCCAAGCGCGTGCGGTCGGCGGAGCTGATCACCGGCCGACTCGGCTCCCCCGATGCACCGGACGCCGCGTCCGCACCGACGGCTTCCGCACCGGCCGCCCCCGCGCCCGCCGCCGTGCCCGCGCCCCCGGCACCGCCCCCGCCCTCCTCCGACGCGCCGGACGCGCCGGACGCACCGGACGCGCCGGACGCGCTGGACGCGCTCGGCGCGCTGGTCGCCGCCCGGTTGGGACGGCCACACGGGAGCGTCGACCCCGACCTGGGCTTCTACGACCACGGACTGACGTCGGTCGACCTGCTCGGCATCGCCGGTGAGCTGGAGGAGCGCATCGGCAGCCCGCTCTACCCCACGCTGCTGTTCGAGTACCCCACCGTGCGGGCGCTGGCCGACCACCTGCGCGACCAGGGGCACGAGAGGGCCCTCACCGCCTCGGCGGAGCACGGCCCACGGGCGGAGACGGACGGACCCCCCGCGCCGGAGCCCGCCCCGACCGCGCCCCACCCGCCGACCGCCCCGGCCGCGCCACCCCGTGTGCCCGTCGCGCCGCCCGCCGCCACCCACACCTCCGGACCCGACGGCGCCGCGCACCGTCCCTCCGCCGCCCCGGCGGACGAGCCGCTGGCCATCGTCGGCCTGGCCGGGCGCTACCCGGGAGCGCGGAACCCGGACGAACTGTGGGAGGTCCTGACCGAGGGCCGCGACTGCGTCACCGAGGTCCCCGCCGAACGTTGGGACCGCCGGCGCCACCACGTTCCGAGCAGCGGTGACCCGGACGGGCCCGGCCCCTGGGGCGCGTTCTGCGAGGGCGTGGCGGAGTTCGACGCCGGCTTCTTCCACATCCCCGCCGACCGGGCCCGGCTGATGGACCCGCACGAGCGGCTGTTCCTGGAGACGGCCTGGGCCGCCCTGGAGGACGCCGGTCACACGCCGGAGGGCCTGGCCGCCCAGACCGGGGGCGGCGTCGGCGTCTTCGCGGGCCAGATGTGGAACGACTACCAACTCCTCGGCCTGGAGCACCTGCACGAGCACGCCGACGCGGGCCCGGCCGGGTCCTGGGCGTCCGACCTGGCCAACCGGGTGTCGTACGCGTTCGACTTCCAGGGCCCGAGCCTGACCGTGGACACCGCCTGCTCGGCCGCCCTCACCGCCCTGCACCTGGCCGGGGAGAGCATCCGGCGCGGCGAGTGCCGGGCCGCCCTGGTCGGCGGCGTCAACCTCTCGCTCCATCCGTACAAGTACCTGCGGCTCGCCCGGCTGGGGCTGCTCTCGCCCACCGGCCGCTGCCGTCCGTTCGCCCGGGACGCCGACGGCTACGTGCCCGGTGAGGGCGTCGGGGCCGTGGTCGTGCGTCCGCTGGCCGACGCCCTCGCCTCCGGTGACCCCGTCCACGCCGTCATCCGCGGCTCCGGAATGCGCCACAGCGGCCGGACCGGCGGCTACTCCGTCCCCAGCCCCGAAGCGCAGGCCCGGGTGGTGGCCGCCGCCCTGGCCGACGCCGGCGTCTCCCCCCGCACGATCGGCTACGTCGAGGCCCAGGCGTCGAGCACCACCCTGGGCGACCAGATCGAGATCGAGGCCCTCTCGTCCGTCTACGCCGCGCACACCGAGGACCGCGAGTACTGCGCGGTCGGCTCGGTGAAGGGCAGCATCGGCCACCTGGAGGCCGCCGCCGGGGTGGCGGGGCTGACGAAGCTGCTGCTGGCCCTGCGGCACCGCACCATTCCCCCCGGCCCGGACACCGGCGAGGTCAACCCCGCGCTGCGGCTGGACCAAACGCCCTTCTACCTGCCCCGGACCGCCCGGCACTGGCCCGAGCCCGTCGAGCCGGACACCGGCCGGCCGGCCCCCCGTCGCGCCGCGCTGAGCGCCTTCGGCGCCGGGGGCGCGAACGTGCACCTGATCGTGGAGGAGTACCGCAAGCCCGTGCGGGACCTCGGGCCGACGGCGCCCCGCCCGCTCGCCGTGCCGGTGTCGGCCCGCACCCCGGAGCGGTTGCGCGTGCTGGCCCAGCGGCTCGCCGCCCACCTGCGGGACTGCCCCGGGCTGCGCCTGGCCGACGTGGCGCACACCCTGCGGCACGGCCGTCGGCCGATGGAGCACCGCGCCGCACTCGTCACGGCGGACCTCGGTGAACTGGCCTCGGGTCTGGAGGCCCTGGCCACCGGTCAGGAGCCCGCCTGCCCGACACGCCGCGGCCGGGTGGCCCCCGGTGCGGCGGTCGCCGGGGAGCCGCCCCACGACGTCCACGCGGCCGCGGGCGAGGACGCGCTCGCCGCCGCCTGGGCGGCGGGCACCCTCGCCGCCTGGCCGTCCGACGACTCCGCCGTCCGGGTCCCGCTGCCCACCTACCCCTTCGCACGGGAACGGCACTGGCTGGACGAGCCGGCGCCACCGGCCCGCTCCGGCTCCCCCCGGCCGTCCGGGGCCCCGGCGGTGAACGCGGCGCGGACCCTGGTCCTCGCCCCCCGCTGGCACGCCCGCGCGCTGCCGCCGGACGCCCACCGGCCCGACGCGTTCGCCCGCGCCCTGCTGGTCGTCCTCGACACCGACGACGGCCGGGTGGAGGCCCTGCGCGCCCACGTCCGCCGCGTCGTGCAGGTCCGCCCCGCGATGGCCTACGCCCGCACCTCCGCCGACGGCTTCGAGATCGATCCGGGGGAGGAGGAGCACTACCGCGCCCTCGCGGCGGCCCTGCGCGAGGAGGGGGAGGAGCCCGACGCGCTGCTGCACCTGTGGGGGCTGCGCGCGGAGGCGTCCCCGCCGCCGGGCGACGCCGGAGCCGTGCTCTCGATGCTGCTGCTGTGCCGCACCTGGCTCCTGGGACGCACCGACACGCTGCCCGTCCTGCACGCCCACACGGCCGACGGCGAGTCGCCCGCGCAGGCGGCGGTGGGGGGCCTCGCCCGCAGCGTGCGGCTCGAACAGCCCCGGCTGGCGGTCACCACGGTGCGCTTCGACGCCGGACCGCGGGACGTGTCGACGCTCCTCTCGGAGGCCGTGGCCGCGCGGACGGCCCCGGACGCCCCCGTCGAGGTCCGGCACACCCGGACCGGCCGGACCGTCCTGGCCTTCGAGCCGCTGGACCCGGCTCCGGCCCTCCCGGCGGAACCGCCCGCCGGCCCCCGCCCGCAGGTACCGCTCGCCCGGGACGGCGGCACGTATCTCATCACCGGGGGAGCCGGGGGCCTCGGCCGGCACACCGCACGGCTGCTCGCCGAATCGGCCCGGGTCTCCCTCGCGTTGCTGGGGCGCTCCGCCCCCGACGCCGCCACGGAGGCCGCCGTGGCCGAGCTCGAGGCCCTCGGCGCCCGGGCCCTGTACGTCAGGGCGGATCTCGCCGACGGCGCGGCCCTCCGGCGGGCCCTGACCGAGGTGACCACACGTCTGGGCCCGCTCACCGGGGTCATCCACAGTGCCGGGATCGTGGACGACGCCCTCCTGGTCAACAAGGACCGCGCGGCGGCCGCCCGCGTCCTGGCCCCCAAGGTGCGGGGCACGGCCAACCTGGACGCGGCCACGGCCGACGCCGACCTGGACTACTTCCTGATGTTCTCCTCCGTCGCCTCGGTCCTGGGGAACCCCGGCGCCACCGACTACAGCGCGGCCAACCGCCACCTGGACGCCTTCGCCGTGTGGCGGGAGGAACGGCGCCGGGCGGGCGAACGCCGTGGGCGCACCACCGCCGTCAACTGGCCGCTGTGGCGCGACGGCGGCATGTCCGTCGACGCGGCCGTCCGGGACCGGGTCCTCGCCCGCACCGGATCGAGCCCGCTGGAGACCGCGGACGCCCTGGCCCTGCTCCGCACCGTGCTCGGCCGCGACGAGCCCCAGGTCGTGGTGGTCCACGGCGACCGCGCCCGGCTGCTCGGCCACTTCGACGTCATCGGCGCGACCGAAGCGACCGGGGACGCGCGAGCCGCCGACCCGGCCGCGACCGAAGTCGGACGGACGGAGGTCCTGAGCCGCACGGAGGAGTACCTGACCGCCGCCGTCGCCCGTCTGCTCGACCACCGTGACCCGGGAGCCGCGCGGAGCACGCACCGGGCCAGCGGGTTCCTGGAGCTCGGGCTGACGTCGGTGGACGTCGTGGAACTCGTGCGTGGCCTGTCGCGGGAGCTGGGACGGGACCTGCCGCCCACGGCGCTCTTCCGGTACCCCGACATCGGGGCCCTCGCCGCACACCTGGTGGACGCGTACGGGCAGGAGGTGCGGACGTGGCTGTCCGCCGGGCCCACGCCCGAGCCGGAGCCCACCGCCTCCGCCGAGGCCGCCCCAGCCCCCGCCTCCGTCCCCGCTCCCACCTCCGCCGGACCGGGCGCCGAGGCCCCGCGCCGCGCCGCCCGAGCGGTGCCGACGTCCTCCGGCGGCTCCGGAGCCGAACAGCCCGTGGCGATCATCGGCATGGCGGGACGCTTCCCCGGCTCCCGGGACGTGGACGGGTTCTGGGCCGACCTCCTCGCCGGCCGCGACCTGGTGAGCGAGGTCCCGGCCGACCGGTGGGACCACCGGCTCCACCACGACCCCACGGGCACCCGCCCGCACGGCACCGACTGCGGCCACGGCGCGTTCCTGGACGACGTGGCCCGCTTCGACGCCGAGTTCTTCGGGGTGCCCCGCGCCGAGGCCGAGGGCATGGACCCGCAGACACGGCTGCTGCTGGAGGTCCTGTACGAGACCGCCGAGGACGCCGGGGTCGCCGCCCGGCTCCGGGGCTCGTCCACCGGATGCTTCGTCGGCCGCTGCTTCAACGACTACGATCTGGAGATGCTCGTCCGGGGCCGCCCGCCGGGCGCCCACGACGTCACCGGCACCTCGGTGGCGATGTCGGCCAACCGGGCCTCCTACGTCTTCGACCTCTCCGGACCCAGCAGCGTCGTGGACACCGCCTGCTCCTCCTCGCTGTACGCCCTCCACCTCGCCGTGAGCGCCGTGCGTCGCGGGGAGTGCGCCATGGCGTTCGCCGCCGGCACCAACCTGATCCTCAGTCCGCAGCACTACCTGCGCAGTTCGGCGCTGGGCGCGCTCTCGCCCTCGGGGCGCTGCCACGCCTTCGACGCGCGGGCGGACGGCTACGTGCCGGGGGAGGCCGTCACCGCGGTGCTCGTGAAGCCGCTGGAGCAGGCACTGGCCGACGGGGACCCGGTGTACGGAGTCGTCCGGGCGGTGGCCGTCAACCACGGAGGCCGGGCCGGGTCGATCACGGCCCCCAACCCGGCCCGCCAGACCGACCTCCTCCTGCGCGCCTGGTCCGAGGCGGGCATCGACCCCGCCACCCTCACCTACCTGGAAGCACACGGCACGGGGACGGCGCTGGGCGACCCGGTGGAGGTCGACGGCGCGGTCGCCGCCCTGCGCCGGCACACCGCGCGGACCGGCTTCTGCGCCCTGGGCTCGGCCAAGGGCCATCTGGGGCACACCGAGGGGGCCGCCGGGCTGGTCGGCGTGGTCAAGACCCTGCTGTCCATGCGGCACGGCACGATCCCGGCGATGCCGTCCTTCGCCACCCCGAACCCGCTGTGCGCCCTGGACGGCGGCCCGCTCTACATCAACACCGAGCCGGTGCCGTGGGACCGCGTCGGGGACGAGCCGCGTCGGGCCGGCGTCAGCTCGTTCGGGTTCGGCGGTGCCTACGCGCACGCCGTGCTGGAGGAGCCGCCTCCGCGCGACGTGCCCGCGGTCGTCCCGGGCCCGCTGGTCTTCCCCTTCTCCGCCCACAACGAGGACGCGCTGCGCGCACGCCTCGCCGACCACCTGGAGTTCCTGCGGGAACGCCCCCGACTGCGGCTCGACCAGGTCGCCGCCACCCTGCGGACGGGCCGCGAGGCGCTGCCCTTCCGCGCCGCCGTCGTCGCCGAGACGCGGGCGCGGCTCCTGGCCGGGCTGGAGCACTGCCTCGCCGCCCCGCGGATCGGCGGCCGGGCGGTGGATCTCGGCGACCCGGCGGCGGCCGAGGCGCGGACCGCCGCCGAGGACTGGGTGCGCGGCGGGTCGGCGGACCTTCCGGCCCCCGGCCCGCAGCCGCCCCGTGTGCCCCTGCCGGTCTACCCCTTCGCCGGTCGCACCTACTGGTTCGCCCCGGCCCCGGACGCCCCGCCCCCGGCCACCCCGGCCTCGGCCACCACACCCCCGGAGCAGGACGCCCCCGTCCCGGGCGACGCCCTCCCGGCGCACCGCGCCGAGCCGGCGGACGACACCGCGTCGGCCGTCCGCGCCGTCGAACGCCTCGTCGCCCGGAGCCCGTTCTCCGGGCGCCGCGCGGCTGCCGGCATGGACCGCGTCGACGACCTGCTGCGGCGCTGGTGCCGGCAGCTGCTCGGCGGCGGCCGGGACACCCCGCCCACCGCCGAGGAGCTCCGGAGCCGTCTCGCCGACGAGGAGCGGTACGGGAGGCTGGCCGACGCCCTCGCCGCCCTGATCGCCCGGGCACCCGCCGAGCCCGGCGCCCGCACCGGGGGTCCGGCGGCGCAGGCGCGCCTGGTCGAGGAGGCCGACGCCCTGGCCGCCGACCATCCCGAACTGGCGCCCTGGATCGACCTGATCAAGGTGTGCCTGCCCCGGCTGCCCGAGTTCCTCGCTGGTGAGGCGGACGCGCTGGAGGTCTTCTTCGCCCCGGACCACCCCGACCTGCTGCTCCGCATCTACGACGGCAACGCCGTCGCGGACCACCACAACGAGATCGTCGCCCGGCTGGTCGCCGAGCAGGTGCGGTCCCTGCGCGAGCGCAGGCCCGAGGAGCCGGTGCGCCTGCTGGAGATCGGCGGCGGGACCGGGGGCACCACCCGGCGGCTGCTGGAGGCCCTGGCCGACCACGGGGACGGCGTGCACTACGTGTTCTCCGACGTCTCGCCCGCCTTCCTGCCCGCCGCCCGCAAGCGCTTCGCCGACACCCCCGTCTCCTTCGAGTGCCGCGTGCTCGACCTGGACCGCGACCCCGAGGAGCAGGGCTTCGAGGCGTCGGGCGTGGACGTGGTGATCGCCGCCAACTCCGTGCACGCCACCCGCAGCATGGCGGGCAGCCTGGGACGCGTCCGCCGCCTCCTCGCTCCGGGCGGCATCGTGGTCCTGGAGGAACTCGTCCGCAACCGCGACTGCATGACCGCGATGATCGGACCGCTGCCCGGCTACTGGTCCAGCGTGGACCCCGGCGTCCGGCTGCCCGACTCCCCGTTCCTCGACGTGGCCGGCTGGCGTCGGGCCCTGCGGGAACAGGGCTTCGAGCGCACCTGGGCGCTGGGCGCGCCCGACCTGGCCGAGGACGAGTTCGACAACGCCGTCCTCGTCAGCCGGGTCCCCGCCGCGCCGGCCGCCCGTCCGGAGCCGGTCCTCGCGGCCCCCGTGCCCGAGGTGGCCCCTGACCCCGTGCCCGAGGTGGTCCCGGCCCCCGCGCCCGCCCCGGCCGCCCCCGCCGAGCCGGTGACGGCCGGCCCCGAGGAGGTCACCGAGCGGCTGCGGACCGTCTTCGCACGGTTCTTCGGCCTCGCCGAGGAGGCCGTGACCCCCGACGCCCCCTTCGACAGCTACGGCATGGACTCCCTCAGCGCCATCCAGCTCATCCGGAGCCTGGAGCCGGAGTTCGGGAAGCTGCCGAAGGTGCTGCTGTTCGAACACCCCACCCTCGCCTCGCTGGCCCGCTACCTCGTGGAGCACGCTCCCGCGCCCAGCCGCACCGGGCCGCCCGAGGAGCGCCCCGCCGCCACGGCCGAGCCGTCCGGTCCCACCGCCGAGCCGTCCGGTCCCACCGCCGAGCCGTCCGACCTGAGCGGTCGGGAGGTGTCCGTTCCGGCCCCGACGTCGGCCGCACCGGACGGCACCCGGGCCCCCGCCCGGCCGCAGCCGGCCCCGGCCCGCGCGGGCGGCGGGGCCGAGGACGACCCCGTGGCCATCGTCGGACTGGCGGGCCGCTTCGCCCGCTCGCCCGACGTCCGGACCTGGTGGCGGCACCTGCGGGACGGCGTTCACCTGGTGGAGGAGATCCCGGCCGAACGTTTCGACTGGCGTGAGGTGTTCGGTGACCCGCACCGTTCGCCCGGCACGGTCAACAGCCGCTGGGGCTCCTTCATCGAGGGCGTCGACCGCTTCGACGCGGACTTCTTCGGCATGACGCCGATGGAGGCCGAACTCATGGACCCGCAGCAGCGCATGATGCTGGAGACGGCCTGGAAGGCGGTGGAGGACGCCGGTCATCGCCCCGCCGACCTGCGCGGCACCCGCACCGGCGTCTTCATCGGGGCCACCTCCCACGACTACGACTGGGCCCTCCACCGGGCCGGCCGCCACCGCGAGGGGCACGTCGTCAGCGGCAACGGGCACTGTCTCATCGCCAACCGGGTCTCCTACCAGCTCGACCTGCGCGGGCCGAGCGAAGCGGTCGACACCGCCTGCTCCAGCTCGCTGACGGCGCTGCACCGCGCGGTCCGTGCGGTGCGGGGCGGCGAGTGCGACGCGGCCCTGGTCGGCGGCGTGCACCTGTTCCTCACGGCCGACCTCTTCGTCGCCCTGGGCCAGTTGGGCATCATGTCGCCCGACGGCCGGTGCGCCGCGTTCGATCGGCGGGCCAACGGCATGGTGCGCGGCGAGGCCTCGGTCGCGGTGCTGGTCAAGCCGCTCTCCCGGGCGCTCGCCGACGGCGACACGGTGTACGCCCTGGTACGCGGCAGCGGCGTGTCGCACGGCGGGGGCGGTCACATGGACTCGCTCATGATGCCCAACCCCGCGGCCCAGGCGGAGCTGATCTCCTCCGTCCACCGGGACGCCGGGGTCGACCCCCGCACCATCAGCTACATCGAGGCCCACGGCACCGGGACGGAGGTGGGGGACCCGATCGAGGTCCGGGGCCTGCGCCGGGCCTTCACCGGGTCGGACGGCGCCGCCGGTCCCGGCGACCACACGCCGTGGTGCGGCCTGGGCACCGTCAAGTCCAACGTGGGGCACACCGAGGCCGCCGCCGGGCTGACGGGCGTGGTCAAGACCGTGCTGGCGCTGCGGCACCGGCAGCTCCCGCCCACGCTGCACTACACCGAACCGAACCCCCTGCTCGACCTCGACGACAGCCCGTTCTTCGTCGTCGACCGCCTCACTCCGTGGACCACCGAGGACGGCGTCCCGCGCCGCGCGGGCGTGAGCGCCTTCGGACTCGGCGGCACCAACGCCCACGTGCTGCTGGAGGAGTTCGTCGACCCCCGGACGGCCGGGGACCGGGCGCCGGACGGCCCCTGGATCGTGCCGCTGTCGGCCCGGACGGCCGAAGGGCTCCGGGACCAGGCCCGGCAGCTCCACGCCTTCCTGGCGGAGCGGCGCACCGGTCCTGCGGCGGAGGAGCGGCCGTCCCTACGGGACCTGGCGCACACCCTGTGGGTGGGCCGCGACGCGATGCCGCACCGCCTGGCGGTCCTGGCCGCGACGGAGGAGGAGCTGGCGGCCTCCCTGCACCGGTACACGGCGGGCACCCCCGATCCGGACGTGCTCGGCGCACCCCCGGCCGCCGCGTCCGACCCGGCCCCCGACCCGGAGCGGGCCGCCCTCCGCGAGGCCGCCCGGCGCTGGGTCGACGGGGGAGCACCGTGGAGCCCCGCCGGGGGGTGGCGGGCCGCGCGCCGCGTGCCCCTGCCGACCTACCCCTTCGCCGCGACGCGGTACTGGGCGCACCCCCTGGACGGCACCCCCGCACCCGGGGACCGCGACGGGGAGGAGCGGCTGACCGACCTGCTCGGCGCACTGGAGAGCGGACGGATCTCGGTCGTGGAAGCCGAACGGTTGATGGAAGGTGTGCTGTGAACCCGCAGGAGTCCAGGCGGAACATCCTCGAACGGCTGCGGCGCGGAGAGCTGTCCGTCGCCGAGGCGAAGGCGTTGCTCCGGACCGGGCCCCGGGACGCCGAGCCGTCCCCGCCCGGCGACGGGACGCTGGCCTGGTTCCGGCCCGGCTGGCAGCGCGGGGCGGCGGCGCCGGACGGCTCCGTCGACACCGCCCGCACGCTCCTCGTCCTCGACGGCGCCGCCGCCCGGCACCGGGAGCAGCACGGCTGGCCGACGACGGCGGCGGCCACCGTCGTGCTCGCCGACGCGGACGCCGACGCGGACGCCGACGCGGGCGGCGACGTGGACGGCGAACCGCGCCGCACCGGCCCGGGCCACCACCGGATCGGCACCGGCCGGGACGAGGACTGGGCCCGGCTGTGGCAGGAGCTCTCCGGGACGGACCCGGCGCCGAGCAGCGTGGTGCTGGTCACCGGAGCCGACCCCGAGCACTGCCTGGACGCCGTGTACCCCCTGACCCGGGCCCTCATCCGCCGACCGGGCACCGAGCGGATCACGCTGGCCTGCGTCGCCGTCGGCCCCGCACGTGAGCAGGCCGCCGACGCGCTGGGCGGGTTCTGCTCCGTCGCTGCGCAGGAGGACGGACGGCTGCGCCCGGTCGCCCTCGCCGTCGCCGACGGCCACGACCCGCTCCGTGCGGCCCTCGCCGAACTCGGAGCGTCGGACCGGCCCCTGGCGGAGGCCCGGATCGACGGCGACGGCCGCTGGGTGCGCACGATGGTCCCTGAGACGCTGCCCCTCCCCGCGCACCTCGACCTTCCCGAGCGGGGCGTCCTCCTGCTCTCCGGCGGTGCGGGCGGCATCGGGTTGGGCCTGGCCACCCAGCTGGCCCGGCACACCTCCGCCCGCCTGGTCCTGCTGGGACGCGGTGAGCTCGACGCCGAACGCCGGGCCGCCCTGGACGGGATCGAGCGCGCCGGCGGCCGGGTCCGGCACCTGCGCGGCGACGTCACCCGCCTCGCCGACGTCCGGGCCGCCGTGGAACTGGCCCGCGCGGAGTTCGGCCCGGTGACGGGCGTCCTGCACCTCGCCGGCGTCAACGAGGACGCGTACGTCGTCAACAAGGCCCCCGGCACGCACGCCCGGGTGCTGGCCCCGAAGCTGCTGGGCGCCCGCAACCTGGACGAGGCGACCCGCGACGAACCCCTCGACCACTTCGTGCTGTTCTCCTCCATGGTCGGCTACGTCGGCCACCCCGGGCAGGGCGACTACGCGGCGGCCGGACGGGCGCTCGGCGGCTTCGCCGCCCACCGCGCCGCGCAGGTCGCCCGGGGGCAGCGGGCCGGAACGACGGTCTCCATCGGCTGGCCCCTGTGGTCCGGCGGCGGCATGCGGTTGAGCGCGGCGGACCGGCGGGCGGTGCGCGAGCACCAGGGCATGGTGGAGATGCCACCGGAGGTCGGGCTGCGGGCGATGGCCGCCGCCCTGCGGTCCGGGGCGCCCGAACTGGTCGTCGTCCACGGTGACGCGGAGCGTGCGGGCGCCTTCGTGCGGCGGCGCCTCGACGGCGCTCGCGCCGAGCGGGCCGCCGAGGACCGCCGCCCCGACGGTAAGGCCCCCGCGCCGTCGGAGGTGGCCGAGGCGACCCGTCGCCACCTGCTCGGCCTGGTCTCCGAGCTGACCCGGATCCCGCCCGGCCGCCTGCGGGGCGACGAGGAGTTCTCCGCCCTCGGCATCGACTCGGTGATGGTCAAGCGGCTGTCCGTCGCCCTGGAGGACCGGTTCGGCGGCCTGCCCGTCACCCTGCTGTTCGACCACCGCACGGTCGACGACCTCGCCCGGTACCTGGTGGAGCACCACGCCGACGCGGCGCGCGCCCTCACCGGCCGGTCGGCCGACGCCGCGCCGCCCGAGGCCCAGGCCGCCGAACGGCCCGCGAGCCCCGACCCGGACGCCGGGCCCGGGGCGGCGCCCCGACCCGAGGCGGCGCCCACGCCCGCCCCGCCGGTTCCGGCGGCGACGCCACAGTCGACCCCGGCGACCCCGGCGCCCCCGGTCCCCGACGACGCCGTCGCGATCGTCGGACTCGCCGGGCGCTACCCCGGGGCCGCCGACCCGGACGCCTTGTGGGACCTCCTCCTGCACGGCCGGGACGCCATCCGGGAGATACCGCCCGACCGCTGGGACAAGGACCGCTGGGCCGACGCCGGGGACCGGCGTCCGGGCTCCAGCTACGCCCGCTGGGGCGGCTTCCTCGACGACGTCTCCCACTTCGACTCGCTCTTCTTCTCCGTGGCCCCGCGCGAGGCCCGCCGGATGGACCCGGCCGAGCGCCTGTTCCTGGAGGTGGCCTGGTCCGCGATCGAGAACGCCGGATACTCCCTGGCGCGCCTCCACCGCCTCTCCCGGGACGGTGACGAGAACGCGGTGGGCGTGTTCGTCGGCACCACCGGCATGGCCTACGACCTGGTCGCCGCCGAGGAGTGGGGCAAGGGCAACCCCGTCTCCGCCTACTCGATGGAGTTCTCGCTCGCCAATCGCCTCTCCTACCTCCTCGACGTGCACGGCCCGAGCCTGGTGGTGGACACGGCCTGCTCGGCGTCGCTGACCGCGCTCCACCTGGCCTGCGAGAGCCTGCGCCACGGCGAGTGCCGGATGGCCGTCGCCGGAGGCGCCTACCTCAACCTCCACCCGATGAAGTTCGCCATGCTCTCGGAGCAGCGGATGATGGCACCGGACGGCGTCTGCCGCCCGTTCGGCGAGGGCGCGTCCGGCTTCGTGCCCGGCGAGGGCGTCGGCGCCGTCGTCCTCAAGCCGCTGCGCGCCGCCCTGGCCGACGGGGACCACGTGCACGCGGTCATCCGGTCCACCGCCGTCCGGCACGGCGGACGCACGCACGGCTACACCGTCCCCTCACCCCGGGGCCACGCGTCCGTGATCGGGGCCGCGCTGCGCCGGGCCGGTGTCGACCCGCGCACCATCGGCTACGTCGAGGCCCACGGCACCGGGACCGAACTCGGCGACCCCATCGAGATCGAGGGACTGACCCGGGCCTTCGCCGCCCACACCGCCGACCGGCGGTTCTGCGCCCTGGGGTCGGTGAAGGCCAACATCGGCCACGCCGAGGCCGCCGCCGGGATCGCCGGCCTGACCAAGATCCTCCTCCAGCTGCGGCACCGCACCCTCGCCCCGACGCTGCACAGCGATCCGCCCAACGCCCGGATCGACCTCTCCGCCACCCCGTTCCGGCTCCAGCGGGCCGCCGCGCCCTGGGAGCCGGGCCCCGGCGGCCAGCCCCGGCGCGCCGCGCTGAGCTCCTTCGGCGCCGGCGGCGCCAACGCCCACGCGGTGCTGGAGGAGTACGTACCGGCCGCTCCCGCGTCCCAGCGCGAGGACGACCGCCCGCGGCTGGTCGTCCTGTCGGCCCGTACCCCGGATCGGCTGACGGCGATGGCCGGACGGCTCGCCCACCACCTGTCGGGCCCGAACGCGGACGGCACCCTGGCCGACATCGCCCACACCCTTCTCGTGGGGCGCGAGGCGCTGGAACACCGGCTGGCACTCGTCGTCGCCTCCGTCGGCGAACTGCGCGAGAAGCTGGACCGGTTCGTCGCCGAGGGCGAGGCGGACTTCACCGGCCGCGCCGACCCCGCGAGCCCGGGCGGTGAACGGCCCGCCACGACGGCGGACGCCTGCGCCGCCCGCCGCTGGGAGGAGGTCGCCGCACTGTGGGTGCGGGGCGCCGCGATCGACGAACGGGCGCTCACCGAGGCGGCGGACCCCGCCCGGCCGCGGATCGTCCCCCTGCCGGGCTACCCCTTCGCCGGCCCCTCCCACTGGCCCGCCGTCCTCCCGGCGGAGCCCGGCGCCGCACCGGGACCGAGCGCCGCACCCGGCACCGCCCCGCCCCTGACGGAGACGTCCCGCACCCCGGACGGCGCCGAGTTCACCGTCGACCTGGCGCCCGGGGACCCGGTCGTCGCCGACCACCGGGTCGACGGGCGTCCCGTCCTCGCCGGGGTCGCCCACCTGGAGCTGGCCCGCGCCGCCGCCCACCGGCTGACCGGACGGCCGATCACCGCCCTGTCCTCCGTCCGGCTGCGCGCCCCGCTGGTCGTGGACGGCACGCCCCCCACCGTCCGGGCCGTGCGGGAGGGGGACGCCGTCCTCGTCGAGATCCGCGCCGAAGGCGGTGACCGGCCCGTCGTCCACGCGACGGTCACCGCCCATCCGTCCGCGCCCGGGACGCGGGAGGAGGCGACCGCGACCGCCCCGGCCGCCGAACACCTCGACCTCGCCGCGATCCGCGCCCGCTGCCCCCGCCGGTCCCCGGGCACCACCCTCTACGGCCGGGCCGAGGACGACGGCCTGCGCTTCGGCCCCTCCTACCGCCTCGTCGAACACCTCCACCACGGGGAGCGGGAGGCGCTCGCCGAGCTGGCCTCCCCACCGGAGGCCGCCCGCACCGGCTGGTGGCTCGAACCGGGCGTGACCGACGCCGCCCTGCACACCCTCCACGGCGCTCTGTCCGAGGTCGAGGAGCCGCCCACCCGCCCCGCCTCGATCGAGCGGATCGACCTGTGGGAGCGGCCGCACACCGCGCGCTTCGCCCATGCCCGCCTGGTCTCGGCCGACCCCGACCGGTCCACCGTGCGCTGCGACGTCACCCTGTGCGATGCCGGGGGCCGCGCCCTGGTGCGCTTCACCGGACTCACCGTGGTGCGCCCCGCACGGGCGGCGGAGCCCGTCCCCTACTACCGGCCCGTCTGGCGCGTGGACCCGCCCGCCCCGCCGGGCGACCTGAGCCACCGGGGGCCCGTCCTCGTCCTCTCCGGCGGGCACGACCACGGACTCGGCGCCGCGCTGACGGCCCACCACGGCGACCGGGCCCGGCTCCTCGACCTCACCGGCCTGCGCACGCCCGCCGACTACGCCCGCGTCCTGCCCGACGCCGGGGAACCCGCGACCGTGTACTTCCTCGGCGGGGTGGAGGACCGGCGCTACTCGCCCACCGACCTCGACCACCTGGAGGACGCCCAGCGCCGCGGCTGCCTGGCCCTGTTCCACCTGGCCCGGGCCCTGACCGAGGTGCGCCCGCGCGGCACCCGCCTCGTCGTCCTCACCAGCGACAGCCAGCAGGTCGACCCCCTGGTGCCGACCCTCAACCCGTTCGCCGCCTCGCTGCACGGCATGACCCGCACCCTCGCCCGCGAGCTGCCCTTCCTCGACACCGTCTGTCTGGACCTGGCCGGCCCGGACCTGGCGCGGGCGGCGGCGTCGGGCGACTGGGGGCACCTGCTGGCCCACGTCGCCGCCGAGCCCGCACGCCTGCCCTTCGCCGAGGTCGCCTGGCGGGAGGGCGCCCGGTTCGTCAAGCGGCTCGAACCCGCGCGTCTCCCCGAGGCCGGGCCCGAGCGGCTGCCGCTGCGCGAGAAGGGCCGCTACCTGCTGATCGGCGGGGCGGGCGGCCTCGGCCGGGTCATCGGCCGCCACCTGTCCGCCGTCCACGGCGCCCGGCTGCTGCTCGTCGGGCGCCGGGCGGAGGAGGACCTGGACCCCGCCGTCCTCGCCGACCTCCGCAGCGCCGGGGGCGAGGCCGCGTACCTGCGGGCCGACGTGACCGACCCCGACGCCCTGCGGTCGGCCGTCACCCACATGCGCGAACGCTTCGGCGGCGTCGACGGCGTCATCCACACGGCGTTCGTGCTGGCCGACCGCACCATCGCCGCCGCCGACGAGGCGACGTTCCGGGCGGCCCTCGACCCGAAGGTGCGCGGCACCGTGGCGCTCGGCGACGCGCTCAGCACCGAACCGCTGGACTTCCTGGCCCTGTTCTCGTCCGCCATCGCCCACACCGGAAACCCGGGCCAGTCCAACTACGCGGCCGGTTCCACGTTCCAGGACGCCTACGGACGCCACCTGGCCGCCCGCCTGCACTGGCCCGTCACCGTCTTCGACTGGGGGTACTGGGGCGAGGAGGGCGCCGTGGCGACCGGGGAGCACCGCGCCCGGCTCGCGCGGTGGGGCGTGGCACCCCTGTCCGCCGAGGAGGGCGTCACCGCGTTCCGGCAGGGCCTGGCCGGGGGAGACGGCCACATCGTCCCGCTCAAGGCCTCGACGGCCCTGGCCGAGGTGACGCCGGTGGCCACGGAGACCGTCCACCACGCCGAACCCCCCGCCGTGTCCCTGCTCCCGGCGCTCGACGCGGCGCTGCGCGCCGAGGTCGCCGAGCGCGGCGAACCCTACGACGGGGACTACCTCGACGCCGTGGACGACTACGCTCGCCGGGCGGTGCTGACCGCCCTCACCTCGTCCCCGGGTGGGCTCGGCAGGCCGGGGGAGCGGCTCACGACGGCGGAACTCGCCCGGCGCCACCGCGTCGTGCCGCAGCGCCATCGGCTGTTCGAGGCGCTGCTCGCGGCCCTGACCCACGGCGGCCACCTCGACGCGGACGGCGAGGCGTTCCGGGTGCCGCCCGAGACGCCGGGGGCGACCGCCCCCGGCGACCTCGCGGCGGACCGCGCCGTGCTCCTGGGCCGCTTCCCCCACGTGCGGCCGCTGCTCGAACTCCTCGACGACTGCGTGGCCGCCCTGCCCGAGGTCCTCACCGGGGCGCGAGAGGGGCTGGACGTCCTCTTCCCCGGCGGCTCGGACCGACGGGTGGCCGCCCTCTACCACGACGACCCGCGCACGCGGCACTTCAACGCCCTCAGCGCCCGCGCCGTCCGGACCGCCGTGCACGAACGGCTGCGACCCGGCCACGGAGCCGACGGCGCCCCCGTGCGCGTCCTGGAGATCGGCGCGGGGACCGGCGGGACCACCGAACCGGTGCTCGCGGCCCTGGACGCCTACGCCGACCGGCTCCACGTGGACGTCACGGACCTCTCGGGGACCCTGGTGGGCGCCACGGGCGAACGGCTGGGCACCGGGCGGCCCCACGCCGCCTTCCGCGTCCTCGACATCGCGGGCGACCTGCACGCCCAGGGCTTCGGCGGCGACCGCTACGACGTGGTCGTCGCGACGAACGTCCTGCACGCCACGGCCGACATCCGGCGCACGCTGCGCAACGTCGCCGCCCTCATGCGGCCGGGCGCGGTACTCGTCCTCAACGAGGCCACCCGGGTGCTGGACGGCATCACGCCCGTCTTCGGCCTCACGGACGGCTGGTGGCTCGCCCGGGACCACGAGCTGAGGCTGCCGCACTCCCCGCTGCTCGGACCGGGGGCCTGGTCGGCGCTGCTCGTCGACGCGGGCCTGCGCGGCGTCCGCCGGTTCGCCGTCGACGGCTGGTCGGACCACCGCGCGGGCCAGCACCTCCTGGTCGCCGAGCGGGGAGCCTGGCGGGAGCGCACCGCGCCCGTCCCTGCGACCGGGCCCGCCGGGCGCGACCGCCACGACGGGCCGACCCCCCGTCAGGACCCGACACCGGCCGGCCCGGAACCCCGGGCCGCCGCGCGGGAACGGGAGGTCGCCCAGCACCCGCTCGTGGAGCGTGCCGTGGAGCACCTCACCCGCCTCTACACGGAACTGCTCAGGCTCGACAGCGAGGAGCTGGACCCCGGCGCCCCGCTCACCTCCTACGGCAGCGACTCCCTCACCACCATGGAAGCGGTCGAACGGCTGGAGCGGGACCTCGGCCCGGTACCGAAGGGTCTGCTCGTCGACCGCCCGTCCGTCCGCTCGGTCGCCGAGGGGCTCGTGGAAGCGATGGGCCCGGCGCTGGCCCGGCGCTGGCCGGACGCGGCGGCGGAAGCCGCCGGGACGGGCGGCCCGCCGGCCGACGCCGGCGCCCCCGCCGACGCCCCGGAGCCCGCTCCCCGCCCGCAGGACCCGGCCGCCCGCCAGCAGGACCCCGCACCGGACGAGCCCGCCCCCCGACCCGCCGCCGCCCCCCGACCCGCCGCCGCCCGCCGGGCGGACGAGCCGATCGCCGTGGTCGGCGTCGCGGGCCGCTACCCCGGAGCGGCGGACCTCGCCACCCTCTGGGCCGGGCTGCGCGCAGGACGGCGCACCGTCGGCGAGGTGCCCCCGAGCAGGTGGGACCTGGCCGAGCACGCGGGCCCCGAGGGGGTGGCACCGGAGCGCGACGCGCAGCGCTGGGGCGGCTTTCTCGACGGCGTGGACCGGTTCGACCCCCTCCTCTTCCGCGTCTCGCCCCGCGAGGCGGAACGTATGGACCCGGCCGAACGCCTGCTGCTCGAAGTCACCTGGGAAGCGCTGGAGGACGCCGCCCTGCCCCCCTCCGCCCTGCGGGCGGCCACCACGCCCGGCGCCCCCGGCGTCGGGGTCTTCGCCGGTGTGATGCACCACCAGTACCAGCTCCTCGCGGCGGAGCAGTGGGGCCGGGGCCACCGTCCCGTCCCGGCCGCCTCGGCCTGGTCCGTCGCCAACCGGATCTCCCACACCTTCGGCTTCACCGGCCCCAGCATGGCGGTGGACACCGCGTGCTCGTCGGCGCTGACCGCCCTGCACCTGGCCTCGGTGAGCCTGCGTCAGCGGGAGTGCTCGGCGGCCGTGGTCGGCGGCGTCAACCTCATCCTGCACCCCAGCCACCACACGGCCCTGGCGGCCTCCGGCATGCTCTCGGAGGACGGTCACAGCCGGGCCTTCGACCCCGGGGCGAACGGCATCGTCACCGGGGAGGGCGTCGGCGCGCTCGTCCTCAAGCGCCTCTCGGACGCCCTGCGCGACGGCGACCGGGTGCACGCCTGCGTCCTCGGCTCCGCCCTCAACGCCGACGGCCCCTCCGACGGCTACGGCGTGCCCAGCACGACGGCCCAGGTCGCGGTGATCCGCCGGGCGCTGCACGCCGCGGGCGTGGAGCCGGACTCCGTCCAGTACGTCGAGGCCCAGGCGACGGGCTCACCGGTCGGCGACCCGGTGGAGCTGGCCGCGCTGCGCCGCGCCTACGGTCTGGACGGCCGACGGCGGCTCGACGTCGGCTCCGTCAAGCCCAACACCGGCCACCTGGAGGCGGCCTCGGGCCTGCTGCAGCTGACCAAGGTCCTCCTCCAGCTGCGCCACTCGACGCTCGCCCCCACGCCGGGCAGCGGCGCACCCGCCGCGCCGGACGGCTTCCGGGTCGTCCGCGAACCCGTCCCCTGGGAGCGGGCGGCGGACGGCACACCGCGTCGCGCCGCCGTCAGCTCCTTCGGGGCCGGGGGCGCGAACGCCCACGTCATCCTTGAGGAGGCACCGGACCGGACGGCGTCCCCCCGGCCGGACGACACCGGGGAGCCGATGCTCCTGCCGCTCTCCGCCCGCCGGCCCGACCGGCTGCGCGCCGCGGCCCGCAGGCTCGCCGACCACCTGCGGGGGCCCGGAGCCCGGCTCCCGCTCGCGGACGTCGTGCACACGCTCCGGGTCGGGCGCGAACCCCTGGCCGCACGCCTGGTGGTCGTGGTGCGCGGCGTGGCGGAAGCGGCCGAGGTGCTCGACGCCCACGCCTCGGGGCGCGAGGACCGCCGATGCCTGACCGGGCGGGCCCGCCCGGCCGACCAGCGCGGCGGGTTCCTGCCCGCGCCCCCGGCACGGGCCACCGAGGACACGCTGCTGGCACTCGGCCGCGCCTGGACCGAGGGCGTCGCCTCGGACGAGGCGCCCGACCGGGGCGGCAGGCCGGGAGACGTCGTCGATCTGCCGCACTACCCCTTCGCCCACGCCCGCTACTGGCTGGAACGCCCCGAAGCGACCCCGCCCGCCGAGCCCGAGCAGCCGCACACCCCCGTGCGCGAGACCGAGGAGCCCGCCGTGACCACACCCCTGCCGGCCGAGGAGGGCCCGCACGCCCCCGGACCTGGCGCCGCCCCGACGGCCCCGGACGCCCCGGACGCGAAGGCCGTGGAGTCCGTGGAGGCCGTGGTGATCAACGTCATCTGCGGGCTGCTCGGCGTCGCCCCCGCCGACATCGATCCCGGCGACCACCTGAGCGACTTCGGCTTCGACTCGATCACCATGGTGCAGCTCGCCGACCGCCTCTCCGACCGGTTCGCCACCGAGCTGAGCCCGATGCTGCTCTACGGCTTCCGTGACCTCGCCTCCCTCGTGGCGCACCTGGTCGCCGAGACCCGCGAAGCCCCGTCCCCGGAACCGCCGTCCCCGGAACCCCCGGCCCCGGCCGCCGCGCGGCCGCCAAGCCCCCGACCGGCGGCGCCCCCCGCGCCCGAGCCCCCCGGCACGCCGGCCCCGGCCCCGGCACCGACGGCCCCGCCCGCGCCCGCCGGATCCACGCCCGACCCCATCGCGGTCGTCGGAATGGCGGGCGCGTTCCCCGGATCGAGTGACGTGGACGCGTTCTGGGAGCACCTGGTCTCCGGGCACGACCTCATCACCCGGGCCCCCGCCGACCGTTTCGGGGCGACGGAGGAGGCGGAGACCGGTGAGCCCGGCCCCTGGGGCGGCTTCCTCGACGGCGTCGACCGCTTCGACGCCGGTTTCTTCCAGATCACCCCGCGCGAGGCCCGCGTCATGGACCCCCAGCAGCGGCTCTTCCTCCAGGCGGTGTGGTCGGCCATCGAGGAGGCCGGCTACGACCCCACGGACCTGGCCGGGTCCTCCTGCGGGCTGTACGTGGGCGTCGCCTCCTCCGAGTACGGCGAACTCGCCCGCGAGCGGGGCGCCGACATCGACGGTCAGCTGATGACCGGCAACGACCACAGCGTTCTCGCCAACCGCGTCTCGTTCCTGCTGGACCTGCGCGGTCCGAGCGAACCGGTCGACACCGCCTGCTCCAGCTCGCTCGTGGCCGTGCACCGCGCCGTCCAGGCCATCCGGGCCGGGGAGTGCGACCTGGCCGTCGCCGGGGGCGTCAACGTCATCGTCGGACCGACGGGCTTCGACGCCTTCACCCGCTCGGGGATGCTCGCCCCCGACGGCCGCTGCAAGACCTTCGACGACCGGGCGGACGGCTACGTGCGCGGGGAGGGCGTCGGGGCCGTCCTGCTCAAGCCGCTCAGCAGGGCCCGGGCCGACGGTGACCACATCCACGGCCTCATCACCGGGACCGCGACCAACCACGGGGGCCGGGCCGCCTCGCTGACGGCGCCGAACCCCGCCGCCCAGTCCGAGGTCATCACCCGGGCGCAGCAACGGGCGGGCGTCGCACCCGAAACGATCGGCTACGTGGAGGCCCACGGCACCGGCACCGCCCTCGGCGACCCCATCGAGGTGACCGGGCTGCGCGGCGCCTTCGGGTCGGCCGCGCCCGAGCAGTACTGCGGGCTCGGCACGGTGAAGACCAACATCGGGCACCTGGAGACGGCCGCCGGCATCGCCGGGCTGGTCAAGGTCCTCCTCCAGTTGCGGCACGGCATGCTGGCGCCCTCGCTCCACCTCCGGCAGGTGAACCCGCGCATCGAGCTGGCGGGCTCGCCCTTCCACCTCGTCACCACCGCACGGCCGTGGCCGCTCCGCACCGACGCGGCCACCGGCCGTGCCCTGCCCCGGCGGGCGGGGCTCAGCTCCTTCGGCTTCGGTGGCACCAACGCGCACCTGGTCGTCGAGGAGGCCCCGGACCGTCCCGGCGCGGAGCCCGGACCGGAGGAGCGCGGACCGGAGGAGGCCGGGCGGCCCCGGCTCTACGTGCTCAGCGCCCGCGACCCTGAGCGGCTGCGCGCGTACGCGCAGCGCCTCCACGCCTGGGTGGCCCGGCGTGCGGCGGACGGCTCGCTCGGGCGGACGTCCGCCGCCGACGTCGCCCACACCCTCCAGGTCGGACGCACCGCGCTGCCGGTGCGGCTGGCCGTCGCGGCCTCGACCCTGACCGAACTGGCGGAGGTCCTGCGCACCCACCTGGACGGCGGGGACGACCACCGGTTGCACGTCACCGACTCCGCCCCGCCCCGCCCCGGCCGTCGCCCGGACGCCCAGGACGCCCGGGACGCCAAGGACATCGCCCATGCCCTGGACCGGGCGCGCGGGGGCGACCTCGAGCGGCTCGCCGAACTGTGGGTGGCGGGCGCCGACGTCGACTGGCGGACGCTCGAGCCCGCGCGACGCGGTGCCCGGCTGTCCCTGCCGACCTACCCGTTCGCCCCCGAGAGCCACTGGCTGCCGCCGGCCCGGCCGCGCCGTGCCGCCGAGCGTCCCGCCGAAGCCGACGCGCGCCCCCGGCCCGAGCCGGCGCAGGCTCCGGCTCCCGCCCCGGCTCCGGCTCCCGCCCCGGCTCCGGCTCCCGCTTCGGCTCCCGCCCCCGTTCGCCGTCCGGCCGTCGGCCCGCCCGTCCCGCCGTCCGGGCCCCGCCCCGCCGAGGCCCCCCGGCGCGGCACCCCGGTACCGGAACCGGCCGCAGCCGGTGAACCCGCCGGGGCGGGCCCCGACGACGACCGGCTGGCCCGGCTGCGTCGGCACGTGCTCGACGCCGTCGCCGACGGCATCGGCATCCCCGCCCACGAGGTCGAGCCCGCACGGGAGTTCGCGAGCTACGGGGTGGACTCCATCGGTGCCATGCGGATCATGCAGACCATCCAGGCCCGCTACGGCGACCACATCCCGATGGCCGCCATCCTCGAACACCCCACCATCGACCGGCTGACGACCCACCTCGACGCTTCCTACGTCCTGCCCGACGCCGTGCCCCCGGCCGACGAGACACCGGGGGAGTCCCCGTCCGCCGAAGCGCCCCCGGCGGCGGAACCCGACCCGGTGGGCCTCGTCCCGTTCGCGGAGGGCGACGGCGGGACGCCCGCCTACTGCCTCTTCGGCGACACCGGGGAGCTGAGCTGGCTCCTCCACCTGCGCGACCACCTCGCCGAGGCCGGGCCCGTGTGGGGATTGGAGGCGCCGGGCTTCGCGACGGGAGCGGCTCCGGTCGAGGGCATCGACATCCTGGCCGACCGCTGCGCCGAGGCCATCGCCCGGCGGCACGCGGGAGGGGGCTGCCGGGTCGTCGGCCACGGACTGGCCGGGCTCGTCGCCGCCGAGACCGCGCGCCGGCTCCAGGACCGGGGCGTGGAGGTCGCCGAACTCCTGCTCCTTGGCACCCCCGAACCCGGCCTCGGGTTCGCCCGCGAGACCCCGGCCGCGTCCGTCGCCGAGGTCACCGACGTGTTCGCCGCCGTGTGGGGCGCCCCCGACCGGCCCGTCCGGCCGCAGGACCAGGAGCCAGGGAAGTCCGAGGAGGCCCGGGAACGGGTGGCCGACGCCGTCCGGGGGCTGGCCGCCCACGCCCCCATGGACCGCGAGCGGCTGCACCACTGGGTGTCCACGGCCGTGCGCTGGCGCGAGGCCCTGGTGCGGTCCGCCCAGGCGTACCACGCCCGTCCGGTGAGCGGGCTGGGGTCCGCCGGCGTGGTCCGCGCCGTCCGGGGCGTGCGGGTGCCGACGGGTGGCTACGACCGCTGGATCGCTCCGCCGCCGGTGGTCCACGAGCTGGACGTCGAACCGTGGCGGCTGGCCTCACCCCACGGCGCGGCGGAGACCGCCCGTTCGCGTGCCCGCCGCCCCTCGCTGGCCACCGCCCGGGAGGAACCCTCGCCCGTCGTGTCCATCAACCGGCACGGCGCCGACCGGCGGTCGATCTGGGCCCACAACCTGTACGGGGAGGTCAGCTACGCCATCTACCTCTCCCGCCACCTCGGCGCCCGCAAGCCCGTCGTCGGACTGGAGCAGCTCGGCGTGGGACCCACGGCGGCCCGTCCCCACGCCTACGCCTCCGTCAAGGAGATGGCCGGCCACTACGTGCGGGAGCTGCGTGAGCAGTTCCCCGGCGAGCCCTTCCTGCTCGGAGGGTGCTCCTTCGGCGGGGTGCTCGCCTACGAGATGGCCCGGCAGCTCCAGTGCGCCGGGGAGGAGGTCACCCACCTGATCGCCATCGACCCGATCATGCCGGGCACCGAGGCGTGGGACAGCGTGGACTGGGGGACGGTGACCGCCGTCGAGGCCGAGGCGTTCTCCCTGGTGATGCTGGGGAACGCGATGTGCCAGCGCTGGGGCGTCGCCGAGCAGATCACCCTCGACTCCCTGGCCGGGCTGGAGCTGGACGGGCAACTCGACGTGGTGGCCCGGCACATCAACGAGCGCTCCGCCGCGCGCCCCGACCCCGAGGTGATCAAGCGGCAGGTCCTCGTGCGGCACGAGGTCATGCTCCGCAACGGCGACCTCCTCCAGGAGTACCGGCCCGAGCCGCTGCAGAGTCCGGTCCCCACCACCCTCTTCCACGCCACCCAGGGCTTCCTCGCGCCGGGCAACGACAACGGCCTGCCCGCCGTGCCGCGCACCAGCGACGACCGGTCCAACGGCTTCGCCGAACACGTCGGTGACCTGCTCACCATCCACGAGATGACGGCCGACCACCACACCATCGCGCACAACGACAACCTCGGGCGGATCGCCCGTACCCTCACCCCGCTCCTGCGCCGGCAGGACTTCCCGGGCAGCCTCTTCCCGGCGACGCTCTCCCCCGCCTCCCCCAACGGCAGCAGGTGATCGCGACCCATGGACTTCAGCGTCTACTTCTTCTCCGCCAACGACCGCCACGACTTCGGGGAGCGCTACCGCTTCATCCTCGACGTGGCCCGGTTCATCGACCGCCACGGCTTCACGGCGATCTGGACCCCCGAGCGGCACTTCCAGGAGTTCGGCGGGAGCTTCCCCAACCCGGCCGTGCTGTCCGCCGCGCTCGCCGTCGCCACCGACCACCTGCGCATCCGGGCGGGCAGCGTCGTCCTGCCCCACCACCACCCCGTCCGCGTCGTGGAGGAGTGGGCGCTCGTCGACCAGCTCTCCGGCGGACGGGCGGGGGTGTGTGTGGCCACCGGCTGGCACCAGGGCGACTTCGTCTTCTACCCCGAACACTACGAGGGGCGCCGGGAGTACACCCTCGACCACGTCGCCACGCTCCGCTCGCTGTGGCGCGGTGAGACCGTGGCCTTCCCGGGCCCGGGCGGGCGCGACCTGGACGTGCGGACCTACCCCCGGCCCCGGCAGCCCGAACTGCCGCTGTGGCTCGTGCACACCTCCAACCCCCAGACGTGGATCGAGGCCGGGAGCCGCGACCTCAACGTCCTCTCCCTGCTCACCAGCTGGGAGAAGCTGGAGGAGAACATCGCCTCCTACCGCACGGCACGGGAGCGGGCCGGCCACGACCCGCACGGCGGCGTGGTCACGGTCGGCATGCACACGTTCGTCGGCGAGGACGAGCAGGCCGTACGGGACCTCGTGCACGAACCGGTCAAGCGGTACCTGGCCTCGTTCATGACCCAGAAGCGCGCCGACGAGGCGGTCGGTGGCGCCAAGCGCGACTCCGGGGCCGCCGAACAGGACAAGGTCGCCGAGCTGATGGCCGAGGACTACTACGCGCGCCGCTCGCTGCTGGGGACGCCCGACAAGTGCGCGGCGACCGTGGAGCGGCTGCGCTCGATCGGGGTCGACGAGGTGGCCTGCCTCGTCGACTTCGGCCTGCCCTTCCAGACCGTCCTCGACGCCCTCCCCGCACTCGACGCACTCCGCCGCCGCTGCGCGCCCGCCGAGGACCGGACGCCCGCCCCCGCCGAAGCCCCGGCCGAAGCCCCCGCCGGAACCCCGGCCACCGCGGCCCCGTTGAACTGGTACTACGACCGCTCATGAGTGTCGGGCGGGGCGGGCCCCTCAGCCCCGCCCCGCCCACCGCCCGATCCCGCGCGCGTCGGATCTCAGGGCACCAGCGAGCGCAGCGCCTCCTCCCGCAGGCTCTCGAGCAGCCGGGCCCGCTGGGTCTGGAGGAAGAAGTGCCCGCCGGGCAGCAGGCTCGTGGTGCACCCGGCCGTCGTCTGGTGGCCCCACCGGGCCAGCGAGGCGTGCGAGGACTCCGGGTCCTCGGTGCCGCCGTAGGCCGCGATGGGACAGCTCAACGGCGAGCCCTCCACGTACCGGTAGGTCTCCAGCAGGGCGGTGTCCGCCCGCAGGATGGGCAGGTACAGGGCCCGCATCCCCGCGTCCTCGCGGATGATCGGGGGGATGGCCCCGTAGCGGCGGTCCAGCACCTCCAGGTACTCCTCGTCGGGCAGTTGGTGGATCGTGCCCCGGTACGTGGGTTCCTGCGGTGCGTTGCGCGCGGAGACCGCCAGCAGCGCCGGCTCCATGCCCCACGTGTCGCGCAGCGCGCGCGCCGTCTCGAACGCCAGGAAGGCCCCCAGGCTGTGCCCGAACAGCGCGAACGGCGGTGTGAGCAGCGAGGCCAGGGCCCGCGCCGCGTCCCGCGCCACGGCCACCAGGTCCGTCGGCAGGGGCTCCTGCCGACGCGCCTCCCGGCCCGGGAGCCGGAGCGTCCACGGCTCGATGGCCGGGAGCAGCTCCCGCGACCAGCCGTGGAAGGCGGCCGCGCCGCCCCCGGCGTAGGGCACGCAGACCAGCCGCAGCAGCGGGGCGGCCCGCCCACGGCCCGGCGGGCCGGTGGACTCCACGGGCCGCAGGACCCACCGCTCGGACGCGTCCCGGAGCGCGGACGTGCCCACGGTCACGCGGAACCGTCCGAGGCACCCGCCCACGCGGGCACGTCGACGATCTCCACGACGGCGCACGAGAAGGCGATGCCGGCGCCCGCGCCCAGCAGCATCACATGGTCGCCCGGTGCGACGCCGCCGGTGGTCAGGAGGTGGTACAGGCCGCTGGTCTGGTCGTTGGCGCCGGTGTGGCCCAGCGCTCGGCCGAAGTCGAACACCCCCCGGTCCACGGCGTCCTCGCCGAACGGCTCCAGCAGCCGCCGCAGGACCTGCCGGTCCCCGACGAACTGGTGCGCCACGCGGGTGACGGCGTCGGGCGTGAGCCCGGCCTCCTCGATCGTGCGCGCGATGAGGTCGCGCTGGGTCTCCCCCATCAGACGTCCGGCGTGCACGAGGTCCTGCTCGCCCTGGTAGGTGGCCGCCCGCTCCCGCAGGTCCACCCGCACGCCGGTGCTGCACCCCGCCGGGAACAGGGGCTCGCCCCCGCGGTTCAGCTCCTCCAACTCGGGCAGCGAGGTGGCGCACACGTTGACCAGCCGGGCGAAGCCCGCGCGGCGGGAGAGGACGGCGGCCGTCGCCGCGTCACCGAACAGCCCGCCGGGCGTGGCGCGCCAGCGGTCGATCAGGGGGTCCCCCCAGTTGTCCGCCGAGGTGATCAGGGCCGCCGTGCGTCCCGGCGCTGCGGCGAGGTGGTTGCCCGCGAGCTCCATCGCGGCGAGGAAGCCGTTGCAGCCCTGCCGGATCTCCAGGGCGGGGATCGTGCCGCCGAGGGTGTGCCGCAGGATGTAGTGCTGCGGCGACCACAGATCCGGTCCCTGGTGGTGGCACGAGGCGTGCAGCAGGACGGCCACGTCCTCGGCCGCGTGGCCGGACCGCGCCAGCGCCTCCCGCGCGGCCTCGACGGCCAGGTCCGGAGCCGGACGGTCCCCGGCCACGGCGACCGACTCCCACTCCAGGCTCTCCGCCTCCGCCGCGTCGTACCAGCCCTGCTCCACGGCGTGGCGCACGGACACCCGTGGGGGAAGGCAGGCACCGAGACCAGCGATGTAGAGATCCTCGAACAGCAAGACGAGCACTCCTCTCCGGGCGCGCCGGCCCTTGGCCGCCTCCGCCCGGCGTGCCCCGGACGCCGATCCTGGCTGGTGCCGCCACCGTCCGCCCCGGTGGATCCCCCAGCAACGACCCCGGTTCCCCGCCCCGGCGTCCGGTGCCCCACGTTCCCCGCCCGACCTGCCCGTTGTCGCACGGCGGACCGCCCGGTCAGTACAGGGACGCGGGCCAGCCCAGCGCCACCGCGAGCAGGATGCCGGCGTCGAGCGCGACGCCCAGCAGCAGCCACGGGTTGAACCAGAGCAGCTTGAGCACCAGCCCGCACCCGGCCGAGACCGCGGCCACCGGGGCCCACCAGCCCGCCCCCGCGATCAGGGCGGCGCCGGCGGCGATCCCCAGGACACCGGTGAGCACCGCCAGCGCCTTCGCCGTCGATCGGGCGCGATGGTCGGGCACCCCGGCGGACGCCAGCGCCCACGAGTGACCGGGGTCGAACGGGGGCTCGCCGCCGGGCCTGGGCCGGGCCACCCAGACCTGGATGTTGACCCAGCCGTGCGCCAGCAGCAGGATCACGGCGAGGACGCGGATCACGGTGGCGTCCCCCGGCCCGCCCCACCCTCCGGCGGCGTCCCCGGCGGGGGCGCGGGGGCCAGCACCCGGGCTACGTCCTCCGCGAAGGCGTCGATCGCGCCCCAGTCGCGGTAGTCGCCGAAGCGCAGGCCCATCGCCCGGAAGATCGCCCGGCCCGCCGGGGGCAGGTGGTCCTCGGCCACCACACCGGAGAAGAGGGCGTGCCCACGGGGCCGCAGCCGCGCCAGCAGCTCGCCCACCACGTGCTGCTCCTCACGCGGGGCGAAGGCCTTCCAGGGGCCGCGCAACGCCGCCGGCATGCCCACGCTGAAGACCCACACCGGGCGCGTGACGAGCAGGTCCTCGTGCGCCGCGACGAAGTCCGTCGCCTGCGGCAGCCAGGCCATGTCGTGCACCGCGCTGCCCAGGACGAACGCCGTGTACCGCGACGGATCGCCGACCTCCGCAACGGCCCGCACGTCGACCTCGACGTGCCGGGCCCGCAGCCCCGCGCCGACGCGTTCGGCGATCTCGGCCGTCGAGCCGTGGGCACTGGCGAAACCCACCAGAGTCGTCATCGCCGTCCACCTCACTTCCGTGCCGGGCCGCCTCCTCCTCAGATGCGTACCGTGCGGCCCAACTTGAAGTCCCCGCTGGGCTGACCCCAGTCGCAGATCTCGTACGTGTCCGGCGTGACGTGGGCGCCGAGCGCGATCACCGCGGCGATGTCCTGCCGGACGTCGTCCACGACGAAGAACACCGTGGCGCTGACCTCCTTCCCCACCGAGCCCGCGCTGGCGTGGTGGACCTTCCGCCCCGAGAAGGTCCACCCCGTGGGCTTGCCCTTCCCGATGAACGCCTGCTGGACGGCCTGCTTCACGCTGGCCCGGCGCTTGGGTGACTCGATCTCGCCCTCCCAGAACGCGACGAAGGCGTCCTGCGCCATGGGCTGTGAGCGCACCGAGCCCGTGAGGGTGACCGCCGCTGTGAACGGACTCGTCTCCGTGGTCGTCATGTCGTTCCCCTCGGTTCCGGGGCCGTTAACCGGTCAGCGCTCGATCAGGAAGTCCAGGGTGTCGTTCTCGCTGACCGGCTCGAGCCAGGGCTTCGCGGGCCCCCACTTGGTGGGGTTCAGCTGAAAGCTGACCTCGCGGAACGACTGGTCCGTGAGGTCGATACAGGCCCCGGGCGCGAACGCCTGGGCGATGACCGTGCCGGTGTTGTACTTCTCCTGGGCGAAGATCAGCAGGATCTTCTCGACGGGCCTGACCGCGATCCGGGTGCGGTCGTTGATCGGCAGGGCACACAGTTCCTGCATCCCGGCGGGCAGTTGCTGACCGATGCCGCACGTGCGGGCCTCGCCGGCCTGGCTCGCCAGATAGATGGGTTGGTTGGCGTCCCGTGATCCCGAGACGTCGCATCCCCGGTCGGCCGTGACGTTGAACGTCTGCCCGAGGTCGATCGGCCTGGCACACGAGGCCTCGACCGTGCCCTTCGGAACGATCTGCGTGTCGGACCAGTACGCCTCGTACACCGACTCCCAGGTGACCACGGTCTTCTCCGAGAACTTCGAAGAGCTGAACCACACGAGCGGCTCGGCTCCGGGGGACGTCGAGCCTGGCTCCAACTTGACGGCCTTGAAGGCGAAGAGGCGGTATTGCTGCTGGGCCAGGGTGTTGACGGTCTCGGAGTCCATCGTGATCTTGATGTTCCGCGTCGTCGCCCCGAAGATCGATTCCAGCGGCTGGTCGACGTCCCAGGGGATCTCCCAGGCGTCGACGTCCGTCTCGGTCGTCTCCGCGAGGTGCGACAGCAGCGTGCTGGGCTTCTCCGCCCCCGAGTAGCGGACCCCAAGCCCGCCGTTCACGGGCTGTACCTCGACGAGTTCGAGGTCGGAGAGCGAGGAGGCGGCGCGATGCACGTCGTCCTCGGAGGGCGCGGGCCCGTTCTTCGGGGTGATCTGCAGTGTGCGCATGGGGGTGTTCTCCCTTTGGTCTAGGACAGGGAGGCACGCATGAAACGGTGAGCACGGCGCTGCGGTGCCGGACGTCGCCTTCCGCGTCGTTCCGGAGAACGTGCGTTCACGAACGACGGCGCAGGGAGCCCGATCGTCATCTTCTGATGTGCTCACGTACCTCTGCACCCAGCGTCCCTGGGGCGCGGGGTCGTCGCACGGGGAAGTGCTCCATTCGGGTGACCACGGCAGTCCTTCCGCGTCGGCACATCCCGACGGTCGGGCGTCCTGGGACTCCTCCGACCCGCCGGGCCGCGCTACCCCCGGCAGTGGGCGGTGTAGGAGGCGGCCTCGCGGGCGGCCAGCTCGGCGTCCCCGTCGCGGACGGCGTCGATCATGCGGGCGTGGTCCAGGTGCTCCTCCGGCCGCAGCTCCTCCCCGACGTCCCGGCGCAGGTAGTCCCGCAGCACGAAGCCGACGTCGGAGTACAGGGCGGTCAGCACCTCGTTGTGCGAGGCCCGCACCACCGCCAGGTGCAGCGTGGCGTCCGCGCCGACGAACCGCTCCACGTCCCCCGAGGCCCACGCCTCCTCCCGCCGCTCCAGCAGCGCGTACAGCTGGGCCACCTCCTGCTCGGTGCGGCGCAGCGCGGCCAGCCGGGCCCCCTCGGCCTCCAGCGTCGCGCGCAGCTCCGCGATGTGCACCGGATCGGCCTGCGCGAAGCGCCGGTGCATGACGCCCGCCAGCTCGCTCGTCGCGACGACGTAGGTGCCCGAGCCCTGCCGGATGTCCAGCAGCCCGTTGTGGGCCAGCGCCCGGACGGCCTCCCGGACGGTGTTGCGCGCCACCCCGAGCTGCTCGACGAGCTCGGGCTCGGTGGGGATGCGGCTGCCGAGCGGCCACTCGCCCGAGGTGATCTGCGCGCGCAGCGCGTCGATGACCTGGTCGGCCAGCGCGGAGCGGCGCGGGGAGTTCAGCGGCATCGGCTCATCGCCCTTCGGGGGACTGGTGGCGGGACAGCGGCTGGCTCAGATTCATCCGATGATTCTATGATGGGCGCCATGCCTCAGGAAGACCCGACGACCCTCGACGCGCCCGCCCCCTCCGCCCCGGCGCCCGCCCCACCGGGCCCCCGCGCCGCACGGGCCCCGGGGAGTGCGGGCGACGCGCGGGACGCGGGCGGCCCGGCGGCCCCGGGCGGCCCGGGGCGCGCCTCCACGGCGGCACGCTGGACGCCGCACCTGGTCGTCCTCGGCCTCGTCATCGCCGCGCTCAACCTGCGCCCCGCCGTCACCGGTCTCGGGCCCCTGCTCGAAGAGGTCCGCACGGGCCTGGGCATGAGCAGCACCGTCGCCGGCGTCCTCACCTCCGTGCCGGCCCTGTGCTTCGCCGTCTTCGGCAGCGTCGCCTCCCGCCTGGCCCGCCGCCACGGCCCGGCCGCCGTCGTCCTCGCCGGCATGGCCGCCATCACGGCCGGGCTCGCCCTGCGCCCGCTGGCCGGGGGCACGACGGTCTTCCTCCTCACCACCGCCCTCGCGCTCGCGGGCATCGCCGTCAGCAACGTGCTGATGCCCGTCATCGTCAAGCGCTACTTCCCCGACCGCGTCGGCGCCATGACCGGCCTGTACTCCATGGCCCTCTCCCTGGGCACGGCGGCAGCGGCGGCCCTGACCGTCCCGGCCACCGAGGCCCTCGGCGGCACCTGGCGCACCGGCATCGGCCTGTGGGCGGTCCTCGCCGCGCTCGCCCTCCTGCCCTGGTTCGCGGTCTTCCTCCGCGACCGCCACCACGACCGCGACCACCATCCCGTGAAGCCCACCGGGCCGGGCGGGACGGGCGGGGCCGGAGCCCAGGACACCCCGCCGTCCGCACCGCTACGCGTCACCCGCTCCCGCATCGCCTGGGCACTGGGCTGCTTCTTCGGCCTCCAGGCCACCGCCGCCTACGTCACCATGGGCTGGGTGCCGCAGATCTACCGCGACGCCGGGCTGTCCGCCTCCACCGCCGGGGTGCTGCTCGCCGTCACCATGGGCCTCGGCATCCCGCTCAGCTTCGTCCTGCCCCGGGTGGCGGCCCGGCTGAGCCACCAGGCGCCCCTCGTCCTCCTCCTCGGCGTGTGCGGCCTGACCGGCTACACCGGCCTGTGGCTCGCCCCGGCGGAGGGCGCCTGGGCCTGGGCGCTGTTCATGGGCGTCTCCAACTGCGCGTTCCCGCTGGTCCTCACCATGATCGGCATGCGCGCCCGGACCAGCGGGGGAGTGGCCCAGCTCTCCGCGTTCGTGCAGAGCACCGGCTACCTCATCTCCATCCCCGGCCCGCTGCTCGTCGGCGCCCTGCACGGTGCGACGGGCGGCTGGGACGCCCCGCTGGCCCTCCTCGCCGTCCTGATGGTGGTCCAGCTGGGCGTCGGCCTCGTCGCCGGACGGAACCGGTGCGTGGAGGACGACCTCCGGGTGCGACACTGATGCCATGCCTGTGCTCGACCCCAACCCCGGCAACGGTCAGAAGAAGCTGCTGTACGTCTTCGGCGCGATGATCGGCATCTGCGTCGTCATCGGCGTCATCGCCTCGATCTTCGCCCCCTGACCCGTCCCTGCCGACGCCCGCCCCGCCCCCCGTAACGCCTCTCGGCGGCCGGGGACGTGCGCTCAGGGGCTCCCGGTCAGTCCCACTGGCAGGTGTGGTCGAGGAACTTCGTCAGGCTCGTGGCGTCCTCCATGCCGATGTCGCGGAGCCACGACTCCAGGTCGAAGCTCTCGTCGGTGTTCCACCCGCCGGGCAGCAGCTGGGCGGCGAACTTCGCGTGGCAGGCGTGCTGCTGGTACAGGGAGTTGTGCTCCCTCTGACTGACGTCGTTCGGGTAGGGCGCGAGGGACCACATCTGGTACCAGGCGCCCTGGAAGTCGGTGCGCGCGTGGTGGAACCCCGCCTCGGTCGGGAACGCGCGCAC
Organism: Streptomyces sp. GSL17-111; assembly: GCF_037911585.1. Taxonomy (NCBI): domain Bacteria; kingdom Bacillati; phylum Actinomycetota; class Actinomycetes; order Kitasatosporales; family Streptomycetaceae; genus Streptomyces; species Streptomyces sp. GSL17-111. The sequence goes on from NZ_JBAJNS010000001.1 coordinate 5,270,676, forward strand.
GACGACGTGGCTCGTGCCGTACGGGATCTCCACGCGGACTTCGCGGAACCAGTCCGTACCGGTGGTGCCGGAGTAGCCGACGCACTCGCCGTGGCAGCCCTCGACACCGTTGCCCGCCGACCAGAACAGGCTGAGGTTGTTCTTCGAGTAGCGCTGTTGACATCCTCTCCGCCCTAAAGGGCGGAGATTCCCGCCTGGCTGCCGGATGCCCGGCTCGTCTTCGGGTGGGTTCCTGTTTCTTCGCGCTGTGCCGGGACGAGTCCCGGTCTTACCCGCGCTCCGCAGGCTGACACGGCCAGTCCGGCCGCCTTCGCGACGTTGACCGCCGCGTTGATGTCCCGGTCAAGGTGTGTCCCACAGGCCCCGCATGTCCACGTTCGGATGTGCAGGGGCTTGGGGCCGTCCTTGACGCCGCACTGCGAGCACACCTGAGACGTGGGCTCGAAGCGGCCGATGCGGTGGAAGGTGCGCCCATACAGGGCGGCCTTGTACTCCAGCATCGTGGTGAACGCCGACCATCCGGCGTCATGTACGGACTTGGCCATGCGGGTGCGGGCGAGGCCCTTGACCGCCAGGTCTTCCACTGCAACCGCTTGGTTCTCGCGGATGATCTTCGTGGAGAGCTGGTGGTGGAACTCGCGCCGCGCATCGGCGGTCCGCGCGTGGGCACGTGCAGCCTTGATCCGGGCCTTCGCCCGGTTCTTCGACCCCTTCGCCTTGCGGCTGAGATCCTGCTGCGCCTTCTTGAGCTTCTTCTCGGCCCGGCGCAGGAAGCGGGGACTGTCGATCTTCGTGCCGTCCGACAGAATCGCGAAGTGGGTCAGCCCCAGGTCGATGCCGGCCACGCTATCCGTGGCGAGCAGCGTCTCGGTCTCGGTCCCGACCACGAACGAGGCGAAGTACCGGCCGGCACTGTCCTTGACCACGGTCACCGTGGACGGCACGGACGGCACGGAGCGTGACCACCTGACCGGCACGTCGCCGACCTTGGGGAGCCGGAGCTTCCCGCCGGTCGTGATCTTCCACCCGGCGTTCGCGGTGAACCGGACCGACTGTCGGGTGTCCTTGCGGGACTTGAACCGGGGCGGCCCCATCTTCGGCCGCTTGCCCTTGAGGCCGTCGAAGAAGTTCTTGTAGGCGGTGTCCAGGTCCCGCAGGGACTGCTGCAACACGACCGACGACACCTCGGCGAGCCATGCCCGCTCGGGAGTCTTCTTCGAGGCGGTGAGCTGCTTGGACAACTCGCCGGACGGGATGAACGGCAACCCGGCGGCGCGGGCGGTCTCACGAGCCCGAAGGGCGTCGTTGAAAACCACCCGAGCACACCCGAACGCCCTCGCCAACGCCGTACGCTGACCGGCGCTCGGGTACACGCGGAAGCTGTACCGAAGCTGCACGCCGATCACTATACCCTTTGGTTTATGTCACCACGATGGAACCCCGATCCCGATGTGCGCAAGGGCCGTCACGTCGTCTACAACCTTCATGTGCATTTGGTTTTTGTCACGAAGTACCGGCGCAAGGCCATGACTGGCGCCATGCTGACGCGGTGCGAGGAGATCATGCGCGAGGTGTGCGCGGACTTCGAGGCCGAGCTCAAGCAGTTCAACGGCGAGGACGACCACGTGCACCTCCTGGTGCATTACCCGCCCAAGGTCCAGCTCTCCAAGCTGGTCAACTCCCTCAAGGGGGTATCCGCCCGGATGCTGCGCAAGGAGTACGACAGCCACGTCCGGCGGTACCTGTGGGGCGGACACTTCTGGTCCGGCTCCTACTTCGCCGGAAGCTGCGGCGGCGCACCGCTGACCGTGGTCAAGCAGTACATCGAGAACCAGAAGCGGCCTGTCTGACCGTCATGGCAAAGGCGCAGCGAACTCCGGCGCTTCGCGCCTGCGCGTCAAGGATGGCCTTCACCCCCGCTCTGAAGGGCGGAGCACTGGCCAAGATCAGAGGTAGACGCTGCCGCCGCTGAAATGGTTGTAGCGGCCGATGCCGTCGGGGGTGGCCAGCTCGTCGGTGGTGGGGCAGCCGAGCGGCCCGCCCTGACCGCCGGTGGCGTTGTAGGCGACGAGGATGTCCCCGCCGACCTGACGACCGCAGACGTCCGAGGCGGCGGCCGTGGGTGCGTGGACGACGAGCGCGGTGAGCGTGGCGAGCGCGACGGCCCCGGCCTGCATCAGCCGGGCGGTCCGCCGCCGTAAGAGCGGGGTGCGTGAAGCCATGCGGGAGTCCTTCGCGTGGGGATTCCTGGCGCTCCCACTGTAGGGACGAGCAGCCCGCGCGAGAACCGCGCCTGTCCGGCGCCCGTGCTCGCCGTCACACGACGGCGAGCACCGTCACCGACCGCCGAGGAAGCCCACGAGAGAGGCCCACGCCGCAGGCGAGGCGCCGACATGGGGACGCGTCACGTCCTTGGAGTCCCGCACGAGCACAGCAGGCCCACTGACGAGGACCTCTACGCAGTCGTCGCCCTGCGCACTGCTGTAGCTGGACTTGACCCACGCCTCGTCGTTCGTCCTCATGACCCTCCCGCAGTCGAGTCCGCTACGCGCCGGTCGCGAACCTCACGAACTGTGCCCAACCTTCAGAAGAGACAGCAAAGTCAGGACGCGTCAAGTCCTTGGAGTCCCGCACGTGCACGACGGCCTTGCTGACGGCCACCTCTACGCAGCTGTCGCCTTGGGTGCCGCTGTAGCTGGACTTGAACCAGGTGAGTTCGTTCATGCTCACAGCTCTCCTCGCAGTCGCTCCAACACGGCCCTCGACTCCTTCGGGGGTAGGGCCTGCGAGCGCAGTGTGTCATACCGCTGGTGAAGCAAACTCACCTCTTTCGGTTCGGTGATGAGCCGACCGTTCTGCTGACCCTCTGAGTACGCACGCCGTCTGCCGTCAGGCGTCTCCAGGAGTTGGAGCGGGCCGTCAAGGCAGGCGTGGTACTCGGCGTCCAGGGGGACGAGCTGAAGTGTCACGTTGCGCGGCAGGGACTGCTCCAATGCGTGATCAATCAACTCCCGCCGTGCTTCCTCACCCCCGAGCCTTCGGTGAAAGACTGCCTGCTCCACGATGAAGCTGAACGGCACCTGCGGGCGTGCGGACAGCATCTTCTGCCGTTCGAGTCGCGCCGTGACCTGAGCCTCAAGCTGTTCGTCCGTCAGCAGAGGGATGCCGTTGTCGAAGACAGCTCGCGCATACGCCTCCGACTGCAACAAGCCCGGGACCAGGCGGCACTCGTACGTGCACAGGCTGACGGCCTCGCGCTCCAGGCGGGCCCAGCGGCGAAACCAGGCTGCGAGGCCGGGCTCGCCGCGTGTGAGGTGACGGGCCGCGCGGCGCAGGGCGCCGGTGTTGCCGAGGACGGCCTCCGCCCGTTCGATGAACTGCTCGTCGGGCATGCGGCGACCCAGCTCCACGGACTCGACCGTGTGCTTGGAGAACCGGACGTGCTCGGCGAACTGGGCGCGGCTGAGCCCCGCGTGCTCGCGGAGGGCCTGGACGACGGCGCCGAACGTCCGCAGACTGTCCGACGGGTCCGGTTCCCGCTCGCTCTCCGCCACCGAACCGACGACATCCCCTGTCCACATGTGCGGCCCCTTCGCCACCGTGCGTGAGCCCGAACGCTCCCGCTCACCACACACCAGCGTGACGCGCGCCACGTCGTACTGTCCACCGTGAGTGCCCGTACGCTGACGTACCGTACGGACCGCAGCTCTGGCCAAAGGATCTGAGCCCTCGGGCAGTTGATCTTCGACAACGGGCCGACTGGTCGCACGCACCGAGGCGCGAGCAGCCTGAGTACGCTGCGCTGGCATGACCGGAACAGACGCTCGCTTCGTTGGTATCGCCGGGCTGGTCGAAGCCCCGTCCGTGGCGGTCGTGGTCGACGTGATGCGGGCCTTCACCGTGGCCGCCTGGACCTTTGCCCAGGGCGCGGAAAAGATCGTGCTCGCCGAGTCGTTGGACGACGCTCGGGCACTCAAGACCCGCCACCCGGATTGGGTGGCACTCAAGGACGGCCCGCCCGCTGAGGGGTTCGACCTGGTCAACTCTCCCGGAGTGCTGCGCGCAGCCGACCTTCATGGACGGACTGTCGTGCAGAAGACCACCGCAGGGACGGTCGGCGCCCTTGCCGTGAAGGACGCGGCGCTGGTGCTGTGCGCCGGTTTCGTGGTGGCGGAGGCGACGGCTCGGCTCCTGCGGACGCGCGGGCACGGCAGCGTCACGTTCGTCGTCACCGGCGAAGACGGACAGGCCGACGAAGACCTGGCGTGTGCTGAGTACATCGCTCGCAGGTCGAACGGCGCGGAGGTGGACGCTTCTCCGTTCCTCCGCCGAGCTGCCGAGTCGCGCGCCGCCGCCGAGCTCGCGGAGGGGGTGCGTCAGGGAACGCATCCTGACGACGTCGCACTCTGCCTTGAGCTCGACCGGTTCCCCTTCGCCATGGTGGCGGCTGTAGAGGACTCGCTCATGGTCCTGCGCCCGCGCACCGTACCGGCACAAGCCGATGCCCCCGTGACCTGACCCGCGTCGGGCGTGCGGCATCGGCATGTCCCGAGGGCGCGGCCTCGGTGGAGGCAGAAGCCCCATCCCTGCTCACGACCGCAGGTCTTGACCACCGCTCACCACGCCACGTGCTCCGTGCCCTCGCCGGGAGGGAGGACCATCCCTCACCGGCGATCCGGACGGACACGGAGCCTGCGGCGTGGAGTCGCTCCGCCTACGTCGTCTCGGCCTGATGTCCGAACGGGCAGGCCGGGGCGGCGTCGGTCTCAGCCGTGCGAGGCGGCGGGGCCGCTGTCGCCGTGGTGCCCCGGTTCCGACGCGTGACCCGCATGCGCAGCTCGCCCTTGGGACGCAGGGTGACCATCGGTTCCTTGACCGGCGATGGCCCGGGAAGCGACTCCAGGCGCACCTGACCGGCGATGGTGGCCAGGGCGACGTGGCCACCGAGCAGCGCGTGGTGGTTGCCGATGCAGACCCGGTGGCCCGCGCCGAACGGGATGTAGGCGTGGCGCCGCATCGTCTTCTCGGCCTCCGGGGCGAACCGGTCGGGGTCGAAGCGCTGCGGGTCGGGGAAGTAGTCCGCGCGCCGGTGCAGGACGTAGGGACTGAAGATGACGCTGGCGCCGGCCGGGATGCGATGGCCGAGGATGTCCACGTCGGCCATCGCCTGCCGGGAGAACATGTAGACCGGCGGATACAGCCGCATGGCCTCCTTGAAGACCTGGAGCGCATAGGGCAGTCGGTCGAGGTCCTCCAGGGTCGGCAGTCGGCCACCCAGCACCTCGTCGGACTCCGCGAGGAGCCTGTCGTAGACCTTGGGGTGCTTGCTCAGGAGGTGGAAGCTCCAGGCCAGGCCGGTCGCGGTGGTTTCATGCCCGGGCATGAACATGTTGAGCGCCTCGTCGCGGATCTCCTTGTCGTCGAAGGGCATCCCGTTGTCGTCGGTGCACTCCATGAGGAGGTTCAGCCAGTCGTCCGGCTTCTCGTCCATGGCGCGACGCTCGGCGAGGAACGTGTAGAAGGTGCGCTCCAGCCGCCGGATGGCGCTGCGGTAGCGCAGGTTCGCCGGTGTCGGCCAGCCGATGGTCAGCGGGACGAGTGCGCTGGCCTGCGAGTCGAACCCGTGGATGGCGTCCGTGAGGGCGTTGCCGAGATCGTCCGCCTCACCCAGGATGTCCTTGCTGAAGAGGTTCCGGCCGACCATGCCCAGGACCAGCCGGACCATCTCCCGGCGCACGTCGATGACGCTGCCGTCCTCCCACCGTTCTGCCACTGTTCCCGCGACCTGGGCGGCGGAGTCGGCGGAGTTCCGGATCACAGCGGTGCGGAACCTCGGCTGGATGAGCCTGCGATTCCGTTTGTGGTCCTCATTCGTGGCGGTGAGGAGCCCGTCGCCCAACAGCGGCCGGGCGAACGCGCGGAAGCGGTCGGTCTTCTCGAAGAGGCTGCCGTTCTTGATCAGGATCTCGTGCACCAACTCGACGGAGTTGGCCAGGAAGACGTCGTCACCGGCGAGCGAGTAGACCCCCAGGTCGCCACAGGTTTCGAACGTGCGCTGGAAGAGTTCAAGGCGGTCCTTCTTGAACTCCCAGGTGTTTCCGATGACCGCTCGGCCGTCGACCTTCGGCACCGTTTCGCTGAGCGTGCTCGTACTCTCCAGTACCACGTAGAACCCCCGTTGCCGTGAAATCCGATGAGAAGTCGTGCTCCACCGGAGCGTAGGCAGCGCACAGCCCGGACAGCAATCACCTGTCAACTACTTGCCATGCGGCGTCATTAATGAGTCAGCCTCACGCAGAGCTACTGAACCCACGTGCGGTCTCAGCCGCGGGCCAGGCCCAACCGGGTCCTCGTGATGACATTCGGCTTCTGGCGCATCAGAGAGGCATGAGTTTTTTTACGGAACATCGGGGTAGGCAAGATGAGTGCCGCACTCGGTGCAGCGGAAGAGCATGGCCATTGGCCCAGAGCCCAAGCCCGCGAGAAAGCACTCGAGTCGTCTTTCGTCGTGCCAGCCATCGACACGCATGTCGTCTCGCAACCGGGTGAGCGTTTCGGGGTGCGCTGCCAACTTGGCGTATCCCACCTCGCCCACGAAGGCTGCTGCATCGCCGCAGTGGACGAGCCAGTACGGGTCTTGCCAGGCACTGAAACCTGGGGTGCGGCGAGTGACTTCGTGCAAGACGTCCTGGCTGACACCGACGAGTCCGTAAGAGTCGACAAAATCACCTGCGAAGCGTTCAGCGGCGCTCCCGTCCGCTATGCACCAGGGGCAGAAACGCCCGCTGACGTCCTGAGCTGTGTAGAAGGGCGCCGTGTAGATCCACCCTCTGTCTCGCCTGCAGCAGGCACACGTTTCTGTGGACGCACTGATGGACCCGGTCGAGAGTGGGTCCGGGTGATAGCGGAAGTGCGGCAAATTGGCGGTCATCAGCGCCTCTCATTTGTGGTGTGAGCTGGAGCTGTCGTGCCCGGCTGACCGGTCGAGCCCGCAGACAGGAGGTGTTGGTTCCTCACCGTCAAGGTCTGCACTTCCCACAGTCATTTCCATGGAATCGTCAACCAAGGGCTCTCAGGTTCCGTCACGAGGATGTGGAACGCGGTCACCATTCTGCTTCCTTCAGGGTGCAGTAGCGCGCCGCCAGAACCCACCGTGCCATCCCAGTGGCCCGGCCGTAGTCCCACGACTCCACGCTGCGGACATACTCGCGTTCCCCGAGAATCCTGTCTGCTCGGAATCGGGCTTCGTACCGTGCGATGCGCCCGATGAGCCGCTGCACTCCGGCGGCTGATAGAGTTAGTTCGCTCGTTTCGTCAGAGACAGAGCGATTCTACGTAGCTGAACGTTGACGGCCGATACCTTGACATCCATGACGGTTCCACTTCGCAGATTGTGCCAATCTGTTTGCATTTGGTGCAACTCCTCTGCCGGTAGCAGTCCTTCGAGGCCGGGGAAGATTCTCAGAAAGATGCCGATCGGGGCAACCTTCGTAACCTTGCCACTGATCTCTTCTCCCAAAAACTGAGTAGCGAACTCGAGCAATGGATCGGGTTGTAGATCTTTGATTGAGAGAGAAATTCTACTGCGCGCTTCGTCTACAGCCAGCACTACCACCGTCACGTCGTCTCCGACAGAGATGACGTCGCGCGGCGAATCAATGCGTGTCCATGCGAGATTCGGCACTGTCACCAAGCCGATGCATCCTTGAAATGAAATGAATGCGCCGGAATCTGTGACTTCTTGCACGACTCCCCGGTGTACATCTCCTGGAGATGGGTTAGCGGGTGATGGAATGGCGTTGGTGGACATGCTCTCGAGTCACCCCTTCCAGGTGTATCCGTTGTAGAAGTTTATCCAGTGCACTTCTTCGATGAATTCGTTAAAGCGAGTGATTTCGCTTTGAGGGATAATCCACTGGTGTTCGCCAGGCTTATTGTCGTGGCTGGTGCGGTACTGTTCTGGGGGAAAAGACTCACGAAATTCTGACTTCATCACGTACTCGTGGTAGCCGTCCTCGTACACTCCTTGCGCCGCATACTGTTGGGCAACTCTTTCCGAGTCGCCGAGGTATGCGGTTCCTGGCCCGCCCAGTTCGGTATGAGGGTGGTTGCTCGGATCGAGCCCAAACGCCTCGGACTCTCGGTTTCCAGCGTGCGGCGCTCGATACAACCTCTCGCGAGAGTCCTCGTAGTCCGGCGCCAGGCCGAGGGGGTCGGTCCAGGTGTGGGGGTTGTGGACGTAGGTGGTGGGGTTGGGGGCGGGGGAGAGGCCGAGGGGGTCGGGGGTGGTGTAGCGGGCGGTTTCGGGGTCGTAGTAGCGGTGGACGTTGTAGTGGAGGCCGGTTTCGGGGTCACTGTATTGGCCGGGAAAGCGGAGCGGGGTGTAGGCGGTGGCGTCCGTGTTCCAGGTGGTGTGGCCCCAGAGCGTGGAGCGGGTGCGCCAGGCGACGGCGCCGGTCTCGTCGACGAGTTCGGTGGGGGTGCCGACGAGGTCGGTGACGATGGCGAAGAAGCGGCTGTCGATCTCGCGCTGACCGGTCGCGTCGGTGAGGCGTTCGGTCTGGGCGACGGGGTGCAGGCCCTGGTGGTCCCAGGTGAGGGTGACGGGGTGGGGGAGGTCCGGTGCGGTTGTGGTCTGCTCGATGAGGGTGGGGCCGTCCCAGGCGAACAGCACCTCCTCGACGACGGTCTCGCCGTCGGCGGCCAGGCGTTGCTTTGCCGTGCGGCGGCCGAGGGGGTCGTAGCGGTAGCGCCAGCGGGTGCCGTCGGGGGTGGTGACGGCGGTGAGGCGGTCCTCGGCGTCCCAGGTGTAGCGCCAGGTGTCGGGCTTGCGGGAGAGGCGGGGTTTCTGGCGCAGCACCAGGCGGCCCGCGTCGTCGTGCTCGTAGCGGACGCGGCCGGCGCCCGTGATGCGGGTGCCGGTGTAGGTGCGCGGGCCGGTGGCCTCGTGGGCGGGGTGCTCGGCGGGCCAGGCGGCGTGCGTCTGGTTGCCGGTGTCGTCGTAGGCGTAGGACTCGGTCCACCCGGCCGCGTGGACGGCGGTGACGCGGCCCGCCGCGTCGAGGTCGAAGCGGCGGCTGCCGGTGTGAAGGTCGTGGACGGCGGTCAGCGCGCCGTCGGGCCGGTAGGCGTAGCTGCGGTGGGTGACCGGGTCGGGGGCCGCGCCGGTGAGGACGGCCTCGGTGAGGCGGTTCGCCGGGTCCCAGTGCTGGGTCAGGGCGAGGCCGTCGCCGATGGTCCGGTGGGTCTCGCGGCCTGCGGCGTCGTGCGCGAAGGTCAGGCTCCGCCCGCCGGAGGTCATGCCGGTGCGGCGGCCGGCCGCGTCGTACTCCCAGGTGGTGACGGCGCCCATGGGCGTCACGCGGCGGGTGCGGCGGCCGAGCCGGTCGTAGCTGAAGGCGGTGGTGCGGCCGTTCACCGTCTCGGACTTGACGCGCCCCGCCCGGTCCCGGTGCAGGTAGAGCTCCGCCTCGGGGCTGACGGCGCTGAGCAGGCGTCCGGCGGTGTCGTAGGTGTAGTCGGTGACGGCGCCGTCGGCGTCCTTGCGCAGGATCTCGCCGCGCGGGCCGCGGGCGAAGCGGCTGACCTGCCCGAGGGGGCCCGTGCGGGCGATGAGGTGGCCTGCGGGGTCGTAGGCGTAAGCCTGGGTGCGGCCGTCGAAGTCGGTCTCGGACGTCAGATGCCCGGCCGGGTCGTAGGTGTAGCTCCAGGCCCGGCCCTGCGGGTCGGTGACCTGACGCAGGCGCAGGGCGGTGTCGTGTTCGAAGGCGTAGCGCACGCCGTCGGGGCCGGTGCGCGCGGCGAGCAGGTCGAAGTGGGTGTACTCGTACGTCGTCACGCCGCCCGCCGGGTCGGTGTGCGCGACGCAGTTGCCCTCGCCGTCGTAGGTCCACCGCTCGGTGGCGCCGTCCGGGCCGGTGCGGGAGAGCAGCTTGCCCTCGGTGTTCCACTCCAGGTGGGTGACGGCGCCGAGCGGGTCGGTGACGCGGGTGACGCGGCCGAACGCGTCGCGGGCGTAGCGGGTGACGCCGCCGAGCGGGTCGGTGATCGTCAGCGGCAGCCCGGCGGCGTCGCAGGTGACGTGGGTGGTGGCGCCGAGGGCGTTGGTGACCGACGCCAGGTGCCCGGCGTCGTCGTATCCGAAGTGGGTGGTGGTGCCGGCCGGGTCGGTGACGGAGGTGCGGTTGCCCCGCTCGTCGTAGGTGTGCCGCCAGGTGCCGTCGGGCCCGGTGACGGTCAGCGGCAGCCCGAGGGCGTCGTACTCGACGGCGGTGCGCGTGCCGTCGGGCCGGGTGACGGTGACCGGGCGGCCCGCCGCGTCCCGCTCGACGGCCGTGGTGCGGCCCAGGGCGTCGGTGCGGGTGAGGACGCGGCCGCGGTGGTCGTGGGAGGTGCGGGTGGTGTGCCCGAGCGGATCGGTGACGGCGACGACCCGGCCCGCGTCGTCGACGAGGTGGCGGGTGACGTGGCCCTCGGCGGTGGTGAGGGTGGTGACGCGGTGGCCGGTCGCCTCGTCGCGTTCGTCGTAGGAGAGCCGGATCGACAGGTGGCCCTCGGTGCCGCCCTCGGCGATACAGCGGTTCCGGTCGTCGTAGACGTAGTCGTAGCGCCGCTCGTTGCTGTCGATCCAGGCGATGACGCGGTGCTCGGCGTCGTACTCGAACCGCAGGGGCAGGCCCGAGGAGCCGGTGACGGAGGTCAGTTCGCCGTCGGTGTAGCCGTAGCGGACGACGGGGGTGGCCCGGCCGTCGTCGGTGACGAGGTCCAGGGCGGTGATGCGGCCCTCGGACGCCGTCAGGCGCAGCACGTGCCCGGCGGAGTGGGCGATGGCGGTGGGGGTGCCCGCCTCGTCGTAGCTGAAGGTGAGGGTGTGGCCGTTGCGGTCGCTGATCTCGGCCAGGAGCGCGACGCCGTTCGCGCCCGGTTCCTCCAGGCCGGTGTAGCGGCGCACGTGCCCGGTGTCCGGGTCGGTGAGGGTGTAGTCGCCGTCCGGGTGCCGCTCCAGCGGCCACTGCGGCCCGCGTGCGGGGAGGGTGGGGACGTCCGGCGCGGGGTGGGGGTACTCCAGGAGCAGGCCGTCCTCGGTGACGAGGATGACGCCCTTCGCGTCGATCTCCAGCCGCTGGTCGGCGGTGCTGGCCCAGGACGGCCCGAACCAGCGGCCCGAGCGGTAGCCGGAGTCGACCTGGCGGCTGAAGACCAGCGGCAGGGCGCCGGGCAGGGCCACATCGGTCTGCGGCAGGAACATCATGCCGGTCGCCAGGTCGACCGGGTCCGTGTTGTCCGTGGACTTCTGCTTGTTCTGGGTCTCGGCCTGGCCCGGCTCCTTCCGCTCGACGTGCGGCCGGCTGGGGGCGACGTCGTCGATCGTGCCCGCCGCCCGCCGCCCGGCACTGCCGGGCAGCCCCGCACCCTTCGTGCCGATCAGCTCCGGCACCAGCGTGCCGAGGAACTCGGCCGGGTCGTTGCGCATCGCCTGCATCATCGTGCTGGGGATGGTGCGCGGATCGGTCGTCGCGATGCCGTGGACGCTGGAGTTGAGGTTGGTGAGGTACTCACCCGGGTGGGTGAGGTTGTACGGGTCGATCACGCTGTGCTTGCGGCCCCACAGGAACAGGTCCGTGCCGCCTTCGAGGACGCCGCCCCCGAAGTGCTGGACCCCCAGCTTCATCCCTTCGGCGTCGGAGTCCATCTGCTCCTTCAGCGACGGCTTGGGCGGCGCCGCGTCCCGGGCGGCGGCCACCATGCGCTGCGCCGCACGGGCCGCCTCGTCGCGCTGCCGCCGCGCCTCCTCCAGCTTCTCCACGGCGGCCTCGACGTCGGCCGTGCCGGGGTCGGAGAACGGCTTCGGCTCCGACGGAAGGGGGTTGTCGCGGTTGAAGTTGTGGGCGATGAAGGCCAGGCGGTACGCCTCGACCTCGCTCTCGTGCGCCGCCCGCGCCTCCTTCGAAGCCTTCTGCCCCTGGCGGTGGAGCTCGATGGCCGAGGCGGCCTCGCCCTGGGCCCACTCCACGGTGTCCGCGAAGTCCTTCAGCGCCTGTCCCGCCATCTGGCAGGCGTCCGCCGCCTCGAACCACTTCCTGGGCTCGGCCGAGATCTTCTCCTCGAACGCCTGCGCCGTCTCCCCGCGCAGATCGCTCGGGTCCACGCCCTTCATGCCGGCGCCGACGGTGTCGAACGCGTCCTTGAGGTTCAGCAGGTGCTGCCCGGTGGAGCGCAGCTTGCCCGGGCTGCCGTGCACGAGCTTCTTCGCGTCGTCGGTGTCGCCGAGCGCCATCTCGGCGACGTCCGCGCCCAGCCAGTTCGCCGCCGAGTCCGACTTCTCCCGGACCGTGTCCGCCACACCCTCCGCGCCGACGAAGTCCAGCCCCGCCGCCCCGGCGTCCCCCAGGTCGTCGACGACGTTGCCGCTCTTCTCCCCCACGAAGTCCTTGGCGTCGTCGAGGAAGTCGGGCATCAGCCCTCACCGCCCGCGCCGGGCCCCTCGCCCGTCCAGGTGCCCTTGATGTCCTCGCGGGCCCGCGCGAACGACTCCGGGCTGAAGTCCGGGGCGTCGGGGGTGAGGATGTCCGCGTAGCTCTGCTCGGCGACCTCCTCCTGCGTCAGGTGCGGATTGCCGGTCGGGGAGAAGCCGTTGAGCGCGTACTTGAACTTCGCCGACCAGTACGCGTCCTCCGCCCAGACCAGACCCGCCGCCAGGTCCAGCCGCTCGGCCACGAGGTTCGCCCGCGCCATCAGCCCGCGCACCCCCCACTCCCAGTTCCCGCAGAACCCGTCGAGGGCCTCCGCGAGTCCCGGGGCGCCGGCCTCCATCGTCGTCAGCGTCAGGTCGTTGAACCCGGAGCCGCGCAGCGCGCTCGTCTCCGAGGTGAACGTGCGGAGCTCGGCCATCGCGTCGTTGATGCCCTTGGTGAGCAGGTGCACCGTCTCCGGAGCGACCCGCAGGTCGTCGTTCTCGCCGCTCATCGCTGCGCCTCTCGCGCGGTCGTGTCCTCGGTACGGTCGACGGCCGCCCCGTCGGGGACGATGCCGCGCACGGGCGGGAACAGCATCGACGTCGCCTCGTCGTCGACGTCGAGGGCGACGCCGGTCGGTGCGTCCAGGCTCGGCACGACGGCGTCCAGCAGTCGGGCGCCCAGCACCGAGCGGTACGCCACCGGTTCGTCCGGCCGCGCGCCGCGCGCCACCACGAACCGGGCGAGCCGCTCCTCGTCCGTGAAGGCGTAGATCCACTGGAACCCGCCCCACGTCCCCACCCGCAGCCCGTCCTCCGGGTGCGGGAGCAGCACGGGCGTTCTGCGGAACTCGCCCAGCATCGCGTGCGGGTCGCCCTGTCCCGCCCGCACGGCGGCGATGTGCTCGGTCAGTCGCACGCGACGCCCCCACCCTCACGTCCTGGCCCGTTCCCCCCGGTCACCGGTACGATAACCAGCATCGCGGTGCGTAGCGCGCCCACCCCGGCGCAGCACTCCTACAGGCCCGCCCTGCCGTTGCCGTACCCGCGACTCCGCGTCAGCGTACGGTGACCCTAGGTACGAGCGTCATGCCTGGTCAACGGCGTAGAGGGGCCACCAAAGTGGCCCTCATGGACTCCCTGGAACGCCAGCACCGCCCCGCCGTCCGCACGTTCAGCCAGCTCTACTCCTCGACCCGCCGGGGCGCCCGGCTCGCCCGCCTGCTCGCCGCCGACCAGTTCCGCACCTGGGGCGTGCCGCCGGAGGTGGCGGAACGGGCGGAGGTCGTCGTGGCCGAGCTGGCCGCCAACGCCCTCTTCCACGGCCGCGTCCAGGGACGGGACTTCCGGGTCGCTCTCACCCACGACCCGGTCGCCGGGAGCGTCCTCGCCGAGGTCACCGACGCGCGCGGCACCCACGTCCCGCTGCGCGCCCCGACCCCCGGCGCGGAGGACGAGACGGGACGCGGACTGATGCTCGTCACGACCCTCGCCGACGCCTGGGGAACCGAGCCCTGCCCGCCCGGCGGCAAGACCGTCTGGGCCGTCCTCACCCCCCGCCCACCCCGCCCCTGACGCCCCGGCCGCGCCGACCGACCGGCCCTTCCGCCTCCGTCGACACGGCACAATGGCGCCCGTGAGCGCAGACGACGTAGACCTTGCCGACCTCCTCGGCACGCAGGAGGGCCCCACGCTGGAGTTCAAGAGCACCGCGAAGCGGGAGGGGAGATGCGGTGACGCCATCGGGAAGGCCGTGTGCGCCATGGCCAACGACCTCTGCGGGCACGGCGGCGGGGACGTCCTGATCGGGGTCGACGACACGGGGCAACCCGTGGACGGCGTCGATGACAGTGACCGAGCGCTGCTGCAACTCACCGATCTGCGGGACGACGGTCGCATCCTTGACCGCCCTTCGCTCACCGTCGAGCGCGGACGGTTCCGGGGCAAGCCGGTGGTCCGCGTCCGGGTCAGCGCCAGCGCCTCCCCACCGGTGCGTTTCGAGGGCGTCGTCTGGGTGCGCCCCGGCCCGACCACCCGCCGAGCCGGACGGGAGGACGAGCGCGTCCTGGAGGAGCGCAGAAGGGCAGCGGACCAGCCGTTCGACACGCGGCCCGTCACCCTGGCTCACCAGGACGACCTGGACCTGGACGTCTTTCGGCAGTCCTACCTGCCCTCGATGGTCGCCCCTGAGGTGATCGAGGAGAACGGTCGGCCGATCGAGGTCCAGCTCTCCTCCTTGAACCTCGTCGCTCCCGACGGTCGCCCCACCGCGCTCGGCCTGCTCGCCATCGGCCTCGATCCGGGCAGCTACATTCCGGGCGCCTACGTGCAGTTCGTCCGCTACCAGGGCACGGACCTCGACGCCCCGGTCGCGGACGAGCAGGAACTGCGACAGAACCTGGTCGCGCTGTCCGCCCGCCTCGAACCCCTGCTGCGCAGCAACCTGCGCACGCGTCTCACGGAGGACGGCTTCCGTGAGACGCCCCGGCCGGACTATCCGCTGGAGGCACTGCGGGAGGTCTGCATGAACGCGTTGATGCACCGCAACTACGAGACGTCCTACGCCCCGACGCGGATCGTCTGGTTCGAGGACAGGATCGAGGTGACCAACCCCGGCGGTCCGTTCGGCCAGGTGCGCGCCGACAACTTCGACCGTGTGACGGACTACCGCAATCCTTCCCTCGCCGCTGCGATGAAGGGGCTCGGATACGTCAACCGGTTCGGCCGCGGAGTGGGCCGGGTGCGGAAGGCGCTGGAGAACAACGGGAACCCGGCGGCCGAGTTCCAGGTCGACGACTTCTCGTGGGCCGTCGTCATCCGGAGTGCGGCATGACATCGATCGCGCTGTTCAACAACAAAGGCGGTGTGGGAAAGACGACCCTGTCCTACCACCTGGCCCACATGATCCGACGGCTCGGGCTCACCGTGCTGGCGGTGGACCTCGACCCGCAGGCGAACCTGACCTCGATGTGCCTGGAGGAGACGGAGATCGAGGAGCTGTGGGAGAACAGCTCCGAGCTCATCGATCAGGGGGCCGCTCCGGGAGGCCCGCCCGGCACCGGCCGGGTGCGCAGCGGCCAGACCATCGCCGACGCGGTTCGGCCGATCATGGAGGGCACCGGTGACGTCGCACACGTCGAGCCCGCTCAGCTCGAACCGGGTCTGTGGCTGCTTCCCGGCAGCCTGGACCTGAGTCGGTTCGAGGACAAGCTGTCCAACGAGTGGTCCCGGGCCTACGGAGGAGACATCGCGGCGATCCGCACCTCCACCGCGTTCCACCGCATCATCGAACAGGCCGTGGCCGCAGTGGAGGCGGACGTCGTCCTGATCGATGTCGGGCCGAACCTCGGCGCGATCAACCGCGCCGCACTCATCTCGGCCGACACCGTGCTCATGCCCCTGGCGGCGGATCTTTTCTCCCTGAAGGGCCTGAGCAACCTGGGACCGACGCTGCGCCAGTGGCGAACCGACTGGCAGACGCTCGTCCTGCCCCGAGTACCCGCCGGTATCTCGGCACCGAACGCGGACATGCGCCCCCTCGGCTACGTGATCATGCAGCCCGAAATGCGTCTTGACCGCCCCGTCAAGGCGTACCAGCGATGGCTCCAGCGCATCCCGTGGGTCTACACGGCCGCCGTGCTCGGAGAGTCGTCCCCGGCCAAGGACGACCGGCACCGCATCGCCACCCTGCGCAACTACCGCAGCCTCATGCCGCTGGCCCACGACGCCCGGAAACCGATGTTCGACCTGCGTCCGGCCGACGGTGCGCTGGGCAGTACCCAGCAGTACGTGAAGACCTGCTACCGGGAGTTCCGTCAGCTGGCCGAGGCCGTCCTGGACCGGCTTGGCACCCCGTGGGACGACGGCACGGGCCGTGGGACGGCGACGCACCGCCCGTGACGCGCGTCCGACCGCAGACGGCGGGAGGGGTGGGGGTAGCCCCACCGACCCCTAGGGGGGCGAGGTCAGGGACGGGTGGGTGGCTTCCCGGGTAGGCCCGTGCCGTCGCGCGGCCTAGCGTCGAGGTACCGCTCGACGCACCGAACGCCCCGACGAAAGGCGAGCCGATGACGACCGCCGCCGGCGCCCACCCGACCCCCCGCCGCGGGCACGACGGAGCCACGGGTCCGCGGCTGCGCTGGTGGGCCCTCCCGCTCCCCGTGGCCGTCTTCACGCTCCTGCTGGCCCTGCTGCTGCTCGGCGGCGGGCAGGGCTCAGGCGGCGCGGCAACCGACACGGCGAGCGGCTTCGGAGAGGTGGCCTCCGCGCTGTGGGAGAAGCTGAACGGCCTCGGCTCCGCCTGAGGGACGCAAGTCGTCAACAGCCTGAGCCCGGTGGTCGGTTTCGTGCGAAGCTGGAAGGCATGAGCGTCGATCAGCCCCGCAGGATGGTCCTACTCCGACACGCCAAGGCAGACTGGCCCGAGGTACCCGATCACGAGCGGCCGCTGGCGGAACGCGGCCGCAAGGACGCCCCGCTGGCCGGTGGCTGGCTGGCGTCGCAGGGCATCAGCCCCGAGCTGACCCTGTGCTCGACCGCCGCCCGCACCCGCGAGACGTGGAAGCTGCTCGTGCCGCAGCTGCCCAAGCGCCCCAGGACCGTCTACGAGGAGCGTCTGTACGACGCGTCGCCCGGCGAGATCATCGCCGTGGTCAACGAGGTGCCCGACGACGTCCGCGAGCTCCTCGTCATCGGCCACAACCCCGGGATGCAGGGGCTGGCCGAGGTCCTGACCGGCTCCGCGGAGCCGGAGGCACGCGGCCGCATGGAGCGCGGCTTCCCGACCTCCGCGATGGCGGTCCTCACCGTGGAGGGTTCCTGGAAGTCGGTGGAGCCCGGCGCCGGCCGTCTCGTGGACTTCTGGGCCCCGCACGCCTGACCGCGCCGGTCCGGCCCCGCACGCCTGAGACCGGGGCCGGACCGTGGCCGGGCCCGAGCCCGGCCCGGGTCACCGGGCCGCGTCGGCCGCCTCCACCTCTTCCCGGGTGATACCCAGCAGGTACAGCACGGTGTCGAGGAACGGCACGTTGACGGCCGTGTGCGCGGCCTCCTGCACGACCGGCTTGGCGTTGAAGGCCACGCCCAGACCGGCGGCGTTCAGCATGTCCAGGTCGTTCGCGCCGTCACCGATGGCCACGGTCTGCGCCAGTGGGACGCCCGCCTCCTCGGCGAACCGGCGCAGCAGCCGCGCCTTGCCCGCACGGTCCACGATCTCCCCGGTCACCCGGCCGGTCAGTTTGCCGTCGACGATCTCCAGTGTGTTGGCCGAGGCGAAGTCCAGCCCCAGCCGTTCCCTGAGCTCGTCCGTCACCTGGGTGAAGCCGCCGGAGACCACGCCCACCTGGTAGCCGAGCAGCTTCAGCGTGCGCACGAGCGTGTTCGCGCCGGGCGTGAGCCGCACCTGCCGCCGGACCTCGTCCACCACGGAGGCGTCCAGCCCGGCCAGCAGGGCGACGCGGGCGTGCAGCGACTCCTCGAAGTCCAGCTCACCGCGCATGGCGGCCGCCGTCACCTCGGCCACCTTGTCCTCGCAGCCCGCGTGCCCGGCGAACAGCTCGATGACCTCGTCCTGGATCAGGGTGGAGTCGACGTCCATCACGACGAGCCGCTGGGCGCGCCGCTGCAACCCGGAGGCGACGACGGCGACGTCCACGCCGAGGGCCGCCGACTCGGTGGCCAGCGCCGTCCGCAGCGGTTCCGTCAGCGCGCCGGAGACCTCGAACTCCACAGCGGTCACCGGGTACTTGGCCAGTCGGAAGATGCGGTCGATGTTGCCGCCCGCGCCGGTGATGCAGGCGGCGATCGCCGCCGTCGACTCGGCGGTCAGCGGCTGGCCCAGCACCGTCACGTGCGAACGGCCCACACCACGCGGCCGGTTGTCCCCGTGCCCGGAGATGATCTCGGCCTGGAGCTTCAGCGACTCGGCCCAGCTGTGCACGGTGGCCCGCAGCGCCCCCTCGCTCGTCCCGGAGCCCGTGCCGTCCGGCGCCGTGACCAGGGCGCACAGCGTTATCCGGCCCCGGGTGACGACCTGCTCGATGTCCACCACCGCGAGGCCGTAGGCGGCCAGGGTGTCGAAGAGGCCCGCCGTGATGCCGGGACGGTCCTTGCCGAAGATCTTGACCAGCAGGGTGGGAGCGTCCTCGCCGGGCATGCCGGGCGGGAGCGGGGGAGTCTGCGTCGCGCTCATGGTGGTTCCACCGTATCGGCAGGTGCCGCCCCCTCGTACTCCTGTCCGTACCCCGGACGGGTGCCCGCGCCGGCGCTCGCGGATGTCCGCCTTGTGTGCTCGCGGCGGATTCCGCCGGGTCGGGGCACGGGTTCGCGTGGCCCGACTTCCTGTCCACGGGCCCGGCCTGGAATAGTTCCCCACGATGTTCGCCATCCCTAGACCCTCCAGGCAGGGGGTAGCTCGGGGGAAGAAATCTGTGGGGCATGGAGTGCCGGAACTCGTACTGGAACTGAACGGCAGGACCTGGACGCTCGACCCGTCCCGGTCGTACGTACTGGGGCGTGACCCCCAGGGGGATCTCGTCCTGGACGACGCACGCGTCTCGTGGCGGCACGCCACGCTGCGGTGGGGCGGCCGCTCCTGGGTGATCGACGATCCGGGGAGCACGAACGGCACCTACACGCAGGGGCAGCGCGTCCAGCAGCTGGAGATCGGCCCCGGCACGGTACTGCATCTGGGTAACGCCACCGACGGGCCGCGCCTGGTGTTCACCGCGCCCGCGACGGCTCCGCAGCAGGCGCAGCAGGCCGAGCAGCCGCACGGCGGCTGGGCGCAGCAGCAGGCGGCGCCGCAGCAGGCCGCCTACGCATCGCAGCCGCAGGGCTGGCAGCCGGCGCCCCAGCACCATGCCCCCCAGCACCACGCGCCGCAGCACGCGGTGCCCGCCCAGCAGGGGGCCTCCCTCCACGAGGTCCAGGGCGCCGGCCGGGGCGACCGCAGCCCGACGACGTTCCACCAGCTGTCACTCGGACGAGTGATGCGCATCGGTCGTGCGCTGGAGAACGAGCTGGTCGTCTCCGACCTCCAGGTCTCCCGGCTGCACGCCGAGTTCCTCGCCGGACCGGACGGCCTGTTCGAGATCCGCGACCTGGGCAGCCACAACGGCACCTACGTCAACGGTCAGCAGCTCCCGCGCAACGACCGCCGCCGCATCGGCCCCAACGACATCATCGGCGTCGGCCACTCCACCTTCCGGCTGGTCGGCGACCGGCTTGAGGAGTTCGTCGACACCGGTGAGGTCTCCTTCGCGGCCCGGCACCTGACCGTGCAGGTCGACGGCGGCAAGACCATCCTCAACGACGTCTCCTTCGGCGTCCCCGAGAAGTCGGTCATCGCCGTCATCGGCCCCTCCGGTTCGGGCAAGTCGACGCTGCTCAAGGCCCTCACCGGTTACCGACCCGCCAACCAGGGCGAGGTCCTCTACGACAACCGCAACCTGTACACGCACTTCGCCGAGTTGCGGCACCGCATCGGCCTCGTACCGCAGGACGACATCCTGCACACGGCCCTGCGCGTCCGGACCGCCCTGCGGTACGCCGCCAAGCTCCGCTTCCCCGGCGACGTCGCCGAGGCCGAGCGCAACGCCCGCGTGGAGGAGGTGCTCGCCGAGCTGAAGCTGGACATCCACGCGGACAAGAAGATCACCTCCCTGTCCGGCGGACAGCGCAAGCGCGTCTCGGTCGCGCTGGAGCTCCTCACCAAGCCGTCGCTGATCTTCCTCGACGAGCCGACCTCCGGCCTCGATCCGGGCATGGACCGCGACGTCATGCAGCTCCTGCGCGGCCTCGCCGACGACGGCCGCACCGTCCTCGTCGTCACCCACTCGGTCGCCGAGCTGGCCCTGTGCGACAAGCTGCTCGTCATGGCACCGGGCGGCGGGGTGGCCTACTTCGGACCGCCGGAGGAGGCGCTGAACTTCTTCGGCTACGACTCCTGGGCCGACGTCTTCTCCGCCTTCGAGAACTACCGTGACTACGACTGGATGGGCCGCTGGCGCGGTTCGCAGCACTACCAGCTCTACGCCGCCGACATCGACTCCGTCGCCCCGCAGCCCGTCCAGGTCGACTGGCACCAGGCCCAGGCCGGGCTGCAGAAACCGCAGAGCTGGGGCTCGCAGCTGTGGACGCTCATGCGCCGCTACGCGTCGGTCATCGCCTCCGACCGCGGCTTCATGGCCCTCATGCTCATCCTGCCCGCCGTGCTCGGCGTCGTCAGCGTCGTGATCCCGTCCGACTTCGGGCTCGGCTACGGCCCGGCGGAGAAGGGCAGGACCAACCGCGACGCGAGCACCATCATGCTCATCCTCGTGGTCGGCATGTGCTTCTCGGCGGCGGCCAACTCCGTCCGTGAACTGATCAAGGAACGGGTCATCTACGAACGGGAACGCGCCACCGGCCTGTCCCGTTCCGCGTACCTGATGTCCAAGGTCATCGTGCTCGGGGTGATCACGGCCGTCCAGGGCGTCATCATCTGTGTGATCGGCTTCCTGCCCCGGGAGATGCCCGACGAGGGCGTGCTCTTCTCCGGCTCCCCGGGCCTCGAGATGACGCTCGTGGTCATCTCCCTCGGCCTCGCCTCGATGATGGTCGGCCTGATCATCTCCTCGCTGGTCAAGACCGCCGAGAAGACCATGCCGCTGCTGGTCATGTTCGCCATCGTCCAGGTCGTCTTCACCGGCGTCCTGTTCCAGATCTACGGCAAGGCGGGCATCGAGCAGCTCGCCTGGCTGATGCCCTCGCGCTGGGCGGTCGCCGGCATGGGCAACACCGCCGACCTGAACGTGCTGCTGCCCTGGGACCCGGAGGCGGGCGGCGACCCGCTGTGGGAGCCGGAGCTGAGCGCGTGGCTGCTCAACATGGTAGTCCTCCTCGGCATGGCGGTCCTGTGCGGCTTCGTCGTCTCCCGCCTCCTGCGCCGCCACGAGCCCGAGGTCATGCGCGAGTGAACGCCTCCTCCCGCCGGGCGTCCCGACCGGGGCCGCCCGGCGGGAGTCCGGCGCCCGCGCGACGGATACGAGTACGGTGATCACATGGTGATCAGAAGCGGGCTGGCCGCCGTCAGCGCGGCCCTCCTCGCCATGAACCGCCAGGTCGAGGTCCGCGAGGTCCTCCAGACGATCGTGCACTCCGCCCGCGACCTGCTCGACGCCGAGTACGCCGCCCTCGGCGTCCCCGACGACCGCGGCGGCTTCGCCCAGTTCGTCGTCGCCGGCGTCAGCGACGAGCAGTGGAAGGCCATCGGCCCCCTGCCGCGGCGGCACGGCATCCTCGCCGCCATGCTCGACGACGCCGCCCCGCAGCGCCTCGCCGACGTCCGCCGGGACCCGCGCTTCGAGGGCTGGCCGGCCGCCCACCCCGAGCTGTCCGACTTCCTCGGCATGCCGGTGGCCGACGGCGACGAGGTCCTCGGCGCCCTCTTCCTCGCCAACAAGCGCCCCTCCGGCCCGCACGACGAGCGCTCCTTCACCGAGGAGGACGAGCACCTGCTGCGCCTGCTGGCCGAGCACGCCGCCATCGCCCTCACCAACGCCCGCCTCTACGAGCGCGCCCGCGAGCTGACCGTCGCGGGGGAGCGGGCCCGTCTGGCCCACGAGCTGCACGACGCCGTCGCGCAGAAGCTCTTCTCGCTGCGCCTCACCGCCCAGGCGGCGACCGCGCTCGTCGACCGCGATCCGGGACGCGCCAAGGCGGAGCTGCACGAGATCACCCGGCTCGCCGCCGACGCCGCCGACGAACTGCGGGCGGCCGTGGTGGAGCTGCGCCCCGCCGCGCTGGAGGAGGACGGGCTCGTCGCCACCCTGCGCACCCAGGTCCGGGTCCTCGACCGGGCCCACACGGCCGCCGTCGGCTTCACCGTGCACGGCGTCCGCGCGCTGCCCGCCGCGCAGGAGGAAGCCGTCCTGCGGGTCGCCCAGGAGGCCCTGCACAACGCCCTGCGCCACTCCGGGGCCGCGGGCGTCACCGTCACGCTGGAACGGCGCGGCGCGGGCGGCGCCGTGCTGTGCGTCGCCGACGACGGCCGGGGCTTCGACCCCGGCGCGGTGCGCCGCGCGGGCCGCCACCTCGGCCTGGTCTCCATGCGCGACCGCGCCGCCTCCGTCGGCGGCCGGCTCACCGTGCGCTCCGAGCCCGGGAAGGGCACCCGCGTCGAGATGGAGGTGCCCGGTGGCTGAGCGCATCCGCGTCCTGCTCGTGGACGACCACCAGGTGGTGCGCCGGGGGCTGCGCACCTTCCTGGAGGTGCAGGACGACATCGAGGTCGTCGGGGAGGCGGCCGACGGCGCGGCGGGCGTGGAGGAGGCCCGGCGGCTGGCCCCCGACGTCATCCTCCTGGACGTCAAGATGCCCGGCAGCGACGGCATCGAGGCGCTGCGCGGGCTGCGCGAGGTGCGCAGCGCCGCCCGCGTCCTGGTCGTCACCAGCTTCACCGAGCAGCGCACCGCCGTCCCGGCCCTGCGCGCGGGCGCGTCCGGGTACCTGTACAAGGACATCGACCCCGACGCGCTGGCCGGCGCGATCCGTTCGGTGCACGCCGGTCACGTGATCCTCGAACCGGAGGTGGCGGCGGCGCTGCTCACCGAGGAGGGCACGCCGCCGGCCCCGGGGCGCTCCTCGGGGCTGACCGACCGGGAACGCGAGGTGCTCGGCCTCATCGCGGACGGCCGCTCCAACCGCGAGATCGCCCGCGCACTCGTGCTGTCGGAGAAGACCGTCAAGACGCACGTCTCGAACATCCTCATGAAGCTCGACCTGGCCGACCGGACCCAGGCCGCCCTGTGGGCCGTCCGGCACGGCGTCACGGAGTGAGGACGACGGAGACGCCGGGAAGCGGCCCGTGGTTCTCTTCCTACGAATGATTCATACCGTCGTGTGATGAACGCCCGCAGGCCGCAACCCGAGCGGTCCGCACCCGTTCTCCAGGGCGTGCCGCGACGACCGGTCGCGGCCCCCAAGGAGGCTCGGAAAGTGAAGAAGTTCAACAGGATCACGGCCGTCACCATGCTGGCCGGCGGCCTCGTCGCCGCCGGTGCCGGAGCGGCCTCCGCCACGTCGGGCGGTGCCTCGGCCGAGGGCGCGGCCGTCCAGTCCCCCGGCGTCGGCT
Source organism: Streptomyces sp. GSL17-111 (assembly GCF_037911585.1). Classification (NCBI taxonomy): domain Bacteria; kingdom Bacillati; phylum Actinomycetota; class Actinomycetes; order Kitasatosporales; family Streptomycetaceae; genus Streptomyces; species Streptomyces sp. GSL17-111. The sequence continues at coordinate 5,294,243 of NZ_JBAJNS010000001.1, forward strand.
CCGGCAACGTGGTGCAGGTCCCGGTGCACGTTCCGGTGAACCTCTGCGGCAACACGGTCAACGTCGTCGGCCTGCTCAACCCGACGTTCGGCACCTTCTGCCTCAACGCCTGACCCCCGCGGCCCCGGGGGCCGCCCTTCCGGCCCCCGGGCACCGTGCCCGGGGGCCGAGGCGTGCCCGGCCGTTGCTCCGAACGGGGGGCGGCGCCCCGGCGCCCGTGTCGCCCATCGCCCGCCGACGTTGCTCAGCGTGCGGCTCCGCCGCGTATCCGTGCCGAGGCGCAAGGCCAGGCACCCTGTCGACGATTTCAGGAGAACTTCCATGAACGCAGCCAAGAAGGTCGCCGTCACCATCGCAGCCGCGGGCGCCGCCGTGGGCGGTGCGGCCGGTACCGCGTTCGCCGACGCCGAGGGCCAGGCCGTGGCCGCCAACTCCCCGGGCGTGGCCTCCGGCAACGTCGTCACCGTCCCGGTGCACATCCCGGTGAACCTGTGCGGGAACACCGTCGACGTCATCGCCGCGCTGAACCCCACCTTCGGGAACACCTGCGTCAACGACTGACGGGGGCACCCCGCCGGCGGCGCGGCTCAGCCGCGCCGCCGCTCCAGCTCCTCCGCGTACGCGTTGTACGCCGCGACCTGCGCCCGCCGCGCCATCCGCTCCACCGGACGCAGCACGTCCGCCCGCATCGCGAGTTGCCCCGCGCTCACCGCCGCACCCGGCTCGACCGCCTCCGCGATGTTCACCAGCGCCGCCACCCGCTGCGCCAGCTCCAGCACCCGGACCGCCCGGCCCGGATACCCGGGCGCCAGCAGCCGCCGCCCGGCCTCGGCCCGCGCCTGGTACGCCGCCAGCGCCGCCTGCGCCACCGGCCCCGAACCCGCGACGTCCAGCCGCGTCAGCGCCTCCGTCGCCTCCCGCAGTGCCTGCTGGAGCTCCCGCTCGGCCTCCCCGAGCGAGGGCACGTCCGCGGGCGGGGCCTCCCGCACCGGCAGACAGCGCCACACCACCTCCACGTGCACGTCCCCGGCCGGACCCGCCTCCGCGACGTCCGGCACCAGCCCGAGCGCCGCTCCGGAGGCCAGCACCGCCTCCCCGGCCTCCAGCGCGGCGGCGTTGAACTCCGGCGGACCGCTCAACCCGAGCGGATGCCCCGGCGCCGGGAGCGCCACCCGCAGGGCCACCGCCCCGAGCGCGCGCAGTCGGCCGAGCGCCAGCGTCCAGCCCACCGGACCCGCTTCCCCCGGCAGCCCGCTCACCCGGTGGACGGCGTCCTCCGCCACGACGCGGACCGCCGCCTCGTCCGGCGACGCCTCCCCGGCCAGCAGCGCGTTCCCCCAGGCGGCCAGCCGCCCCGAACGTGGTTCTTCCAGCATCCCTTCAGACTAGAACCCGGCCCCGACAAGCCTGACCGCCGTCGCGGGCGACACGTGGCGTAGGTTTTCCCTGGGGACTGTGCCCACCGGCACGGGCGAAGCGACTGCAATGGGAGAAACCGCGCTCATGAGCGATGTACTGGAGCTGGTGGACGTATCCGTGGTCCGCGACGGTCGGGCTCTGGTGGACGACGTCTCCTGGTCGGTCAAGGAGGGCGAGCGGTGGATCATCCTCGGCCCCAACGGCGCCGGGAAGACGACACTGCTGAACCTGGCCTCCAGTTACCTCTTCCCCTCCGCCGGGCAGGCCACCATCCTCGGTGAGCGGCTCGGCTCCGTCGACGTCTTCGAGCTGCGCCCCCGCATCGGTGTCTCCAGCAGCGGCCTCGCCGACAAGCTGCCCCCCGGCCAGACCGTCCTCCAGACCGTCCTCACCGCCGCCTACGGCATGACCGCCGGCTGGCACGAGGACTACGACGCCGTCGACGAGGAGCGCGCCCGCGCCTTCCTGGACCGGCTCGGTATGAACGACTTCGTGGACCGCTCCTTCGGCACCCTCTCCGAGGGGGAGCGCAAGCGGACCCAGATCGCCCGGTCGATGATGGCCGACCCCGAGCTGCTGCTTCTGGACGAGCCCGCCGCCGGACTGGACCTCGGGGGCCGCGAGGACCTCGTCCGTCGGCTCGGACGCCTCGCCCGGGACCCCTTCGCCCCCTCGATGATCATGGTCACCCACCACGTGGAGGAGATTCCGCCGGGCTTCACCCACGTACTGATGATCCGTCAGGGCAGGGTGCTGACCGCCGGTCCGCTGGAGACGGAGATGAACTCCTCCAACCTCTCCCGCTGCTTCGGCCTCCCGCTCGTGGTCGAGCGGATCGGCGACCGCTGGACCGCCAACGGCCTTCCGCTGTCCTGAGGTTGGACCGGTCCGCCGGGCCCCTGTCCCGCGCGGTCCCGGGCACCTATGATGACCTGTGTGGACGCATGGGTGTGGTGGCTCGTCGTAGCCGTAGGGCTCTGTATCCCGCTCGTCATGACCGCGATGCCCGAGCTGGGCATGCTCGCGGTCGGCGCCGGAGGGGGAGCGCTCGTCGCGGCGCTCGGCGGGGGTCTCGTCGCGCAGGTCGTCGTCTTCGCCGTCGTCTCGACGGCCCTGATTCTCGTCGTCCGGCCCATGGCCCGGCGCATGCGCGCCGAGCGCCCCGAACTGGCGACGGGTGTGGACGCCCTCAAGGGGCGGCAGGCCGTCGTGGTCGAACGGGTCGACGGCAGCGGTGGCCGCGTCAAGATCGGGGGCGAGATCTGGTCCGCCCGGGCGATGGAGGCCGACGACGCCTACGAGCCGGGACGTAAGGTCGATGTGGTGGAGATCGACGGCGCCACCGCCGTCGTGATGTGATGGCCCACGCGGGACCGGACCGACACGGTCCGTCAACTACACACGTCAACACACGAGTCCAGGGGGCACGGTGGACGCCGTCATCATCGTCCTGATCATCTTGGTGGTGCTCGTCTTCGTCGCGCTCATCAAGACGGTCCAGGTCATCCCGCAGGCGAGTGCGGCCATCGTGGAGCGCTTCGGCCGCTACACGCGCACCCTGAACGCGGGCCTCAACATCGTCGTGCCGTTCATCGACACGGTGCGCAACCGGGTCGACCTCCGTGAGCAGGTCGTCCCCTTCCCGCCGCAGCCGGTGATCACCCAGGACAACCTGGTCGTGAACATCGACACCGTCATCTACTACCAGGTGACGGACGCCCGGGCGGCGACCTACGAGGTCGCGAGCTACATCCAGGCCATCGAGCAGCTCACGGTCACCACGCTGCGGAACATCATCGGCGGCATGGACCTGGAACGCACGCTCACCTCCCGCGAGGAGATCAACGCGGCGCTGCGCGGCGTGCTGGACGAGGCCACCGGCAAGTGGGGTATCCGCGTCAACCGCGTGGAGCTCAAGGCCATCGAGCCGCCCACCTCCATCCAGGACTCGATGGAGAAGCAGATGCGCGCCGACCGCGACAAGCGCGCCGCCATCCTCCAGGCCGAGGGCGTCCGGCAGTCCGAGATCCTCCAGGCCGAAGGCCACAAGCAGTCGGAGATCCTGCGCGCCGAGGGTGACGCCAAGGCCGCCGCCCTGCGCGCCGAGGGTGAGGCCCAGGCCATCCGCACCGTCTTCGAGTCCATTCACGCGGGCGACCCGGACCAGAAGCTGCTCTCCTACCAGTACCTCCAGATGCTGCCGAAGATCGCCGAGGGCGACGCGAACAAGCTCTGGATCGTCCCCAGCGAGATCGGCGACGCCCTCAAGGGCCTCGGGGGTGCGCTGGACGGTTTCAAGAAGCACGGTGGAGACGCCGGGCCGACGATCCCCGCACCGACCCCGGGCATGAGCAAGCGCCCCCCGGAGCGTCCGGAGATCGACTGACCCGTACCACCCACGGACATGCCGGTGGCCCCGGCGAACCGCACGGTTCGCCGGGGCCACGCGCACGTCCGCCCGCCGTCGGGGGAGCGTCACGCGGGAGTCGGCAGCGCCAGCCACTCCGGCAGGGTCTCGCCGTCCCTCAGCCGCAGGGCCAGCAGCAGCGCGTCGGCCGGGGTGGGCTCGAACGGTCGCGTCAGCAGCCGCATGCCCGCCTCGGCCGGAGTGCGGTCGGCCTTGCGGTGGTTGTCCTCCGCGCAGGCGGCCACCGTGTTCAGCCAGGTGTCGCCGCCGCCGTGCGACCGGGGCACGACGTGGTCCACCGTGGTCGCGCGCCGCCCGCAGTAGGCACACCGGTGCCGGTCCCGCACCAGCACACCGCGCCGCGACCACGAGGCCCGTTGTCGGAACGGCACCCGCACGTAGCGCCGCAGCCTGATGACCTGCGGCACCGGCAGCTCGACGTTGGCCGCCCGCACCCGCAGCCCGGGATGCGACTGTTCCACGACGGCCTTGTCCTGCATCACGAGCACCACGGCCCGTCGCAGCGACACCGTCGACAACGGCTCGAAGCTCGCGTTAAGAATCAGCGTCTCGCGCATCCCGTCCACCTCCCCGGCGCCCCGCCCGGCTGCGGGACGCCCCCACTGTGCCGCTGCGGGATTCCGTGGACAACGCAATTTCCCCGCCGTGTACGGCGGGTGACGTGCGCGGGACCACCGGCGGACGGTGAGCGGGCGGCCGGGCGAAGGGCGGTGCGCGGGTGCCGTGCGCCGGTGGCCCGGCGCCGCTGTGCCCCGCCTCCGGGACGGGGGCACAGGGCGGCCGGTGGGCTCAGGAGCCGGCGGGCACCTCGTACTCACCGATCAGATGGGCACGCCCGATCGCCTTGAACCGCAGGTTGAACCCGACGACGGCCGGGCTGGCGTCGGAGTCGGGGCCGAGCTTCTCGTCCCCCACCGCGTAGACGGTGAAGACGTAGCGGTGCGGCCCGTCCCCGGGCGGCGGCGCGGCCCCGACGAACTCCTTGTCGCCGTACTCGTTGCGCACGTGGACGGCGCCCGGCGGAAGCCCGGCGAAGTCGCCACCGCCCGCACCGGCGGGCAACTCCGTCACGGAGGCCGGGATGTCGAACACCGTCCAGTGCCAGAATCCGCTGCCGGTGGGGGCGTCCGGGTCGAAGCAGGTCACCGCGAAGCTGCGCGTCTCCTCCGGGAACCCCTCCCAGCGCAGATGCGGCGAGGTGTTGCCCCCGGCCTGCACCTGATCAGGCTTCAGCTCCGCTCCCTCACGCACGTCGTCGCTGACGACGGTGAAGGACGCCACCGGCGGGTGGAAGTCGTGGGGGAGTGGACGCCGCTTCTGCTCGGTCACGTCAGAACCTCCTGATCGCTGGCATCGTTGCAGCGGCCAGCCTAACGAGCCCGGGCAGGGTGGGCTGACAGCATGGCGGGGGTGCCCGCGTGCCTCCCGCCGGCACGGCGGCACCCGCGAGCCCGCACGACGAGACCCTCACATCGGTGGTGACCCCATGACCAACCCCCAGACACCCGGCCCGCTCCCCGAAGCGGACCTCACCGGAGTGCTCGACGGATCACTGCCCCCCGGCCTCTACCGGTGGCGCCCCTCCGCGGGTGACCCCGGGCCCTCCCGCGGGCCGGAGGAGGCCGGCTGGGACAGCCGTGCGGTGGACCTGAGCGGGGTGGGCGACGGCTCCGGATTCGTGGCCCGCTGTGCCGACACCCTCGGCTTCCCCGAGCGGTTCGGCCACGACTGGGACGGACTCGCCGACGCCCTCACCGACCTGGGCTGGACCGATACGCCGGAGCACGGGCGGCTCCTCCTCGTGCGTGGCTGGGACGCCTTCGCGCGGTCGGCTCCCGCCGACGCGGCGACGGCCGCGGACGTGCTGTCCGCGGCCGTCAGCTACTGGGCGGGCCGGGCCGCCCCGATGAC